>JBGTFE010000075.1:0-8696 GCA_041747435.1 Pyrinomonadaceae bacterium | reverse complement strand
AAAAGTCGCGCCCGCGTGTTCCATCCCGCCGAACGGAAATTCGGGAATCAAAACCAGATCGTATTTCGGAAACGGGAATTTGTAATCAAACCAATCTTCAAGAAACTTCACGCCTTCGCGGTTTAATCGAAAGACTTCCTTTGCTATTGTGTCAGCTTTTTTTAATTGAGATTTTCTAACAAATAAACGAAATTCTGTTGTCGCATTTTTGTTAAATGATTTCATTGATTGTTCATCAATAAAGATTCTAAAATCTCCTGCCGCAAATGCGAAAACGTAAGTGCTAATCGGTTTTGTTTCTTCAAAACTAATAACTTGTTCTGCTATGTAATTTTTTGCGCCATTGAATCCGACACCTTTCTCTTTGAGAGTTAAGTTTTCTTCGCTAACTGTATTCGAAATTATGTTCCATTCTTTCGGCGCAATAACATTTAACTGAAACCGCGCCTTCAAATCCGGCTGGTCAAAGACGGGAAACGCCGTGCTTGCGTCCGACGGGACGAACAGCGAATAGACGTATTCCGCGCCGTCTTCCTTGTCAACATAGCGCGTTACCGCCGCGCCGCTTGTCGCAATCGGTGAAGTAAAATCGAGTTTGATAACATTTTCGCCGATCTTTACGCCATCTTTGAAAACAAGATGCTCGTTGATTTCTTCATACCGCAAGTCAGAACCGCCTGCGTTAGCGGGCGGGTTTAACGATACTACTTTGTCGTTTATCGAAACATTTGAAATCGTGAATAAATCTTCCTTGCCTTTGATTTTACGCCAATCAAGAATGACGGTTGACCCGCCCGCTAACGCAGGCGGTTCTGACAATTTGACGCGAATCTCGATGGTACCTTTCAGCGTCGGCGCGCCTTTTTCGAGCGTGATGTTCAATTTATAACGCACATCCGAATAATGCGCCGCGCGCCATTTTGCGAGCGTTTGCGAAACGCCGGGTTCGAGCGTTGGAGTTTGCGCGAAAGTACTTGTCACGGCTGATATCCAGACAAAAGCCAAAATTAGAAATATTCTCATCGGTAAAATCTCCGCGTGAAACGCATTTTTGATGATCGTTGTTTTGATGTAACGAGTTCTTTATTCGATAGTATCGGTGGAATTATCTAAATTCAACACAGCTCCGTAGGAGCGCAATGTTTGTAGAAACGGCGTCATAAAAACGATGAGTTCCATCGGAACGACATCATTTTATGCCGTTCCAACGGAACTCGTATAACTTCTCTTTTTTTAACTACAAATATTTCGTTCCTACGGAACTTGCGTCTTACAAATTAAAATTAAAACTAACAAATCCGGTCGCTTTCACCGGCAGACCGTCGCGCACGAACGGCTTGAATCTCCATTTTTTTACGGCATCTTCAGCCGCGTTTCTGAGCAGCGTAGGACCGCTGAGTTTTTGCACCGCGGCAACGAGACCGTTCTCATCGATCATTACCTCGACTTTTACAACGCCCGTTTGTCGCATCGTTCGCGCCGCGTTCGGATAAACCGGCGTGACCTTTTGTGTCGCATATTCTATTAAGGATCCGACTTCCAATGGATTAGTATTCACCGCGGCATCGGTTTTGTTTTCCTTAGCAGGTTCAACAAGCCGCGTGCGAACATTTTTCTCCGCGGTTTCGGTTTCGGGTTTGTTTTCGATCTTTGTTTCCTGCTTTGGCGTTTCGGTTACGACGGGCGGCTCGATCTTTGTTTTTGCGACGATTTCCGTCGAAACCGGTCCGCTTGGCTGCGTTTTCTTGTCTTCGATCGGAATTATTTGGACAGGTTTTGTTTCATTTGCAGCAATCGGGATCGTTTGTTTCGGAGTTTCCTTCGGCAGGATGTTCGCCGCAAGGGTCTGGTTTAGGATTTCTGTCGTCGGCGTGTCGTTCACGGCGTTGAGAACGACGCTTCGCGAATTCGCAAGCATTTCGCGCGCGTCGTCAGCTTCGTTTTTCCAACGCGTCGCGTCAAAATTATCCTTCGCCAGATTTGCTCGCGCATTCGTCGCTTCTTCAAGCAGCGACATCGCATTTGCGGTTTGCGCTTTATCTTTGCCCAGCGTTTTTGATTGCTCCACGACCGTTTCAAGCGTGTGGCGCATACGGTCAATATCGTTCGCCGCATCGGACGGCAAATTGCGGTCGCCGACGTTCAAGCCAAGCATCCGATAGCGTTCGAGTTGATTTTTCGCGCCTTTAATGACCTGCGCGGCGACGGTGAAATATTCCGCTTTCGCGTTCGGTTTCGCGCTTTTTGCGAGCTCGGCGAGAAAATCCTGCGCGCGTTTGTAATCACATTGCTCGATGTAACTGTGCATCAACAAAACGTTTATGACGCTGTTAACCGTGGCATCACTCGTTTCGCGGCGAATGTTTTCGAGTTCGTAAATTGCGGCGTTGTAATTTCTGACGGCGATAAACGCTTTGGCTTTTGCCACGCGCTCGCGCATCACTTCGGTTGAGGTTTGGGCGTAAATTGTAAAAAAGCTAAATAAACCTAGAAAAAAACAAGCTAAAAACCTTCTGACATTTAGCGGCATTTCAGTCCTCCGTTTTGAATAAATGCGCCTGAAAAAGCGCGCATTGACTTAAATTTTCCGTAAAGGTCAAGCGAACAACAAATAGAAGCCTCACTTTCTTGCGACCTACAAATAACCTTTAATTATCCTTTCAAAATAACAAAAAACCTGCGTTTTGTAAGAACTCCCGTTCAGTTACCCGATAAACTCTGGATGATTTTTTGTCGGTAAAGGTTTGCGTTTTTCTTTATAACATTTTCGTTGAGCGTGAGCAAACGGCGCTCGAGCATGATCATCTTTCCATTGATAATAACGGTGCGCACATCGCTGGCTTTTGTCGCATAAACGAGCAGCGAATAAATATCGTAATACGGCGTTTGGTTGAGCGCGTTCGCATTGACAATTACGATGTCGGCGCGTTTTCCGGCTTCGATCGAGCCGATCAAATTTTCCAGATGAAGCGCGCGCGCACCGCGGATCGTCGCCATTTCAAAAGCCTGCTCTGCAGTGACGACTTTCGGATCGCCGCTGAAAGCTTTGTGAAGTTTTGCCGCCGAATCCATTTCTTCCCACATATTCAAATCGTTGTTCGAAGCAGCGCCGTCGGTTCCAAGTCCGACCGCGACGTCTTTCGCCAACATCTGCGGAATCGGCGCAACGCCGGACGCCAATTTCATATTCGACTGCGGGCAATGCGCCGAACCGATGCCGTATTTTTTTAGCAAATCGATCTCTGCGTCGTTGATATGAACGGTATGCGCGGCGACCATCCGATCATTCAAAAATCCGATCTTTTCGAGATATTCAAATGGTCGCAGCATCTTGTTTTTATCTGCCAAGCTGTCTTCAACTTCCTTGCGCGTCTCGGAAACGTGTATGACGATCGGAGCGCCGGTTTTGTCGGACAGCGCGCGGACGGCTTTCAGATGTTCGGTCGAAACCGTGTAAGGCGCGTGCGGCGCGAGCGCCGGAACGATCAGCGGATTATTTTTCCATTTGTTGACGTATTTTTCCGAATAAGCAAGCGCTTCTTCGTGCGTTTTGTTGTCCGCAACGGGAAAATCGATTATCGTCTCGCCAAGCACGCCGCGCATTCCCGCGCGAAAAGTTTCGTCCGCGATCGCGTCTTCAAAATAATACATATCGCAGTAAGTCGTCGTGCCGCCGCGAATCATTTCCGCCAAACCGAGCTGCGTTCCGGCGCGGACAAACTCTTCCGTCACATTTTTAGCTTCCGCGGGAAAAATGTATTTTGTCAGCCATTCGTTTAGATCGAGATCATCCGCAATACCGCGAAAAAGCGACATCGGAACGTGCGTGTGCGTATTGATCAAACCCGGAATGACTATCTTCCCGGCGGCATTGATCGTTTGTTTACAGCGTAGATTTTTTGTTACAGCGGCACGCATTCCGACGAGCGCGACTTTTCCGTCTTTGATCGCGACCGCGCCGTCTTCGATCACATTTCGGCGTTCGTTCATCGTCACGACCGTGCCGCCGACGACCAAAAGATCGCACGTCCACGGCGGAATTATTTTTGCCGGAAGCGGTTTTTGACCAACGGCGGAAAGCGGGAAAAGTGAAAGAAGAAGACTAAATAAAACGAGCCGAATCCTGAACTT
Organism: Pyrinomonadaceae bacterium; assembly: GCA_041747435.1. Taxonomy (GTDB): domain Bacteria; phylum Acidobacteriota; class Blastocatellia; order Pyrinomonadales; family Pyrinomonadaceae; genus JBGTFE01. The sequence goes on along the minus strand of JBGTFE010000075.1, from coordinate 4,565 downwards.
TTTCATACCCCGATTGTAGCCAGCTACAAAAATAAAAGGCAAGCTTGGAAAGCCTGCCTTAAAAACCGGATATGATTTAACTTAAAAGCTCTTTTTAATAAGGTAAGACATCTTTATGAAAAACGTCCGCCCGTTGCTGCGAAAGCCAGGCTCGGATTGCCGCGTGAACGGATTAAAACCGTTGTAATTCATATCGTCGTTGTAGCCGACGTAAAACGCCTTGCCCGGACTCGGCGTCCAGCCGAAGATCAACTGCGGGCGAACGCGCGTCGAAATGTTTGAATAGTCGAGCCTGAGCCGCGCGAACACGCTGCGCGTGAACTGATACGTCGAGCGAATGCTGACGATGTTATCGTCAAAAGCGACACGCTCTGTGTCGTTTCGCGTAAGCCTCGAACGGGTGTAATTAAGCTGCATCTGCAGGGCTGAAGTCGGCTGATACCGGACGGAGGATTCGATGTAAAGCAGATCGCCCGCGCCAGGGTCTAGTGCCGGCGCCGGTCCGCAATTTGGATTAACCGTGCAGCTCGCTTGCCAAGCCAGATACGGCGCGCTAACGCGCGGATACTTCGGTCCCGCGCCGAAATCGTAATCAAGGCTTCCGAAGTTGTAGCTCAAAACGCCGAGAAAGAAAAGCTGCTTGACCGGCGTCGTTTCGATAAAGCCGTATATCTCTTTTCGATGCGAAGAGCGCTCCGAGTCGTCGCCGAAAAACGCCCCCGGGCGGTTCGCCTTTCTTATCGCGCCAAACTCGTGCTCAAAGACACGCTCATAGCCGTATTCAAAGCCCCCGCCGATAAAGGTCTGGCGATGCAGCGCCAGCATTCCCTGCGTGTTTGACTGAATCCGCTGCGTTCGTCCGCGCCAATCGTAACTAACGTTCGATTCATTGAACAGGCGTTTGAATATAATAGATTTTTTCGCGTCCGAATCGGTTTGATATCGAACGAATGAACCTAAAAAGTTTGTATCGACGCGGCTTGTAAACCCGACGTCGGCTCGATAATCCGAAGTGCGTCCGGTCGCCGTAAAGCTCATAAACAAGTTTCGCCCGCCGCGTTCGAGATATCCGCGATAGCCGAAACCATTGCCGTTTCGGTAAAGAACCCTATCGAGATTCGGATCGTAAAAAAAGCGGCGTGAGTTAGTTCCCGTCACGTGAAAATCGGTCACGATCTTTTCGCTCAGACGAAACCTGCCGTCAAAGCCAAACGTGTGATTGTGCCTTTCGGGGAAGTTATACGTCGTGGCGAAAAATCCAAAATTGTGCTGCCTGCCGATATCGCGCTTCCAGCGCAGAACGGCAATATCGGCGTTTTTATCGACGAAAGGCTCGATGCCGCAAACCAAATTTGGATTCGAAAGTCTTTGCTGCTGGCAAATACGCAAGCTTTCGCGCTCGTCCTTTGAATAATTACCGGGCGCGTTGTCCGAAGCGTAGATGAAACCGAAAGTGTTCTTTCCGCGCCTGCCGGTGAGCTTTGCAGCGACATCAGGGTCGACGATCGCGCGCGTGTTGACGATATCCATTCTGCTTCGAAAGATGTCGATCCTTTCGAGAAAGAACGGTCGTTTTTCAGCAAAAAAGATAGGGAAACGAACGTTTGCGGTTGAAACAGGCGCGTCGGCTTCGACCTGCGCAAAGTCGGGATTGTACGCAAAATCGAGCGTGATGGTCGGCGTCAAACTAAATTTCGCGGTCATTCCAAACTCGCCTTTTATCCCGTCATTGACGAAGCGACCGGCGGGATTTCCGTCAAACGTGAAGCGAGTGCGCCTGCCGGTTTCGCTCACCGTAAAACTCGGACTTATTTCGAGCTGGCGTGTCGTTTCGATGCCCTCGAGTCCCGTGATATGTCCGGCTTGCGTGAGTGAGCTGTTCAGCCCGCGCTGGTTTCGCATCCATGAATCCAGCTCGTTGTTGTTATGTTTGACGCGGCGGAAAATGTGAATTCCCCAAAGCTTGTTCTTTCCGGCTTCATACCGCAGCGACTTGAAAGGGATCGCGACCTCGATAACATAACCGTCTTCGGTGACCATGCCTTTCGATTCCATAACGATGTCGATGCTGAAATCTTCGCCGCGCCCTTCGGTAAATGTGCCGTCAGCCTGTATGCCAAGCGGATTAAAGAAAAATGTGTAAGCCTGCCGCTTGTCGTTAAACGTATCGAGATAGAGCCCAATGTAATCGTCGCTGAAAATACTGTCGCGCTTGGCAACCGTCGCGCGGACTTTTCCTTTTTCTTCTTTCGCGACGAAAGCAATGTATAGATTTTTTGAATCGTAGCCGATAAAAACTTCCGTCTGATTGTTCGGCGCGATATTATCGCCCGGATTTATCTGAAGAAAATCGCCGAAAACTGCTGCGTTTTGCCAGACGGCGTCGTTCATTTGCCCGTCGATCACGGGCGGTGTTTCAAACCGCGGGATGGTCGCCGGCGCGTCCTTGCGAACGTAGCGCGTCGGCGTCAAATCTTCGGCGTTAGTTCTTGGCGCAAGAATCGACGGAGAAGGTGAAGCCTTCGGATTTGCTGCGAGTCCCGTCTCGGTTTGAGCCGCACCGCCAAACGCACTCAGCAGAAAGATCAGGTAAAGCGCAAAAATTCTCTTCATGATGCCTCGATATAAAAAATGAAATTGTATTTCAGAATAAGGGCAAAAATGCCGTTGAACATCTTCAAGTATTACGGCAAAAAGACCTTTTAGGTTTTCATTTATTAGAACACCGGGTGCTTTTGCTTTGTGACAATTTTATTAGACGTGCTGTGCGGCGGGATTCTTCCCGGAAATTGCTTTTGCTGAAAAAGGGGGAATTTATTCAAACTTATTCAAGCCTTTCCACTTCGTCATAAATTTCCGGTAAAGCTGAAACGGCTTTTTATTTATAAAGCGGCGGTAATGATCGTTATATTGCAGTGAATGTATATAGCTTCGGTGATTATCGATCAATCTTTCCATGATCGCCTTGCTTTGATGGAGCGGAAAATTGCCGATTTCGATCGCGAAAACGATGTCGGGCAAGCTGTATGCGTGAAACTTTATATCGTTTTTTTTAAGATGCTCGATGCACATTGCGATGCCGTTGTACGTGATTGTCGCATCGTGAAAAACGACCGCGCCGTTTTTATCCAAAACTTCCAGACAAAATTTGAAATCCGACAAAACGGCTTCGTCCGTATGCTCGCCGTCAATAAAACAAAGCTGCATTTTTTCTTCAACGCGCGACGCGGGAATTTCGCGCGTATCGCCGTCGATCGTTTTAATTTTTTCAGTCGGCGCAACTTCCGCGAGAAGTTCGAGCATTCGCTTCGTCGAATTATTTAAATACGTGTAATCGACGCCGCGATTGTCCGGCTGATGAAGCGGGCGCTTGTCGAGCGAATAAATGCGCGCGCATTTCGCGTCCAGCAAATGCGGCTGAATGCTGCCGCCGAGATAAGAACCGATCTCGAGATAATTGTAATTCGGAACAAGCGCGCGCGCCGCGACTTGGCACGCCAGCAGCGATTGCCTGTCGTTTTCAGACAATTGCGCGCTTATTTTCTCAAAAAGCTTTACGTCGAGATTTGAGATTGATTGTTCGAAATTGTTCATTATTCAGAAGTTCCTATTTCCAATGGCTGATATCGACGATCTTAAGAACTTTTTTCATTTTCTCGTTTGGACCATAGCCGTACTTAATTCGTCGCAATCGTTCGATTTCGCTTATGCGTTCCTGCGGCGTGCGCGACCACCAATATTCTTTTCTAGCTTGCGGATCGAGTGTCGCCGGATCTGGATCCGTTGGATGGTCCCATTCGAGGCTGAGATCGTCTTCTTCCATTTTTTTATTCTTCCGAAAAATAGTCCGAGTCTATTCTTTTATTTTCGTAAGTCGTCGCTACCGAAACTCCGACATTGTAATCAATCATCAATTCGGCAAGTTCTTCACCATCAATCAAAATTATATTGCTGCTTATTGTTTTTACGTAATCTCGCGCTTCTTTAGAAAAATCGGAAGTTGTTATAAAAACGCCTTTTCGAGCTTGGTTTCCAAGCAAAGCACCGGCAAATTTTTGTATTTCGGGACGGCTGACATTTCCTTCCCAACGTTTTGCCTGAAGATAGATTACATCTAAGCCCAATCTATCTTCTTTGATAATTCCATCAATTCCGCCATCGCCGCTTTTACCCACCGCTTTGCCGGCGTCTTGCAAAGTGCCCCCGTAACCCATCGCGACGAGGAGCGCGACGACAAGGCGTTCAAAGAAAATTGGTGAACAAGATTTAACTTTGTCCAAAATTTCAGTAGCTAAAGCATTCCGGATTGTCTGAAATGCAGTTTCTAAAGATTCTTCTGGAGTTCTTTCGGTTTCTGAGCCATCTATCGGTGAATTATTGTCGGTTCTTACTCTCTTTATTTCAATCCACTCAAGAAATCCAGAGAATTGTTTAAGAAAATTATTATCGATTCGGCGCGGATTCTGATTTAAAATTTCTAAGCCAAGAGGAGTAATCCGATAAACACCGCGCGAAACATTTTCCATAAGTCCTGACTTGTCTAGGTGCGTCCGTGCCCAACCAAC
>JBGTFE010000074.1:0-80125 GCA_041747435.1 Pyrinomonadaceae bacterium | reverse complement strand
TAAAATTACAACTTTCGGAAGCGAACGAAACTATATCATCAACGGTCTTAGTCCGGCTTTTTCTAGGAACACCACTCACGGAACTTCCGCACTTTTTATAACGAGGTTTGAATAATGGCTTTAAATCCATCAATTCCGCCGCCTGTTACGGAAATAATGAACGCGGCGCATCACGAAATTGTTTATCAGGCAAGAACGGGAAATTTTAACCCGTCAGAAGGCGTGGTTGACCTTGTCAACGCGCCGATTATCGGGCAATTATATCCGATATTTTACACATTGTTTTTCTTGATGATTTTAATTGAAAGAAGCCTTGCTTAATGCTCATTTCCGTTGCCAACACATCAAACGAATTTCCCGGTTCTCTGGAAATCGCGCCGATTGAAATTGACGGCGCGACCGGCTTTAGCGTTTCGGGCAGCGTCGTAACATTTACGATTTTCGGCAGCGCGACGATTGACGGGAAAACAAATTTAATTATTTCGGGATTTGCCGCCAACGCGGGCGCGATTATCCTTTCGGGCAAAACTGAAATCGCGGTTTCGGGGTTTGTAAAACTCGCTCTTTCAATTCCAGAGCCGATTTTAAATGAGTTGCCCGTCGGCGCGTTTGCAAAACATTATTACGCGGCAAGACTTTTCGACGGCGACGGAAACACCATTAGATTTTCTTCAGCTACGATTGAACGCCCGAAAGGGCAAATCGGCACACGGATTTCAATTCGCGTCGCTAAAAAAGACTTGTCGCTCATTACCGGCGACAAAACCTACACATTTCAAATCGGCACGAGAGAAACGCCGACCGGCGCTGTGGTAACGTGGCAGACGATAATTGAAGACGGCGAACTCGATTCCCGCAGCTTCCAATTGGGCTGGGGAAATAACGCGCCCGCCGATTCTTTGGAATTCGGCACAATCGAGCCGCTTGCCAATAAATTAAACCGCCACCCGACACAGACGGAAATTTATTATCATCGCGGACGAACCGAAGTTGACCCTTCGGACGTGGAAACGACAAAGACGACAACCGGCGCGGCTTTTTCCGTGCAGGCAATCGGCATCAATAATCTGACTCTTTACCGGATTTTGGATAAGGTAAAATCCGCACTCAAATTCGACGCGATCATTACGAACATTCCGAATTTTGAAGTAACCCGGATTGATTTTTCATACCGGAATTCTTATTTGCAGTCTGTCGCCGGACTGATCGGAGTTTTCGAGCCGATTTTCTTTTGCGTGGAAAACACGCTTTATATTTTAGATAAAACCGCCGCGATTCCGCCGGAATTTACGCCGCAGGCAGTAACCGCCGCGCAGTTCTCAGGCTGGCAAATCCAGACCGCCGAAAATCCGTTTATAGACGGCTTTGAAATCAGTTATATTGATGACAGCAGTCAGGCGGACGCATATCTGGAAAGAAGCGAAGAAACCTTATCTGAAACCGGAACTTTCGGAGAGGCAAATTACACGCGCACGACGACAACCAGAACTTTTAGAGATTGGTTTCACACCGACGCGCCGGAACAAATTCTGCGGACGGATTTTATTCGTGAGCTTCGTGAAATTCACAAACCGATCCCGCCTCTGCTGCTTTCATTAACCAAAGTCGGAGAGGAAACCGAAAATCATATCTACGACGCGCAAGGGACGCGTGCATCAACGGAAAAAGAAATCTACGGCTTTGCGCCGGATTTGAATAATTCGCAGATTCACTCGCTTCTTTTGACCGATTCCGAAGTTCAGAATGTTTTCTACAAAACCGATCCGCGCAATGCCCGCCGGAAAATCCAGTATAAAACCGAAACTATCACATCGGGACTGATCGCCATAGACGGGGAAAATCCTTATTTTGACGAGAGCGGAGATGAAACGCCGTTTCGCCAGGATTTCCGCCGCGCCCACGAAGCCGGAAATCTCAAAACCGGAATGACTACCGAATTCGGCGTTATCAAAACCGTTGTTGAAACGATTGTCCCGTTCGGACAGAATCAATACCAGGTCGTTCAGGAAGGCGTAGATCACGTTCGCAACCAGCCGTTTCGCACAATCAGCGAACCGAGAAGCGGGGATTTGAGCATTAACGCCATCGGCGGACGTTCGCGTCAGATCGTTGTTTTGCGCGACGGCATATTTTTATCCGGGCGCGGCAATTTCGGCGGCGTGGAATCTCTGAATGTCGGTGAACTGCCGTTGCAGTTTGCCGTCCGGCTTGCGGAAAGAAAACTGGCAAACCGACGCGCGCGAAAACAAAGCGGGTCAATAACCATTATCGGTTATTCGCCGGATTTAGACCGTGGAACGTTCTTCAGAGTTTTTGACCGCGAAAATAATTCATACGGCAAGTTTTTAACTGAAGGCTTGAGAGTTGATATTCAGGCTTTGGGCGACGGTGTTCAAATTCAGACCGCCGCCGAAGTTTCGGAGATTTAATGGCAGAGAAAAAATATCTAATCAAAAACGGCGAAAAAGTCGTTATCGAAATCCAGCGCGAAGCCGCAGACCGAAGCCCGAAACCCGAAGCCCGAAGTTCAAAAGGGATTTTAAAGCCTAGAAAAGATTCCGAGTATTTAGCGCGGAGATTAAACCCGTCCGGGATGACGTTTTACGATTTAGGACAGATGCTGGTTGATTCGGTTTGGACTGACAATTTGTTTTCGGCGGACAGAAATGTTTCGCACGACGGCGAATTTGTCAGTCAGGATTCTTCAACGTCTTTACCGGACGAAACCGCCAAAGCGGACGCTTTAGTTGCCGAACAGGATAATTTTACTTCAAAATTCAAACAAATCACCAGAGACGAAAATGCGGACAAATTCAGGCTTGGCGGCTACACCAACGCGCTTGGATATTTCGGCTTGAATTCCGACAGCGAGCTTTGGCAGTCAAACGGAAATAAAGCGGATTTTTCCGACGCGGATTTGGCGGAAGGTTTTTATCTCGAAGGCGAACCGTTTTCCCATTGGTTTTATGTCGGGACGGACGGAAACAAAGTAACCGCGTCGAATGATTACGAGGCGGATAATTTACCGGATTTCCGCGTAAAAAAATCAGACCAAATTTTTCTTGTTCCGGCGTTCTGTAAAGTGGAAACCTACGTTTCCGGGCAGATGTATGACCCGCACGACAGACCGGATTTTAACCCGGACGCGGATTATTTTTTCTTTGAACACCTGTATCCCGATTTTTTAACCTTTCCGAGAGTTTATTTTGACGACCGGATTGCGGATTGGTATCCCGAATACAACAAAACGATTGGACACGGCGGCATATATGACACGCCCGGTAACTACGAACTGCTGTTTGAGCAAATCGCTTTTCTGAAATTACAGGCGGCGACAAAGTTTTATAAAAGTTATTCCTACCAGACTTTTGACGGCGGCGTTGTTACCCACAATATTGTTGAAGATGAGACGTTGGCGGATTATCCGATCACGCCGCTTTACCCCGACCCGCCCGATATGCCCGATTATGAAACCTACGGCGAGCCGATTCAATACAAAGCGGCGTGGCAGATGGTTGATAATATCGCGGGCGCGTTATGCGCGATATTGCGGCAGAACGGGCAGTTTTATTATGTCTGGAGTTGAATTTAAATGAGAAATGCGAGGTGGGAGCGGAGAACGAACGGACTAATTGACGGCATCGGATTCAATTAAATCAATCTTGTTTTGCCGGTCAAGCATCTTTTTAGCAAGCAGCGCGGTTTGCAGATCCGCCTGGGTATAATCGAATGTCGTCTGCGCCATTTCGTGCCCCAGGATTCTCTGCCGAAGATCATTTTCCATTCCCGTATTGGCGAGCCGCGTCGAAAAATTCCTCCGCAGATCGCGCAGCCGCACATCGAAATTAAAATCGAGCTTTTCGGCTTCTGTTTTTAATTCATTAAATTTTTCTTCCGAGAGCGCCAATACTTCAGAAACAGGAATTTTTTCTTTAGCCGCCACCCGCAGAGCCGTTTCACTCTTTTTACGCACTTTTCCCCAGGCGGTTTTAAAAGATTTCACGGGAAAAATCTGCGTCTCCGATTTTTGTTCTGATTCCTTTAACGAATCCCACAGCTCCATCATTGCCGATTCGAGCCGCTCTGTTACCGGAGCGAAGCGGACGAGTTTTTTTTTGCCTTTATAGCTGGTCAGTTTGACCGCCTGAAAGTCATAGTCGAAAAAATCTTTCCATTTGACCGGCTCGCCTTTAACACTTGAAGCGTCGTAAATTTCCGATGGACGCGCGCCGGTATCGAGCAGACATAAAAGAGCATGATAAAGCAGCGTTTTTTCAGAACGTCGCGCCATTTCTAAAATAACGAATTCCTGTTCACCGGTTAAAATGACTTCCCTTCTCGCTTCCAGCGCGGTGTCAATCATTCTATCGCCGAAATCAAACGGGTTTTCCCTAAGCCATCGCCGCCGGACCGCCGCCCGGAGCATTGCCCGCAAATCTTCCAGATAACGATTAATCGAAGCCGGTTTAGCGTTCGGTGATTCTTTTTTCAGCCAATCTTTGCATGCCGCTAAAACATCTTCATTGATATGTTTAATCAGCATTTTCCCTAAAAATTTCTGAAGCCTTTCGATCCGCAGACGCACGTTGCGATGCGTTCTCATTCCCGAAACTTTAATGCCCGTATCCGAATACACCGGCGGCTGAACCTTGGTTTCGATATACCATTTTGCGAGATCGTCGAACGTCATCACCTCGCCGTCAATAAATCCGGTTTTCCTGACCGCATAATCGTCGAACATTTCAGCGGCGAGCTGGTCGGCGTGCGTAGCGTTTTTGGCGGGCTTCAGGTAGGTTTTAAGTTTTCCGTCCGGCTGCCGGATTTGGATCCGGGCGTAAAGTTTTTTCGTTTTCGGGTGAGTCCACGCGTAGGATTTGTATCGCCTTCGTTTTGCCATAATCAGCGGAAGTTTCTATTTTAGTTTCTATTTTTTCTCGGATCGGCTTAAAATTCTACTCCGCAGCAAACTTTAAATCAATTAAAATCAGCCTAAAATATTCACCTAGTCCGAAAAAACATTTAAAGCAAAACGGTTCGGGACCGTGAGGTCGGATGTTCAAATCATCTCGCCCCGACCACATTGAAAAAGCCGCTTCTTAACGGAGGCGGCTTTTCAATTTACTTTTCTGAGGCGCATTCGTCTAGTGGTTAGGACGCAAGGTTCTCAACCTTGAAACAGGAGTTCAATTCTCCTATGCGCTACCATTTTCGTAAATAGTAAATCGTAAATAGAAAAGGGCGCAGTAGTTCGCTCCCTTTCTTCATCGCGAACCGCTCGGCTCACGATCAACGAAGTCCGATGAGCTAGTCGCCAAACGCGGCGTTATTCGAGCCGACGGTCAGAATTGTCGGAAAACCAAGCGGGATTTCCCCATATTCGAGCGCATGTCCGCAAACCGAATGACTCAAACCCGCTTTATGAAAAGCGATCTCGTCCATTTCCGTGCGGAAGTCGAAGCCGGGCAGAAACGCCGTTGCGCCCATATCCTTGCGCGACAATTTCGCGTCGCTCATCGCAGAATTATATGCAAAAGCCGCCATAATGATCGCCGATTTTTTCAAATCGTCCTCGATGATGCGGTCTGAAACATCCTGCGTCGTGTGCCATGTGCGCGTAAAATATTCAACCGGATCTTGTATAAACTGGAAGCCCGGAAGACCGGAAGCCTGAAACGGCAAGTGGTCTGTGCCGCCGGTTGAATTGATCGTGACGGTCGAAGCGCCCCAATCCTTAAACGGCGCGAGATATTCGCGGAAGATGGGGCGGAGCTGCTCATCGCCCTGCATATAGATGCCGCGGATCTGTCCGGTTCCGTTATCGAGATTGTAATAGGCGGCGAATTTATCGTAATCCGCTTTTTTTGTAATCGGATTTTTTGCGCCGTTAAGATTGCCGAAAAGCGCGCCGGGCGATCCGTCGCCGACGACCGCGAAATTCTTTGCAACGTAGCCGCGCGAGCCGAGCAAGCCCTGCTCTTCGCCGGTCCACAAGGCAACGCGAACGGTGCGCCGCGGTTTTAAGCCGGACGCCTGCAAAATGCGCATCGCTTCCATAACGACGGTCGTTCCCGCACCGTTGTCGGTCGCCCCGGTGCCCGAATGCCACGAATCCATATGCGCGCCGATCATCACGACTTCGTCTTTAAGATCGGTGCCGGGAATTTCGGCGATCGTGTTATAGCCCTGAAGATCGTCGTCATAAAACTTGGTTTCAAGATCGACCGTCATTTTCACCGACACGCCTTGTTTTACCAGACGCACGAGGCGATTGTACTGTTCGACCTCGGCAACGAGCTGCGGGATCGTCGGCGGTGCGTTCTTGGCGAAAACTTGAAGCGAATTTCCGGAATAAGTTCCGTCGTCTTTCAAAACCGGCGGCATTTGAGCGCCCATCACGCGAATCGTGCCCGCGTCAGTTCCAAATCCGTTGTCGATTATGACGCCTACACCTTCGTCAAACAAAAATTTCGCCTTGCGTTGATTGAATTGCTGCACAGCGATCTGCTGCGGCGTGGGCGGCGTTTGCTGCTGATTCGGCTGCGCCTTGGCGTTTTCAAGATCGGTCAAAGCTTTTTCGTCGTTGCGCGTTGCTGACGGTTTGAAGCCGACTTCGATGCCGCGCGCCGGAACAACCAGAACGATTGCGCCTTTGAGCTTACCTTTATATTTAGCGAGTTCTTCCTCGGTGTTTGCTTCGAGAAACACAACGTCGCCGGTAATTGCGCCGGGCGTCGAAGGCGACCACGCTTTCGGATAAGCGCGAAACGCCATATATTCGGTCGGCGTCGTCACCGAAGCCGCGAATTTTTTCAATTCCCAGCCGCGTCCGAATTCGCCCCACGGGTCAACAGCGGCATTCGCCAAGCCCCATTTTGTAAATTGTTCTTTTGTCCATTGGCTCGCGCGGCGTTGATTGGGCGAATTGGTCAAACGCGCGCCAATGACGTCGGTCAAATACCGCATCGTAGCCATCGCCTGCGAACGGTTCATTCCCTCGTCCTTGATTTTCGCGATCGCATCGCCGTTTTGCCCGAGCGCAAACGCAGGCAGCAGAAGCGAAACAAGTAAAATTACAGATAAATACTTTGGTCGAAACATAAAATCTCCTGAATTATTAATTTTTAAAGGAAGTTTGTTGCTGGTAATACGCAGGAAAAGGCGAGAAAGTTTATTTGCGGAAAATTATTTCTAAAATTTATACAGAAATTGGGTGTTGAAGCTTCTGCCGGTGCCGTTGGTTCCGGGGCTATCCGATTTGATATGTGGCGACGCTGGTTGGAGTTTCAAAACAGCGGACTTTATAAACCTGAACGCGTTCGTCGCCGACGCGGGAATTGAGATATTCGAGGACATAGCGCGCGAGATTTTCGGCGGAAGGATTCAGCTCTTCGTCAAACGGCGGCAGCTCGTTCAAATTGCGGTGGTCGAGATATTTTACGATCTCGTCGGCGGCTTTTTTAAGCTCTACAAAATCTATCAAAAGCCCAATATTGTTGAGCTCTGCGCCTTTTGCGTAAATTTCGATCTTATAATTGTGACCGTGCAGATTTTCGCACTTTCCCTTATAGCCGCGCAGTTGGTGCGCGCTCGAAAAATCGCGTTCGATCATTACTTCGTAAAATGACGGCATAATTTAGATAATAAAGTAAGAATATTCCATCACGACCACGACCGAAACATCTTTCCCGTCTTTTTTCCCCGGTTTGAATTCGATCTTTTTCGCCGCGTCCAGGGCGCTGTTGTCAAAAAGCGAACAGCCGGAACTCTTGACGAGCGCGATCTCGCCGACCCTACCCGATTTGTGCAGTATCACGCGCACACGCGCCTTGCCTTCTCCTTCACAATGCTCGCGCCCGCCTTTGCCGACCGCCCGCGCTTTCGGTTTTTTGGTTACTACGGGCTTTTCATCAACCTCGCTCATTTTATAAATGGTGTCTTCCTGCTCCTGTGCATTTGCAGCAACGCCCAAAAAGATTATCGAAAATAAAATCGAAAAAATTATTGAGATTTTTTTCATATTTTTAAGCGCCGTGCGCTGCGATGTAATACAGCCGCCGGCAACACCGCAGGAAAATTAAACACAATAATCAAGCCCTGAAAGGGCGGCATAAAATCAGTCCCACATATATTTCTCATCATATTCTATATCATGTTTTTTCAGAAAAGCGATGAATTCAACTTCATAAGAAACTCGTTTATGATGCTCCTTTTGACCCGCGATATATTTTTTCACGATTTCCGCGCCTGAGCGGCTGACGGAAAATGCGCCGTAACCTTTCTGCCACTGAAACGAACGAAATTCTTCGCCTTTTGTTTTTATCCATTTTGAGCTGCGTTTTTTAACCAGCTCGATGATCTTTGCGACCGACCAAATTCTTGATTGCGCATAGAGAATATGAATGTGTTCTTTATAGCCGCCAATTATCAGCGCCGGAGAATAGCACTCGTCATAAAGGATCTTTACGATGTATGCGTATAATTCCGGTTCGATTTTTGCGGTAATGAACGGCTGGCGATGCTTGGTCGAAAAAACGACGTGAATCAGCATTTGGGACAATGATTGCGGCATAGATTTTCTCCAAATTTGAAGTAAATTCTAAATTAATTTGTGGTGTTTGAAAAGCGCCAACGGCGCGATGGTAATACAGCCTGCGGCAACGTATTCAAACCAGCGTCTCGGCGAATAGTGCCAATAGCGCGCTCGCGGACAGCCTCACCATTCACAGGAAGCGCAATTGTCAATCGGCAAATTCGAGCGCCAACGGCGCGATGGTAATACAGCCTGCGGCAACGCCGCAGGAACCGATAAGGGGAAGATCGAGCGCTGAAGGCGCGAAGTTTTCAATTAATATAATTACGACGCGCCGTTGGCGCTCGGATTTGCGGGTGATCCCATTCCTGCGGCGTTGCCGCAGGCTAACAAACGGACGCGCCTTTGGCGCTAATAACGAATTTTCCTTTGATTCCGGCGTTGCCGCAGGCTAACAAACAGACGCGCCTTTGGCGTTTTCGTCTAATTAAATATATTCGCAACATCTTTCAAATCGCCCGTAATTCTCGTCCTCGGCAGCGAATTCAAAAAATCTCTGCCGTAGGATTTTGTTCGTAATCTTGTATCCAATAAAGCGATCACGCCTTTGTCAGTTTTGCTTCGGATAAGGCGTCCGATTCCCTGTTTTAAAGAAATAACTGCATTTGGGACGGAATAATCGAAAAAGGATTTGCCGCCGTTTTCGTCGATAAAGCGCGTGCGCGCGGCGACGATCGGATCGGTCGGGACGGCGAACGGAAGCTTGTCGATGATAACGCACGAAAGCTGCTCGCCGCGCACGTCGACGCCTTGCCAAAAGCTCGAGGTCGCGAAAAGGACGGCGTTTTTTGTCTCGCGAAATTTTTCGAGCAAACCGGTTTTTGACATCGAACCCTGCACGAAACACGGAAATTCGACTTTGCGCGAAACTAGCTCGTAAAGCGCGTTCATCGAAGCGTTGCTCGTCGCCAAAACAAATGCGCGACCGCTTGTGACGTTCAGAATTTTGATAATTTCGTTTGCCGCAACGGTTGTGAAATCGTTCGAGCGCGGATCGGGCATCGATCGCGGAATGTAAATTATCGATTGTTTCGCATAATCAAAAGCCGAAGGCGCGAGCAGAGTCTCTGTTTTTTCGGTGTTCAAGCCCAAACGCTTTTTTATAAAATCGAATTTTCCGCCGGTTGAAAGCGTCGCGCTGGTTAAAACGACGGTTTCGGTTTTATCGAAAAGTTTTTCCTGCAAAAGCGCGGAAACATCGATCGGCGACGCGCGCAGAAACATTCCGCGCCCGCGGCGTTCGAGCCAGTAAACGTAATTTTTTTCAGCTTGCGTGCAGATAAAATCGAGATCGAAACGCGTTTGCCGAATGCGGCGGACGAGCGATTCGGCTTCGGTCATTTCTTCCGAATAAATATCGACCGCGGTTTCGAGCTGCTGCAGAGCGTTGTCGAGCGCAAAAAACATTTCGCCGAGCGGCGTCGCATGAACTTCACCGTCCACGGTTTTGTTTGCAAATTCGCCGGGAAGCAGCGGAAAACGTCCGTCTTGAGCGCGAGCCTGCGAAAAGCGCAGCCAGAACTGTTCAGCGAGACCGATGATCTTCGCGGCTATTTTCATAAGATCGCGCGTGACGATCGCATCGCTTATAGGCAGCAAGTCTGCATCGCGAGCGAGTTCGTCGATCTGGAAACTCGAAACCTGGAAGCCGAAATAATCGGCGGCGATATCTTCGATGAGATGCGCTTCGTCAAAGATCACGGCGCCGTAATCGGGCAAAACTTTGCCGAATGCGTTGCCGCGAACATTGAGATCGGCGAAAAAAAGGTGATGATTTACGATCACGATGTCGGCAGCGTCGGCGCGCTCGCGCATTTTGGTGATAAAACACGGCTTAAAATCCGCGCATTTTTGCCCGAGACAAGTTTCGCCTTTTGCGTTAATTCGGCTCCAAAAGCCGATGTTTTCCGGCAAATTCGTCAGTTCAGCTTTGTCGCCAAATTCCGAATCGCGCACCCAACGGCGCACGTCTTCGAAGTGATCCATTTCGTCCAAGCCGTCAAGGATCGGCTGATCTTCGGCTTTTTTGATACGAAAAAGACAGGCGTAATTTGAACGACCTTTCATATAAGCCGCGGTAAATTTTTTCGGCATTATTTTCTGCAGAAACGGAATATCTTTTTCCATCAACTGTTCCTGCAGATTTTTCGTGCCGGTTGAGATAATTACGCGTTTATTGTCCGCAATTGCCGCCGCGATCGCCGGAACGAGATAGGCGAGCGTTTTGCCCGTTCCGGTTCCGGCTTCTACGATAAGATGTTTCTTTTCTTCAAATGCGCGAAGCACGGCTTCCGCCATTTTTACTTGTCCGTGGCGGTATTCGTAATCCGTGTGATGTTTTGCAATGAGACCGTTTTCGCCGAAAATTTCTTCCACTTTTGTTTCTTACCCAAAATGAATTGACGAATGAATGCAATTTTGCTAAAAATTGAGTTTCATTCTAATGAGTTTTCCAATAACTTATCTTGTCGGATTTTTATCATATCAAATCTGTTTGAATTATTTATCTGCGGTTTAGATGAAATTAAAAAACGCCCGGCTCTGGTTATTTTTCGGCTCTGTTGATCGTTCAAATAAAATTTATTGTTTTCAGCTTTTAGGAGGCTTTAGAGATGCAGAAAAGTTTTGCGGTAAAGACACGAAAAGGTCTTTTTTTGAGTTTATTCGTCTTGGGTTTGGCTGCAGCACTGATCATTTTACCTTACCAATTTAGTTCGGAAGCCGGAAGCGGCTCGAAAAATCGAAAAGGTCTTATCGAAAGAACCGAAAGCCACGGCGACGGCATTGAGAATTATGATATTCGCGCCGACAAATCGGCGTTTGAAAAAATCGCCCAATTTCGTCAATCATCAGGCAAAGATGCGGCGGCAGTTGCCGACATCAGAGAAAGTTTTGTGCGCGGCGAAGAAACTCTGCGCTCCAAAGTTCCGACTTTGAAAGTCGAATACAATTTGGACATTCGCACACCCGAAGTTATTGCGCCCGATGTCAAAAAAGGTCGTAACTTTCTGACTTCATCATCAGGCGGAAATCGGGCGGAAATTCTCCGCAACTTTGCAAAAGAAAATGAAAGTTTGATCGGCGTTTCCGCCGCTCAATTCGATGGTTTGCGCGTTACGGCAAATTATACAAATCCCGACGGCAATCTTTCATTTGCCCATCTCGAACAATTCATCAACGACGTTCCGGTTTTTCGCGGCGAGATCAAAGCCGGCTTTACCAAATCGGGCGAAATGATTCGCGTGATCAACAATCTCGCGCCGGGACTCGATTATGAATCGCTTTCAAACGAGTTCCGCAATCCGACGGATGCCGTTAAATCGGCGGCGGATTATATCAATCTGGACGCGAACAAATTGGATTTGAAACGCAACGACGCGGCTTCAAACGATTTGAAAGCGGTTTTCGGAAACGACGATTGGGCAACGACGGCTGAAAAAATGTATTTTCCGACCGAACCGGGCGTGGCTCGCACCGCTTGGAGAGTTTTGATTTGGCAGCCGGTTAATGCGCATTACGTGATTGTTGATGCCGAAACAGGTGCGATGCTTTGGCGTAAAAATATTACCGAAGATCAAACTCAATCCATAACATTAAATGTCTATGCCAATCCGAATGCGATGGTCAATGTTGCAGACAGTCCGTTTCCGTTCACACCGGGTCCGACTTCGCCGAACGGCGCACAAGGGGCGGGAATTTCCAGAACGATGATCACGCGCATCGGAAACGAAGCGCCTTATACTTTCAACGTGAACGGTTGGATCACAGACGGCGGCAACGAAACTGACGGCAACGCCGTCGAAGCCGGTCTCGACCGCGATACAACCAATGGTGTTGACGTAGCAAATGGTCGTGCCATCGGCACAAGCCGAACCTTCAATTTCCCGATCAATCCATTGAATCCGAACAACAACACCGGCGACGCGCCGATTCCGGCGGGCGAAGTTGTTTCCGGGTGCGCTTCGATCGTTCAACCGCACGGCATGATTGATTATCAAAGAGCCGCTGTTACACAGCTTTTTCACATCAACAACTGGTATCACGACGAACTTTATCGGCTCGGGTTCACGGAAGCGGCAAGAAATTTCCAAAACACAAACTTTACCGGAATGGGACTCGGAAACGACCGTGTTTCGGCGGAAGCTCAGGATTGTTCGGGAACAAACAATGCCAACTTCGGAACTCCGGCAGACGGCGGACGCGGACGTATGCAGATGTATATTTGGACTGCGCCGAATCCCGACATTGACGGCGATTTGGATGCGGACGTGATTATTCACGAATTTTCGCACGGACTTTCAAATCGTTTGCACGGTAATGCATCCGGTCTTTCAACCAATATGGCGCGTGCAATGGGTGAAGGATGGGGCGACTTTTATGGTCATGCAATGCTTTCCCAGGATAGCGACCCGATCAACGGCATTTACACGACGGGTGGTTATGACACATATCTTTCGGGTGCGGGCGTGAATAATTATTACTACGCCATCCGCCGTTTTCCGAAAGCGGTCATGGCTTTTACCGGTGGTCCGAACAATCGTCCGCATAATCCAATGACGTTTGCCGATATTGACGGCACACAGCAAAACCTGAACGACGGAGCATTTGCGCCGCGATTTGTCGGCACAGCCGATCAGGTTCATAACGCGGGCGAAGTCTGGAGTTCGGCGCTTTGGGAAGTTCGCGCCAAATTGGTTACTCGTTTGGGTTGGGCGGACGGAAACCGCAAAACTTTGCAACTCGTAACCGACGGTATGAAACTCGCTCCTTTGGGTCCGACCTTCTTACAGGAACGCGATGCGATTCTCGCGGCGGCGCAAGCTAGCTCGGCGGCACCGGAAGCGGCGGCAGATGTTGTCGACACCTGGGCGGGTTTTGCGACTCGCGGAATGGGTTTCAGCGCAGTAGTTACAGCTCCCGGAACGGGCACAGGCAACACTCGTGTGGTAGAAGCCTTCGATTTGCCGAACTTAGTCCAAACGCCGATTATTACGGTCAGCGATTCAACGGGCGACAATGACGGGTTCCCGGAACCGGGCGAACCGATCGTTTTAACAATTCCGCTCACGAACAACACGGGCAACAGTGCAACCGGCACGACCCTGCAAGTGGTCGGCGGTAGCTCGGCAAATTACGGCACGATTGCCAACGGACAAACCGTTAGCCGAAATGTCAGTCATACCGTTCCATCAAATACGCCTTGCGGAAGCGAAATCACGTTAACGATTAATGTCGCCAGCAGTTTGGGTCCGACGAGTTTCACATATCGGATTATTATCGGTGTTCCGATGACAACCTTCACGCAAAACTTTGACGGCGTTACAGCTCCGGCGTTTCCGGCAGGTTGGACAGCAACTCCGATTCTAAACGGAACAAACTTTGTAACGACCACAACGAATCCCGACACTCCACCGAATTCCGCATATGCGCTTGACCCGATAACGGTTGGCGGCGGAACGGACTTGACTTCCCCGACGATTCCGATCACGGCGTCGGCGGCAACAGTTTCATTCCGCAACCGTTACGATACGGAGCCGGGTTGGGACGGCGGTGTTTTGGAAATCAGCGTTAATGGAGGTCCTTTCCAAGACATTATTACGGCAGGCGGAAGATTTATTCAAAACGGATATAACGGCGTTTTGGGGTCAAATGGAGTCAACAATCCATTAGTCGGTCGAAATGCCTGGAACGGCAATTCCAACGGTTACATCAATTCGACGGTTCGGCTTCCCGCGGCAGCGGCAGGTCAAAACATCCAACTCAAGTGGCGCTTCGGGGCGGACGACAATACGTCGGGACAGGGTCCGAATCCGGGCTGGTATATTGACGAAATAAATGTTGTCGGTACTTATGGATGTTCGTTTACACCCAATAACGCCCGCGCGCGCATTGATTTTGATGGCGACGGCAAGACCGATATTTCGATTTTCCGTCCGTCGGTTGGAGAATGGTGGTATCAGAGAAGCTTTGACGGCGGTGTTTACGCCGCCCAGTTCGGAAGCGGAACCGATAAGATCGCGGCGGCTGATTTTACCGGCGACGGCAAGGATGATCTCGCTTTCTGGCGTCCTTCGACGGGCGAATGGTTTGTTCTTCGAAGCGAAGATTCCAGTTTCTATGCGTTCCAGTGGGGAACATCGGGCGACGTTCCTGTTGGCGGCGACTTTGACAACGACGGTAAGGCAGATGCTGCGGTTTTTCGTCCCTCGAATTCGATCTGGTATATCCTACGCAGTACAGGCGGTACCGCAATTCAGCAATTCGGGCAGAACGGCGACGTCCCGGTTGTGGGCGATTACGACGGTGACGGATCGGATGATATCGCCATTTTTCGCCCGTCGGTCGGAGAATGGTGGATCCAGCGCAGCACTGCGGGATTGTTAGCTTTACAGTTCGGAAACAGCGCCGACAAACCCGTCCAGGGTGATTATACCGGCGACGGTAAAGCCGATGTCGCCTTTTGGCGTCCTTCTTCCGGCGAATGGTTTGTTCTTAGAAGCGAAGATCTTAGTTATTTTGCCGCGCCGTTCGGAACCAACGGAGACCATCCTTCACCGGGCGATTATGACGGCGACGGCAAGTCTGATTTCGGGATTTTCAGACCGTCAAATTCGGCTTGGTTCGTACAGCGATCGACCGGTGGCGTACTGATTCAGGGATTCGGTATCGCCGGCGATCTCTCCGTCCCGGCAGCGGTCGTCCCGTAGCTAAGCGAGATTACAGAGGTCACAAATCTGTCTCCCATTCTTGACCTCCTTTCGCGACCCGGAAAAATCGTATTTTCCGGCAAAAAACGCGGCGGCGACGCCAATCCTTATCGCCGCCATTTTCTTGTTTGAAAAACCAACGTCGCGCCCGGAAATTAGTGGAATTTCCAAACATTTTCCTAATCCGAATTGACGAATGGGTAATAATTTTGTTAAAAAAGTAGTGTTCATATCTTTTAAGTTTTTGTCCGAGTGACGCTTTGATCCAGCGTTTTGAAGCGAACTTTCTAGCCAAATATTTGTGCTTTTTAGTCAGTCTTTTTGAAATTCTTTTGGGTCATTGTCACCACAAATCCTTGTTTTGACCGTGTCGTTACATTAAAAATTATAAATTCGAAGCTGCATCTGAATCAGCAGCAATTTTCGTTTTAGCTTGAGGAGGGCTTACAATGCAAAAACATTTTACGGCGAAAACCCGGTGGGGTTTGTTGCTTAGTTTATTTATTTTGGGATTGATGGCGGCGCTTATCGCTTTGCCGTATCAGTTCAATTCGGAGGCTGAAAGTAAGGGAAGTCCGAACAAAGGGCTTATTGAAAGAACCGAAAGCCATGTTCCGGGTTTGGAAAATTATGATATTCGCGAAGACAAGAACGCGTTTGAATCGATAGAGAAATTCCGTCAGGATTCGGGTAGCAGCGCGGCGGCGATCGCTGACATTCGCGACGGTTTTGTGCGCGGCGAGAACGAACTTCGCGAACGAATTCCGTCTCTGAAAGTCGAATACAACAATGATATTCGCATCCCGGAGGTCATTACGCCGGATGTTTATAAAACAAACATTGAGAGGCTAACCGCGCCTTCGCAAATGAAGCGTTCGGAAATCCTGCGAAACTTTGTTAAAGAAAATAATTCGCTGATCGGCGTAACGGACGCGCAAGCGAATTCTCTAAGGGTTGCGGCTGATTACACAAACCAGAACGGTCAAATGTCGTTTGCGCATCTCGAACAGTTGATTAGCGGCGTTCCGGTATTTCGCGCCGAAGTCAAAGCCGGTTTCACAAAAAATGGTGAAATGCTTCGCGTGATCAACAATCTCGCACCGGGACTCGATTATGAATCACTTTCAAGCGATTTCCGCGATCCGGTCGATGCTGTCAGATCCGCTTTTCGCCACATCAACGCCGAACCGTCCCAGCGCGACATTCAAGTCAATGATGCCGCTTCTACGGATTTGAGAACGGTTTTCGGCAACGGCGATTGGGCGACAACCGCTGAAAAAATGTATTTCCCGACCGAACCGGGCGTGGCGCGCACAGCTTGGCGCGTTTTGATCTGGCAGCCGGTCAATGCTTTTTACGTCATCGTTGATGCCGAAACCGGCGGAATGCTCTGGCGCAAGAACATCACTGAAGATCAGACGCAATCCGCAACCTACAACGTCTATCGCAATGGCGGTGCGATGCTTGATTCAGCCGATAGCCCGAACCCTTTCACACCGGGTCCGATTGATCCAGGACTGGGCTCGCAAGGCGCGAGAATTTCGCGGACGATGATGACCAGAATCGGAAACGAAGCGCCAAATACTTTCAACAACAACGGTTGGATCACCGACGGCAACAATACGACCGACGGTAATGCTGTTGAATCGGGTATGGATCGTGATACGACAAATGGTGTTGACGCGGCAAGTGTTCCAGTCGGCAATCCGAATCGTGTTTTCAATTTCCCGTTTGGTGTGACCGATAATCCGGGTAATCCGGCAAACAACACCGGCGAAACGCCCGCGCCAAACGCGCCGACTCCGTGCGTCGCGGCTCCACCTGCAAACACGGATTTTCAGAGAGCTTCTGCGGTTCAAATGTTCTGGGTTACAAACTGGTATCACGACCATCTTTATCGACTCGGATTTGACGAAGCGGCAAGAAATTTCCAAACTACTAACTTTACCGCAATGGGCGTCGGCAACGACCGTATTTCGGCTGAAGGTCAGGATTGCGGCGGCACAAACAATGCCAACTTCGCAACTCCGGCGGACGGCGGACGCGGAAGAATGCAGATGTTTCTCTGGACAGGTCCGACACCGGATTTCGACGGAACGATTGATGCCGACGTGATCATTCACGAACTTACACACGGAACTTCAAACCGTCTGCATGGCAATTCAACCGGTCTTTCAACGAATATGGCGCGCGGTATGGGCGAAGGCTGGTCTGATTTTTATGGTCACGCGCTTCTTTCCGAACCGACCGATACGGCTAACGGAATTTACACAGTGGGCGGTTATGCTACCTATCTTCTGGCATCAGCTGCGGATACGAGTAATTACTACTACGGTATTCGCCGTTATCCGAAAGCACCGATCGGTTTCTTGGGCGGTGTAAATATGAAACCGCACAACGCCTATACATTCAATCACATTAATGCCGGTTGTGGAGCCTTTTTTAATAACACAGTCTTTGCATTTGCACGCGGACCGGTTGGTTCGGCAACTTGCGATCAGGTTCACAATTTAGGTGAAATTTGGAGCAGTGCTTTGTGGGAAGTTCGAACATTAATGGTTGCCCGCCTCGGATGGGCTGCGGGAAATCCTCGGGCTTTGCAGGTGGTTACTGACGGTATGAAGCTTGCGCCGGCGGCTCCGACCTTTTTGCAGGAACGCGATGCGATCATTATGGCGGCTTCGGCATTGCCCGCAGTTCCGGAGGCATCCGCCGACGTGCTTGATGTTCGTGAAGGCTTCCGCCGTCGCGGAATGGGCTTTAGCGCGGTTGTTGTTAATGCCGGAACGGGTGCGAACAATACTGTTGTTACAGAAGCATTCGATTTTCCGAATGTTCAGCACGTTACTCCGTTCTCGGTCAGCGATTCAACGGGCGACAACGACGGCTTCCCCGAACCGGGTGAAAACGTCTTGTTGAGCGTTGCCGTATCCAATGCTACGGGTGGAACGGTCAATAATGTAATGGTCAATGTCAATGGCGGAACAAACGTCAATTACGGCAACATTGCCCACGGCGCAACCGTTACGATGAACATTCCATACAGTGTTCCGGGAGCTGCCATGTGCGGAAGTCTCCATACGGTTGCGATCAACGTTTCGAGTGATGTCGGAATGCAGACACCTGTCAACAGATCGTTCCGTCTCGGCGTACCGACGTTTAGCGGTTCGACACAAAACTTTGACGGCGTAACCGCACCGGCTCTTCCAGCAAACTGGGAAAATGTTGTCTTGCTTGGAACGGGTGTTAACTGGGTTACATCAACAACTACACCAAGTTCGGCGCCGAATCTGGCTTTTGCCAACGATCCGGCAACGCTGAATGATGCCACTTTAGTAGTCGGGGCGCAGATCACTTCGGCTACGGCGCAGTTGTCGTTCAAGAACTGGTATCAAACTGAAAGTACATTTGACGGTATGGTCGTCGAGTATTCAACCGACGGCACGACATGGGTAGATGTTTGTCCGAGTTGTGCGGCGATTTGTCCGGGCGCGAACTGTCCGTTTGTCAGCGGCGGTTACAACTCGACGATTTCGACCGGATTTTCAAGTCCGATCGGTGGTCGCCGGGCGTGGTCAGGCAATGCCGGCGCTTATCTTGACACGGTTATTAATCTACCGGCAGCGTTAAACGGTCAGGTGATTAGTCTTCGTTGGCGCATGGCGACAGATACATCCGTAGCGGCAACCGGCGTACGGGTTGATAATGTTGTATTGACCGGCGGAAGTTTCCTGAGCGGCTATACGTGTATGCTAACACCTACACGCTCCAGAGCCGACTTTGACGGCGACGGCAGAACGGATCTTTCGGTCTTCCGTCCGACGGAAGGCAACTGGTATTTGAATCGTTCCACCGCCGGATTTGCGGCTATCAACTGGGGACTCGGCTCCGACGTTCTCGTTCCCGGTGATTACGATGGTGACAATAAAACCGATACTGCGGTATTCCGTGCAAGCAACACACCCGGTGTTGCCGACTTCTACATTCTCAACAGCAACGGCTTTACGCTGACTGGACTTGAATGGGGAAGCACGGGCGATATTCCCGTATCTGGTGATTACGATGGCGACGGCAAGGCGGATGCTGCGATCTGGCGACCGTCGACCGGAGAATGGTTTATCCTGAACAGCGGCGGCGCTCCCGCGAACACTATCGCGCCGTTTGGATTGACAGGAGATATACCGATTTCCATGAACCACGATAACGACGCTAAGACGAATCTGGCGGTTTACCGTCCGAGCAATCATACGTTTTACATTGCTCGCAACACGGGAACGCCTGCCACGAATTTCGATGCTATTCCGTTTGGTCAAACCGGCGATATCCTGGTTCCGGCTGATTACGACGGCGATAACGAAGACGACGTCGCGATATTCCGTCCGTCAACCAGTCAATGGTGGATCCGAAGAAGTTCCGACAGCGTAACTACGGTGTCGTTGTGGGGCTTGGCAGGAGACATTCCGGTTCCGGGCGACTACGACGGAGACGGCACGGACGATATAGCGGTTTATCGCGGGGGAACCTGGTATCTGAACCAGTCAACCAGCGGCTCGTTTGCCGCCTTGTTCGGTCTGGCAGCAGATAAAACAATTCCGGGTGCGTACATTCCGACAACCCCGGTACCATAAACAAGATCAAAGTCATTTCAGACATAGATCTTTAGGCTTAAAGGCTGGCGAAGCAATTCGTCAGCCTTTTTGATTTGCGCGCTAGGTGAATTCTTTGACTTTCCGATTCGGAAGCTTCAAAATGAGTTAATTACTTAGACTTTCAACTCAAAGGAAACGTCTAAACAGCTGAAAAACCCGCTTCATCGAAAGATATTTTCCGGAGCTATAAACGATGAAAATTAATCTGACCGCGCTCGTCCTTCTCAAGCTGATCGTTATCGGCGTCGCCGTCATTGTGGCGGTCGCCGGTTTTCTGTTCATTCCGGGTACATACGAGAAAGTAAACGCTTCGGCAAGCGGACCGACGCCGGGCATGACCGGCGCGCCGGGTGAGGCGGACTGCACAGCGTGTCATTCCGATTTTGTGGTAAACACCGGAACGGGTAGTATTTCAATCTCCGGCGTGCCGGTGACCTACGCGCCGAATCAATCGATAAGTCTTACGGTTACGACCTCGCAGGCTGACGCCGTGATCTACGGCTTTCAATTGACGGCGCTCGATTCTTTGGGACGGCGTACCGGAACGTTCACGCTTCCGCCGCAGACGCCGCAGCAGCTTCAGACGCAGAACGGCATTATTGGAACACAGACCCGAACCTACATAATGCACACGGGCGACGGCGTGGTTCCGACGCAGTTCGGTTCAAAATCGTGGACTTTTACGTGGAACGCGCCTTCGCAAGCGGTTGGACCCGTAACTTTTTACGCCGCCGGAAATTCGGCGAACAGCGACGGCACTTCGAGCGGCGATCATATCTATAAAACGCAGCGGACCGCTTTAGCAAGATATGCGCCTGCCGATTTTGACGGCGATTCTAAAACGGATATTTCTATCTTCCGCCCGCCGGTTGGCGAATGGTGGTATTTGAGAAGCTCGAACGGCAGCATTGGCGCATTCCAGTTTGGCGCTTCGACGGATTTGATCGCGCCCGGTGATTTTACGGGCGACGGCAAGGCTGATCTCGCGTTTTGGCGCCCGTCCTTGGGCGAGTGGTTTGTTCTGCGCAGCGAAGATTTTTCGTATTATGCATTCCCGTTCGGCTCCGATGGTGACATTCCCGTCCAAGCTGATTATGACGGTGACGGCAAGACCGATGCGGCTGTTTTCCGTCCCTCCAGCGCCGCGTGGTATATTTTGAATTCCACGGGCGGCATTACCATTCAAGGCTGGGGCTCGATCGGCGACACTCCTGTTCCGGCTGATTATGACGGCGACGGGAAAGCTGATGTTGCGATTTTTAGACCGTCAAACGGTCAATGGTGGCTAAGCCGTTCGACGGCGGGATTGCTCGCGACAACGTTCGGCGACGGAATGGACATTCCGGTGCAGGGCGACTACACCGACGACGGCAAAGCCGATATGGCAATCTGGCGACCTTCAACCGGCGAATGGTTTGTCGTCAGAAGCGAGGATCTTTCCTATTTTGCGTTCCCGTTCGGCACTAACGGCGACGTTCCCGCGCCGGGGGACTACGACGGCGACGGCAAGTTTGACGCAGGGATCTTCCGCCCGTCCGACCGCACATGGTATATCCAGCGCTCAACCGGCGGAACTGCTTTCGTCGGTTTCGGACAAAACGGCGACGTTCCCGTTCCGGGAAATTAATTTTCGCCCATTTTTTTTGGAAGCTTATTCGACATAGGCGTCAATATTTTTGCTGTATCGCCAAAGCTTGACGCGCCCGCCGGCGCCCAGAATTGAGACCGCAAAAGCAGCGTCTTTTTTATATTTATTGTGAAAGAAAAAAAGCGCGTGGTTTTGGGCATTATTACGTGCGTCAACCACGGAACCGTCCGGCTGAAACGTAAGTTCAACAAGACTGCTTGTCGACTGGGTTAGGTTCGTCGTATCGGCGAGCGCGGCAGCCGTCACGCCGCCCGGACGACCGTATTTTATGTCGACCGCATCAACGCCAAAACCAGTCAGCTCGATGACTTTATTGTTTGATTCGCCGTGTGTGCCAAAGTTTCCACCGTAAACGGTCAGTTGTTTGGTTCGATCGTCGTAACGATATGTGATCGCCTTTCGTTGCGACATTGCTTCCTGTCTAGCTTCGCTCAAAGACGCAGAAATTTGGTCCCGCATCGCCGAAAATTTCATCATCCGGCGCGAAGAGATCACTTGCGGCAAGGCAAGAACAAGAATTATCGCGGCGACGTGCAAAACGATCAAAAGCTTTGGTAAACTGAAGCCTTTTTTGCTGATCGAGTTACTATATTTTGGTTTTACCGGTACCTTCATTTTTTCTGATGTGAGGTCGTTCGTTATGGAAAATTCCCTGCTTCAACAAACGGTGAATAATAGTGCATCTTCAGAAAAAAACATTTTACGCACGTCTAAACTCTTAAGATCTAAAAAGGAAGCACGTTTAAATAAAAAATGCCCGTCAGAACCGAGCGCAGCTCTGACGGGACAAATGAAGAAACATGGTCGCCGGGAGAATTATATAGAAAGTTCCGCACAAAGCAATGGGGCGCAATAAGCGCGGAACTTTTCAAGCTTACCGCAGTTCTAGCTCCGTAGCTTACGGCTTTATCGCCGGATTGATTTGCGTAGGAACCAGCGGATTCGAGTTCTGCGGATTCGTGTTCGTCGGCGTTGAATTGGAAGCCGGATTTCCGAGAGGAACCGGTTGGCTCAGGGTCGTCGAACGATTCGATGTGCCGATCTTACCGTTGGTCGGATTGCCTTCGTAATCCGGGCGGTAAATCCGCGGCGTGATAAAGAATAAGATCTCGCTGGTATTTCGCTGCGTCGTCTTATTCCGGAACAAATATTTGATAAACGGAACGTCGCCGAGTCCCGGCGTTTTGCTCTTGGTATTGACTTCAAGATCGGTCAAAACACCGCCGACTACGGTTGTTCCGCCATCCGGCACAAGCACTTCGGTCTGCATACGCTGCGTATTAATGCCGGGCGTTCCGCCCAAGCCTGACGACAACGAAGGATCGACTTGATTGTTTTCCGCGACGATGCGTAAAATAACTACGCCCGCGTCGCTGATCTGCGGCGTAACCTGAAGCCGAAGCGGAACATTGACGAACGTTGTTGTATAGACAACACCGGTGCCTTCATCTTCGTCACTGCTACCTGCATTCCGCTGGACGGTCGTCACCGGAATTTGACTTCCGCTTTCGATCTCAGCCGAACGATTGTTCAATGCGGTGACGCGCGGGCTGGCGATAGTTTTGGTTTGTCCTTTGGTTTCTGACAAATTCAGAGCCGCCGTTATCTGCGCGCTTCCGAAAGCTCCTGTTGTCAGGAAAAACTGTCCGGTCGGAGGATTGTCGGACGGACGTCCCGTTTGCGTATCGATAATTCCGCCCTGGTCGAACGGATTTGAAACCCGTAAACCGAGTTGGACGCCAATATCACGCAGAAAATTGCGCTGGGCGATAACAATTCGCGTTTCGATCTCGACCTGCGGTTCGGGCTGATCGAGCAGAATTACGACCTGTTTGATCGCGTCTATATTTTGTCGCACGTCTGTGATGATCAGCGTATTGCTTCGTCCGTCGACTTCTACCGCACCGCGGCGCGAAAGACGGCGTTTGATAATTCCGAGAAGCCCTTGGTCTGAACTTCCGCTGTTTGTTACGGCGGAAGATGCACCGCCGGGAACAACACCGCCGCTAAATCCGCCGCCTGCACCGGCTTCACCGGATAAAGTTCCGGCGGCACGCGCGTAATTCAGACGAATGATCTCGGTGACAAGCGGTGACGTATCGAGCTGAGATTCTCGTATTTTAGTAAGAATTTCGGATTCCTTGGCAAGCGTAGTGGATTCTGCGACGCGAAGAATCGGACCTTTTACCTCAACGCCTAATTCCTGGGAAATCAGGATCGAATCGAGCGCGACATTCCACGGAACTTCGTTGACATTTACCGTGACCGGAACGCTTTTCACCGATTTATCGATGACAAAATTGATCCCGTATTGCTCGGTAATGTAGCTTAGAATATCGCGTATGTCGGCGTTGACGACTTTCAGGTTGATCGGTTCGCCCTCAAAACCCGGGTCGCCATATCGTTTGCCTTCCTGCAGCGCCGTTTTTTGCGCGACGGCAACTAAAGCTAAAGCGCTGATGATTGTTAAAGCGAAGATGATTTTTAAGGCATATCCGCTAATTTTCTGAAGAGAATTCATGTTTCCTCCGTTACAAAATAATCTCTCTTTGTAATTTGCAAGAGATAGATAGTTAGAATCTGACTGTTTGAATGGGCGGCGCGTTCCGGGGAGAAAACTACGCCGTGTGACATGCCTCTAATTTTTATTTTTGGCAACTTTTGTTGGCTTTTTGACCTTTTTGTCGGTCTTTTCATTAGCCGAATCTTTTTGTTCGGTCTGCTGTCTATTCATTTCATCGAGCGGCGAGATCATCACCGATGGCGGCATGACGAGCGGGTTATCGAACACAGGAACCGCTGTGGGCGGATTGGAATTTGCAACCTCTGTATTTCCCGAAGGCAGCAGCGGTGCCGTTCCCTGAACTTCTTCCTGAATCGAATATTCGCGAAGCGTCTTGTTTTCAACCGATGAGACGAATTTGGCATTGCTCATTCTTGTGACTTTGCGGAACGTAAGCTTGTTTTCTTCGATCGCCACGAGTTGACCGTCAAAAAACTTTTCACCCGGATAAATGGTGTAGGAAAGCTTTATCGGTTTCGCTTCAACCATCGCCGCATAGCCGCGCGGAGTGCGAAAAATACCGATGACGGACATTTCGTCGAGCGTCAAAACGCTGGTGACCTTTGGAATTTCCTCGCCGTTCATTGCCGCGCGTTCGCGCAAAACTTTATAAAATGCAATTCTTTGCTCGATCGCGGGAGCGGAAACCACCACCACCGACGGTTTGACGGGCTTTGCCGGTTTATCCGAATTCGGCGAATTTGGATTGGAAGTTTTCGGCTTCGCCCAAGCTGGTTTTTCAAACGGATCGCGCGTTTGCGCCGAGCTTTCGGTGAGCAATCCGGTGACCAACACGAGTCCGGCTGCGGCTAAGCTCAAACTTAGAAAACGGGTTATTTTTGATCTTTTCGTCATAACTTTTCTCTCTAAAAGGAAATTCAAAATTGTTCGCGGATTATTGGGAAACGGGAGGCTGCGCTGCGGGCTGGTTGGGCGCTGGCGTTTGTCCATTTGGCGCCGGCGGGGCGTTCACCGAATTCAGATTGTCCGGCGACGCATAGTAAGCCGTTAGCAAAAATTGTGCGTGAAGCGTTCGCTCGCCGGTTTGTTTTTCAAGCTGGTTTAGTTTGAAATCTGAGATCGATACGATTCGCTGCAGCTTCGCCATTTTGTCGAAAAATGCGCGCAAATTGTTGAAATTGCTGTCAACTTCGATTTCGACGGGCTTTGCCATGATAAAGTCCTGCTGCGAATCATCGCGCGGACTGAATCTCATCACGATCAGACGGCTATCCTTTGCCGTATCCTGAAGTCCCTGCAGAACATTTGTGATCTCGCGTTCTTCCGGAAGCAAAACTTTCAGCTCGTCGTATTCCAACGATTTCGAAACGAAGAGCGCTCGAAATTCGTTGATACGCTGCGTCGCAACCTTTGCCGCTTCATTCTGCGATTTCAGCTGCGCAACCTGGTCGTTTAGAGTTTGAACCTCGGCGCGCGTGCCGCTGGTAACGAAATACCAAACTCCCAGATAGAGCAAAGATGCGATACCGACAAAAACTATAAGTTGTATGTGCCAAGTTAAGGCTTTGAATTTTTCTATCATCTCAGTTTCCTTGTTTTTTCTTTAGGTAAAGCTCCGGGAGCTGTTTAATTTTTTGCGATCTGCGGATTGCTCGGATTTGCCTGTTGATCGTTTGAGGCTGTTGTTGAGTTGTCGAGTTTCGCTTTCGAAGGGGTGTAAGCGCAGCGAATCGTGAACCCGACTAGAACGAGCTTGTTCGCATCGCTTTGCTGCGGATTCGTCGAGGGACCGGTAGAGACTTGCTGATTTTGTTCTTCTTTGCGCTGGGTCTCGATGCTCAAATTCGAAAAAAGTCCGTTTGAAAATTCCAGGCTCCTGCCGAAATCCGTGACGGCTCCTTCTGCAGGTGAATTACCGCGAATGGTCAATTGATCGCCGGCTTGTTCTACGGATTCAAGGTAAAGTCCGGGAACCATGGCGATCCTTTCGCGAAGAGCTTCCAGAACTGCACTCGGTCCGGCTTGCGAATCGCGAAGCTTTTTGATCGCATCGATCCGAAGATCGATATTTTTGATCCTTTGCTCGAGTTCCTTTTGTTCCTTAAGAACGACTTCCAGCTCGGCGGCTATCTGTTTCTGTTCTTCCATTTCCCGTTCGGCTTGATTTTTAGCCATTTGGGTACTGATTACGTCCCAGCCGACGACCGCGACGAAAAGAAAACCGACCGCCAACGCCATCATAAGAAGACGCGAAACCGGGCTGTTCATTTTGCGATCGACCGCGACGGCAGCGCCCGCTTGTCTTTCTGTGACTGAATTTAAAAGATTTATCTTAATCATTATGCTTCAACTCCTCTTACTGCCAAGCCGACGGCTACCGCCATTTCAGGCATAATTTCACTCAAATAATCTGGATCGAACTTTCGTGTATCGACTTTAATGCTGCGAAACGGATCGAGAATTTCAACCGGTAGTTCGAGCTTTTCGGAAAGATCCTCGGCGAGACCGGCAAGCTTTGAGCCGCCGCCCGAAATAAGGATCTTTTGAACGGTCATTTCGCCGTCATCGGTCGTCGCGCGATAAAAGTCAAACGTTTTTTGAATTTCCATCGCAACCATTTCCGTTACATTATTCATTAAAGGCTCGATCGATTTTTCTTCGATTCCTTCAGACGCATCCGCAACGCCGCGCTTAACCGCTTCGGCTTGCTGGAAACTCAAACCAAGATTTCGTTGTAAGACATCTGTAAACTGACTTCCGCCGACCGTGATATCGCGTGTGAAAAGCGAGCGATTGCCTCTTACGATGTTGACGTTCATGGTCGACGCGCCAATATTGAGCAGCGTTACGACCTGCGATCCGTCGGGCTGATAATTAACCTCGTAGCAGTT
This sequence comes from Pyrinomonadaceae bacterium, assembly GCA_041747435.1. Classification (GTDB taxonomy): domain Bacteria; phylum Acidobacteriota; class Blastocatellia; order Pyrinomonadales; family Pyrinomonadaceae; genus JBGTFE01. The sequence continues at coordinate 53,116 of JBGTFE010000074.1, read as the reverse complement.
TTGCAGCGCAAACGTATCGACATCGATTATTACCGGCTGATTGCCCGAAAGCTGGATCGCCTGCTTGAGATTATCGATTCTTTCGCGCTTGCACGCGGCGATCAAAACGGCGGTCGACTCCGAAGTTTCTTCCGTTACCTGGTAATCAAGACTGACGTCCGACAGGTCATATGGAATATGTTCTTCGGCATGCCAATCGATGGATTCTTCCAATTCGTCGCGCGTCATCGCGGGCAGCACGATATTTTTGATAATTACCGAATGTCCGCTGACGCCGGTGACGACTTGATTGGACGTGATCTGATGATTCGAACACACGCTTTGAATCACTTCCGAAACCGTGTTCAACTCCATGATCTGCCCGTCAACGATCGTATTGTCGGGAAGATTTTCGTATCCAAGACCGACTAGGCTAAGATTATTTATTTTGCCTTCGAGTTCGACGATTTTTACCGAACTTGAGCCGACATCCAAACCGGCAACGCTTTTCTTTTTACCGAATCGCATTATCTCTTTACTCCTTCTGGCTTTACAGCCAAATTTAATTTTATTAAGAAACTAGCTTTGAAAAACGAAAACGAGTCAGGTTCCGGCTTTAGCGGAAAAGATTGCCACCTTTTTCGAATTGACAGCAAAGACTGGGCTTAGTACTTGATAGGTCAAACTGTTTAGCAGAGCCCGGATACCTGTTTCGTTTTTGTCCATTTTGGTCGCAACGTCTTTTTCAAAATACTTTGAAACTGTTGCTCGTATTGAATTTTTCGCTTAAGGCGGCGATAGGAATGACATTTTTCGTGTCATCAATTAACAAAATTACATTACGGATTAACAATTGTCAACACTTATTTTCACTGTTAAACCGTAATTTGACTTAAAAGTTTTCAAACTGACCGGAAAATCTGGTCAAATTGATTTGTCGGCAAGGGTATTTTTTATTTTTTAATGAGAAATTCCCAATAACCGACGTCGATCCAGCGCCCGAATTTGCAGCCTACTTCACGAAAATGCGCGACTTTTTCGAAGCCGAATTTTTCATGAAGTCTGACGCTCGAGTCGTTTGGAAGAGAAATGCCGGCGATAATCGCGTGAAAACCCCGCTGTGAAATATCGGAAAGCAGTTTTTGATAAAGCAAAGTCCCGATTCCATTTCCTTCTTTCCCTTTTTTTGTATATACCGAAACTTCGATCGAAAGCGCGTAAGCGCGGCGCGTTTTAAATGGTTTTCCATAAGCGAAACCGATAATCTCTTCATTTTCTTCGCAGACGAAAAACGGGTAATTCGTTTCCAAACCCTCGGTGATCCGATTTGCCATTTCGGCGGCGTCTATCGTTTCGAGTTCAAAGGTCGCGTGCGAAGTTTGAATGTAGTAATTGTAGATCTCGGCAATTTGTGCGGAATCTTTCAATGTTACCGGTCGAATATTCATTTTAGTGAAAAGGCGGAAACGTCAGGGAGCGGGTAAAATTCCGATATTGAGTTCGACACCCTTGCTTACGCGCGGGTCTCTGCCTTCAATTCCATTTTTGCGATCGACTCCAGATGAACTTCGTCCGGACCATCGGCTAATCTTAGGGTGCGAGCGACGATCCAGAAATTCGCAAGCGGGAAATCCTGCGAAACGCCTCCGCCGCCGTGAACTTGAATCGTGCGGTCGACGATCTTGAGCGCCATTCGCGGGACGACCGCTTTTATCATCGCAATTTCTTTTCGTGCGGCTTTATTGCCTACGTTATCCATCATCCAGGCGGTTTTCAATACCAAAAGCCGCGCCTGATCGATCGCAAGCCGCGCTTCGGCGATCCAATTTCTGACTACGCCCTGTTCCGCGATCGTCTTTCCGAACGCGATGCGCGATTTCGCGCGAGCGCACATCAATTCCAGAGCGCGTTCGGCAACACCGATCAAGCGCATACAATGATGAACGCGTCCGGGACCGAGCCGACCTTGCGCAATTTCAAAACCGCGACCTTCGCCGAGAATCAAATTCTCTTTCGGCACGCGCACGTTTGTAAAGGAAATTTCGGCGTGTCCGTTCGGCGCGTCGTCGTATCCAAAAACATCAAGCAGCCTTTCAATCTTGATGCCATCAGCGTCCATCGGAACGAGAATCATCGATTGCTGCAGATGTTTCGGCGCGTTTTCGTCCGTTTTTCCCATAAAGATCGCAAGCTTGCAGCGCGCATCACCCGCGCCGGTCGACCACCATTTGCGACCGTTCAAAATATAAAATTCGCCGTCCTTCTTGATCGAAGCGCGAATATTTGTCGCATCCGACGAAGCAACATCCGGCTCGGTCATCGCAAAACACGAGCGAATTTCGCCGTCGAGCAAAGGTTTTAGCCAAGTTTCTTTTTGTTCCGCCGAGCCGTATTTTTCAAGAACTTCCATGTTCCCCGTATCGGGCGCGGAACAATTAAAAACTTCCGACGACCAATAAACTCTGCCCATAATTTCGGCAAGCGGCGCGTATTCCAGATTGCGAAGCCCGGAAACTTCCGGCAAAAACAAATTCCACAAACCTTCGGCTTTTGCTTTCGCTTTCAAATCTTCGATCAATTGAAGCGGCTGCCAACGGTCGCCCGAATTTATCTCGTCGTAAAAGGCTTTTTCATTCGGATAAATATGTTCATCCATGAAAGCACGCACCCGCTTTTGGAGTTCATGCGTTTTCGTTGAATAATCAAAATTCATAATTTTTCAGAACTGAAATATGGTTTCGGGTGACTTTTCTAGACTAACCCTAATTTAACCGGAATCGGCGGTCCAATTATTTCGATATTATGTTTGGCAGCAACCTCGGCGACCTTCTGACTCGAAATATCTTCGGGAGTTAGTTGCGACAAATCTTGCAAAGCCTTATCAAAATGTCCGGGTGTCATCAGATTTAGAACTCGCGCCTTTTTCTCCTTATCGAGATTCGTGTAAGTATGCGGTGTGCCGGGCTTCGCAGTTGCGACATCGCCGGCTCCCAATTCGAATAAATCTTCGCCGACCTGCACAGTCAAAGTTCCTTCCAAAACAATAAACGTATCGTCCTGATCTTTATGAACGTGAAGCGGCGGACCTTGCAGATAACCGATTTCGCCTTCGATAATATCAAAACGCCCGTTCGTATCATCGCCCGTCAAATAAAATTTCCAGTTTTCTTCACCGATCGGAATATTCTTTCCTTCATTTTTTCTTACAATCATTTTCCGCTCCTCCTCAAAAACTACAGTTATTCAAAAAAACGCCGTCAACAAATCGCTGGTTCGTAAAAAAACGATCAAATTCTAAAGTTTGTTTGTTGCCTTTATGATGCGCTTTAAGGTTAAATCTTTTCAATGGACGAGACAACCGCGATCCGTAGCGGTGAAGAATTAAATAAACAAAATCTGTCGGAGTTTTTGCGCAAAGATTTGAATCTTAAGGTCGGCGAGATCAAGATCTCACAATTTCCTGCCGGAAGCTCGAATCTGACTTATTGCGTAGAAATCGGCGATAATGAATATGTTTTGCGCCGTCCGCCATTTGGAAATCGCGTGAAAACTGCGCATGATATGTCGCGTGAATTCAATGTTTTATCGAAACTTAGCGCGGTCTACAAGCCTGCGCCAAAACCTTTTATTTTTTGTGATGACAAAAGCGTGATCGGCTCTGAATTTTACCTAATGGAACGCCGACGCGGCTTGATAATTCGAGGCAAATTGTCAGAACCGCCTGCGTCAGCGGGCGGGTTATCGCTTGATAATTCACAGGATTTAAGAAAAAAAGTCGTTGAATCTTTTATCGAAAATCTCGCCGATCTTCACGCGCTCGATCACAAAAAAATCGGTCTCGGCGATCTGGGAAAACCCGAAGGCTACGCGCAAAGACAAGTGGAAGGCTGGACGAAGAGGTACTTTAACGCGAAAACCGGCGAAAATCGCGAGCTCGAAAAATCCATCGCGTGGCTAAACAACAGAATTCCCGAATCCGGCGGCGCATCGCTCGTTCACAACGATTATAAATTCGACAATATAATGCTCGCGCCCGATGATTTGACGAAAATAGTCGCCGTTCTTGATTGGGAAATGACGACCGTCGGCGAGCCTTTGATGGATCTGGGAACGACGCTCGGCTATTGGATGTCGAAGGAAGCGGGCGACGAAATGCTCTCGATGCCTTTCAACCCTCGTGTTTTGATGGAAAATATTTCGCGCCGCGAGCTTGTCGAAATGTACGCCGAAAGATCCGGACGCGATGTTTCTGACATTCTCTTTTATTACGTTTTCGGCACTTTTAAGATCGCGGTGATCGCGCAGCAAATTTATTTTCGGTTTGCAAAAGGCTTTACTCAGGATGAACGCTTCGCGACTTTCGACCGATTCGTTGACGCGCTTGGCAAAATTGCACTGAATGCGATCGAGCGCGGAAAGATCTAGCAAAACGCTAAACGACTTTATCTGAAACGACAATTTGATCCGTTTTCAATATAATGATTCCTCAATAAAAAAATGGCATTCCCCGAAACACCAACAGAAGCAGACGAAGTAGATCAACTGTCTAACGAGCCTCCAAAGTCCAAATATGATCGTTCGATCGTCGAAGGATCGCTGCCGAAAGCGGTTTGGAAACTCGCCGCGCCGACGATGGTTGCGAATATTTTCGGCGGCTTGCAAGGTTTGGTTGACCATATCGTGGTCGGAAACGTGGTCGGCTATAAAGGCAATGCAGCGATCGGTGTGAGCTGGCAGATCTTTCTTGTCGTGGTCGTGTTCGTCTCCTCAATTTTTATCGGAATGGGTGTGATGGTTGCGCGTTTTGTCGGCGCGGGCGAAGTGGACAAGGTCAATCGGACGGTTTATCAGGCGTTTCTGACCGCGATCTTTATTGCTCTGGCGTTGATCGCGCCGGTCGGTTATTTTGCGTCGCCTTGGCTTTTGAACCTTGTAAACGCCGAAGCCGGTGTGCAGGCGGAAGCGCTTCCTTACCTCAGGATAATGTTTCTGTTTAGTCTCGGGATGATGCTCTATTTTATGTTGAGCGGCGCGCTGCGGTCGGCGGGCGACGCAAAAACGCCGATGATTTTGGGCATCGTGATGACGGCTATGAACGTCATTTTCAGCATCACGCTCATCAGCGGATTCGGTCCGATTCCGTCGTTTGGAACAAAAGGTGCGGCAATCGGAACTTGCATGGCTTCGGGGTTGATCGCGATTTACGCGTTTTGGAAACTATGGAACGGCGGTTGGGTTGTTTCGATTCGTAACAAAAACGGTTACGCACCGGATTGGAACGTCATCCGCAGACTTTTTAAATTCGGTTTGCCCGCCGGGATTCAGGGAATTGCGATGAACATCGGCGGCGTTTTGATGCTTGCCTTTATCGGCTCCCTTGCGCAAAGTGCGGCGGCGCAGGCGGCTTATGCCGTTTCCTATACGCAATTATTTTCGCTTGTAACCTGGACATCGGTCGGTTTGATGGGCGCAGCCGCGGCAATTGCCGGGCAGAATTTAGGCGCAGCACAGCCCGAACGCGCAACCGCCGCCGTTCATACGGCGGCAAAATTCGGTTTGATCGGGGCGACATTTGTCGGTCTTGTGTTTTTCTTTTTTCCACGTCAATTGCTCGCAATTTTTGGTATGAACGAACCAGAAGCGGTCGAGATCGGAGTTCAGCTTTTGCAGGTTTTGAGCGTTTCGGGAATTTTCGTTTCTGCCGCGTTGACCTACACCGGTGGTCTGCAAGGCACCGGCGACACAAAAAGCCCGCTTTATATTTCGATCATTTCGCAGGTGATCGTTCCGCTTGGAATTTGTTTCATTATAAGCGAGACGATCGGGCTCGAACCATTGCATATTTGGCTAGCGATCCTCGCCGGACATCTGACACGATTTATTTTAAGCATTTGGCGATTTCATCAAGGAAAATGGCAGAACATCAACGTTGATATTGAAACAACTCACGGGTAGCTCAATCATTCATCCGAATCATCAGCGATTTGCAGCGTCTGATCCGAACCTGTGTGATACTGATTCAAAGTGTCACAGTAACACGGCAAATTACCGTATCGTTTTTGTATTGTAAAAAGGCTGATTACTATATTCACAAAAAGGAGTGTTCCAAATGCTAAAAAGATCTGCCTCGTTCTTAACGATCATTTCGATCATGTTTATTTCAAGTAATTTCGCTTTCGGGCAATCGAAAACGGATTGGACGACGGTTGAAAGATCGTTGAATCAGGAAGTTGCGGTAAAAACCTCTGGCGGCACGATCTACGGGATAATTAAATCTGCGGACGCAAACGGTCTGGTTTTGCAAATGGCAGGCAAAAAAACTCTCACACAGGAAGAAAAAACCGTAAGCCGAAACGACATCAAACAAATTCGGCGGGCGCTGCTGTTCGTTAATGACCGCAACACCGCAAAAGGCGCCTTGATCGGTGCGGGAATCGGTGCGCTGGCAATGGGAATTCCGGCAGTTGTTCAAACAGAAGACGAGTTTGGCAGCGGTGATCCCCTTGCGGGCGCGGGATTTTTTCTAGGAGCGATCGGCGGCGCGGCAATCGGCGGCGTTGCCGGATTTTTCATCAAGAAAAAACACAAAAAACGCGATCTGATCTATAAGAAATAAATCCCGGAAACTTCTCACGCCTTTGGTCAATTTTCATCGCAGGTTGTAAAATCTATTTCCTTATGAGCGAAAGGAAATTAGGACTCGCGATCATCGGTTTAGGAGGCGCCGTCGGCACGACAATGGTTGCCGGAATCGAGCTTTTGAAAAAAGGCTTGATCGATATGACCGGTTTGCCGCTTGCAAATTCGACTTCGGATCTCAGTTCCTATGAAAATATAGTTTTCGCCGGCTGGGATCTTTTTGGCGAGCATTTGGCAAAAGCCGCCGAAGAACACGACGTGTTGACGCATAAACAATTCGTCGCCGTCGAACAGGAATTGCGCAAATTAAAACCGTGGCGCGCAGTCGGAAACGACGATTTCCTCTCGAATATCGAAGGCGAGAATAAAGTTTCGCACGCTGCACATCGTGAAACGATCGAAAAGATCAGAAACGATTTAAGAGAATTCAAAGAAACCTGTGACGAAGTGGTCGTAATAAATCTCGCCTCGACCGAAAAACTTGCCGCCGAAGGCAACGAGATTTTTGATTCGTTGAAGAGTTTTGAAAAAGCTCTAGACGAAAACGCGAAAGAGATCTCGCCCGCGATGCTTTACGCTTACGCGGCGATTTCCGAGCAAGTTCCCTACGGAAATTTCACGCCGTCCGTCGCCGCCGACATTCCCGCGCTGATCGAATTCGCCGAAAACAACCAAGTTCCGATCGCCGGAAAAGACGGCAAAACCGGACAGACAATGATCAAAAGCGTTCTCGCGCCCGCGTTCAAAACACGCGCATTAAAGGTCGAAGGTTGGTATTCAACCAATATTTTAGGAAACCGCGACGGGCTCGCGCTTTCAAACGAAGATTCGCTCGCTTCAAAGGTCAAAACGAAAAGCTCGGTTCTCGAAGATATTCTAGGTTACGAAGTCGAAGATCATCTCGTCGACATTCGCTATTATCGTCCGCGCGGCGACAACAAAGAAGCGTGGGACAACATCGACGTCGTCGGTTTTTTGGGACAATCGATGCAGATAAAGGTTAATTTTCTTTGCAAAGATTCGATCCTCGCCGCGCCGCTCGCGATCGAGATCGCGCGACTCTTAGATTTAGCAAAACGCCGCGGCGAAAAAGGAATCCAGGAACAGCTTTCCGTATTCTTCAAGCTTCCGATGACAAGAAACGAGAAACCGGAGCACGCGCTTTTCCGGCAGGAAAAGATGCTATTTGATTGGCTCGGTAATTGATTCAGGATTTCCACCTTCGACAGAACGAACTAAATCTTCCTCTTTGATTTCAATAGCATTTATCGGATTGCGTTGTGAAACGGGTTTTGGATGGGGATAAATATCAATGGTTATCAAGAAAATTGTTTTGTGATTGTAAGTCACAACAGGAACATTTCTAGAATCAGTTGCAAGAGAAAATCTTAAATCTCTGTCAGTTACTTTGAAAATTACTAAATATCCAAAAGGCTCATTATATTGTTGAGTATAGGTGTAGATTTGATTAAAACCTTTACAAAGATAAGTTTTTCCTCTACTATCGCCATCGAAAATTTTCGCATCTGCTAGTAACGGGTCATCTGAATCTTGAATTGAAATTAAATCAATTGAACCATCAATGGAAGATGGCTCAATCGAAAAATTAAATCCTTGGTCATGTAAATAAGAATATAAATCCAAAGCTAATAATTTTTCGCCTTTAGTTGTATTATTTTGATAAAGTTGCGAAAGTCGTTCCCGATTAAACCATTCGATTCGATGCTTGTACCGATATAGTAAACTCAAAATTGCTCTTTGGTCGTCAAGTTGCTCGTCAATATATTCATAAAAAGGCTCAAGAAAAACGTCTCTAAATGTATTTAGAATTTCCTCGTAGTTAGAATCATAAGTTATCTGAGCATTACTCACTGCGTGTAAGGTGTTACGCATCGACTCCTCATCTTTAATCCGTCTCAAAATTTCATATCCGATGACTGCTGCTTCTTCTTCCGTCGCGCCCCAAGACACCGTTCCTTCAAAAATATTATCAACAATTTCAGAAGCTCTGGGATAGGCGGAAACGACACTTCTGATAATGCCGTCCAGCGTTTGTTGGTTATCAAAAAAAGCCCAGAACTGTTGTAGGACGGGTGCGAAGACTTCCGTATTCGCTGAATTGAGTCGACGAATTCTTTTTTGGAGTTTATAACGTAGATTTTGAATTATTTGAGCATCCATATTTTATAATTTAGTTGTTACATTTCCAAAATTTCTTAGAGTTTCTTCTAAATCACGCATTGCTCTATTTATAGACCGCAGAGTTTTTCGAGTTGTATTCATGTGATCATCGAAATTAATTGTAGCTCTGCACCCACGACATATTACTGGGTCTTTTAGTCGGACTTGCTTCAATGTTACATAACAATAAAACTCACAACTTGGGCAGGTTAATTCAATTTCATGATTGTCGAGATTTATCACAATAGAACTTTAACGCTGGAATTAATATCAATCAAATCTTTCAAGCCGCTTTCAATTTATCTTTCAGCGCGCCGATAAAATTATCGTCCTGTAAAAGCTCCTGCGCGGTTTTGCTCAAATCATTGTGCGAATCGTCATTTTCCATAGTTCGGCGCAGTTCGTTGTTGATTTGCGTTTGATACGGCGCGGAATGCGCCGGCGCGGCGCGTTGTTTGAAATATTCGAGAATGTCCGCGTCCAGATTTATCGTGATTTTCACCTTGCAGTCGGATAATTTCACTTCGTCTTTTTCGGCAAAATGTCTGCGTTCGATGCGTTTTAAACCCGCTTTTTTTGCTTCTTTACTTGTTTCCATTTCAAGATCTTTTCCTGTTTTTTTCATACTCTTTGACCATCCAATTTTCTGCCAAACGCGCCGTGATAAAATGCAGTTCGTCTTCACTTATTTCGGTAAAAACCAGATAAACCACGCCGTAACGGGTTGCGCCGATTATCGCGTAGCGCGTTTCTTCATCTGTAGAATGTTGTTCGTCTATGAATTCGACGGCATAAGGATCGCTGAAAATTTCCGTAATTTTCGCAAACTCAATCGCGTGTTTGCGGTGGACTCCTTCAGCTTTTTCTTCGTGCCAAGTGTAATTCACAGACTCAATTATACAGATTTATACATACTCGTAAAGAATTTTTATTATTCATCGAATTTGATTATTTTCTGCCGCGTTCTGTTGACCATCAACTGCAAAACGTCAGGGCGTGAATAATGTCCGGCAACGTCTAAATTCTGGCGTTCTTCGCACACTTTTTGGTGGTTGATTTCGGCGACGACGAGTTTTTCTTCCGTTGTAAAAGGTTCGATGATCCATTCGCCGTCGGGCGCGGCGAGGCATGTTCCGCCGTTTGATAATATGTCGGGTGCGTTTTCTAGGATTTTGTCGAGATAAATCGTGTTTTCGGGAAAATCTTCTTTTTTCATCACGCAGGAAACGGACGCGACGAATGAGCGTGATTCTTTGGCGATGAAGCGCGTGATGTCGTGCGTGTTGTGAATGCCGCCGGGAAAAACGCAGATGTGAAAATCTTCGCCTTGCCCGTAGAGCGCGGCGCGTGCCAAGGGATTCCAGTTTTCCCAGCAGTTCAGACCGCCGACGGTGAACGCGCCGACATTGTGAACGCGCAGACCGTTGCCGTCGCCGTTTGCCCAAACTAATCTTTCTTCGTAGGTCGGCACGAGTTTGCGCTGAACCGATTTTATCTCGCCGTTTCGATCAATAAAAACGAGCGCGGCAAAAAGGCTTTCGCCCCGGTCAGACGGCTTTTCGACGATGCCGATGTAAATTGCAATGCTCTTTTCACGCGCCAGATCGCAGATTATTTGTAAATCGCCGCGTTCGATGACGACAGCTTGGTTGGAATATTCGGCGAAAAATTCCTTTTGAATTTGTGAATTGAAAACCGCGCCGCCCGTCAGTTCGAGCCAGTAAGGATAACCGCCGACGCATGCTTCGCCGCCGAGAACGACGAGTTCGCAATTCTGATTTGCCGCGTCTTCCGCAAAACGAACAGCCTTTTCGAGCGTCTTTTGACGATTCATCCAAACGGGCGCAAACTGTGCGAGTCCGATTTTTAGATTGTCCATAGATTTTTTAATCTTTCCAGCCCCACGGCGCAGTCGGTGCGGGAATTTCTTTTTTCAGATCGAATTTGATGCTGAAAAATCTGTCCGTTCCCATCCGGCGCAGATTGTAAGAGAAAGATTCGTTCGGCGTTAAATCTATCCACCAGACATTTGCGGCGGCGGCGGGAATCAGGTCGGCGGTTTCCTGATCGGCGGGAAACATCTGGCGGTTTGCCGCGCCGCCGCTCGTCGTCCAGCCGCCATACATCGTCGTTTTGTCGGGCGTGCCGTCTTCGTGGCGATGATCGTGTTTGAGCAGAATGCGGTCGGCGCGGCGCGTCAAAACCCACGTCCGCGAACGGTCTTCGCCGACAAAAAACGGGATTCTGATGCGGTCTTTTTCGCATGCGCGAACGTGCATCACGAGTTTTTTATCTTTAAAAGTCGTGTCGTCGGGAGGCGCATTCGCCACTGTTCCTTCAAATGCTTTGCCGCATAATTTTTCGAGTTCCATCCAAAAGATCGCGCTTTGATTTATTTGAAAATTTTTCAATTCCGCTTCCGCCGCGATAAAACCGAAACTCGCCCATTGATTTCCCGATGTGATTTGGCGAAATATCTTTTCGGCTTTTTCATTTTCGCCGTTGTATAAAAACCAATTTCCAATGCCGAAACCGAGTGAGGCATTGCTCAAAGAGTTTGCGTCCTGCGTCATCAAATCTTCGGCTTTGAGTTTTCCCTGATAGAGTTTTACTAATTTGTAGTAATCGTCGTTTTCGATTATGTCGAGATTGTCCGCAATTTTGGCAATCGATTTTTCAGCTTCTTTTAGTTTATTTAATCGCCGCAAAGTCATATAAAGCCAATGTTTTGTCGCCACGAGCATATCGGGATTTTTGGAAACTTTTTCGGCATTTTTATAGGCTTTCAAGGCGTTTTTATAATCCTTTTTGAGAAAATAAGCCAAGCCGAGATGATAAAAAATGTTTGATTGAAGCGTCGAAGTCGGGATGTTTCGCGCATTCGGCAAGCCGTCGGGTTCGATCTCATCTTTTTTGTTTTTTACTAATTTTGCCGCCATTTCAAAATCTTTGACGGCATCGTCAAAACAGCGAATCGTGATAAAACGATGTCCGCGATGACGATAAAATCTTGCATCTTTCGAAAATTTTTCGATACCTTTGCCGAAAATTCCAATTGCTTCCTTGTAATTTCCGAGATAAGCCGACCGCCGTCCGAACCATATTATCGCGTCGGCATTGTTAGGCTTTTTTTCAAGATCGGCTTTGGCTTCGGTAAGCTTTGTTTCGTAAGTTTTCCGCGTCGCGTCGGTAAGCGTCGGCTTAACTTCCTTCGCCATTTCGAGACAATTTTGCGCAAAACAACCCGAACTCAAAGCCAAAAGCAAAATAAAGACCGGCAATATTTTCATACGCCGATTTTACAAGCCATTCGAGGAATTTGAAAGTCTATCGTCTTTCTTTTTCGAGAAGCTTCTGTTTCCGTTCGATTCCCCAGCGATAACCACTTAAATTTCCGTTTTTTCCGACGACGCGATGACAGGGAACGACTAGCGCCGTGCGATTTGATGCGCAAGCCGTCGCGACGGCGCGAACCGCGTTATTATTGCCGATCTTTTCCGCGATGTCCGAGTAAGATACCGTTTCGCCATATGGAATTTTGCGCAAGGCGTCCCAGACGCGCATCTGAAAAGCGCTTCCCTGCAGATCGAGTGGCAAATCCAGCGATTTGTTTTTTCCCTCAAGGTTTGCGATAACCGCGCGAACAAAATCTTTCAGATTTTTTCTGTTTGCCGAGATCTCCGCGTTTTTATATTCATTAAAGAAATTTTCCGCCAATGTCGGCTCATCGTCTCCGAATGCGACGGCGCAAACGCCTTTTTCGGTGCGCGCAACCAGCAATTTTCCTAAACTACATTCGGTTATCGTGTAATCAATTCTCATATTTTCGCCTTTTTTGGCGTAAGTTTTCGGCGTCATGCCGAGTTTTGCGGAAACGTTTTCATACAAGCGACTCGACGAACCAAAACCTGCATCATACATCGCGCTGGTTACATCGCTTCCCTTTCTGACCTCATTTTTAAATTGTTCCAGACGTTTTATTTCCGCAAATTTCTTTGGCGAAACGCCGATAATTTCCTTGAAAACCTTCTGCAAATGCGCCGCGCTCAAATTTAATTCCGCGCTCAAATTTTCGAGCGAAATTTGCTCGCCGGACGCAAGAATATCCACGGCGCGCAACACGCTTTCGATTTGCGGATCAGCTTTTTCAGACTTCGGGCAGCATCGCAGACACGCGCGAAAGCCTTTTCGTTCAGCTTTATTAAAGTCTTCGAAAAATTCGACATTCTCGCGTTTCGGCAGTTTCGATGCGCACGACGGTTTGCAGTAAATGTGCGTCGAATTTACGCCGTAAACAAATGCGCCATTAAATCTCGCATCGCTCTTTTGAATTGCTTTCCAAAAAATTTCCGTTTCCATGTTTGCAATTTTATTCGATGCAAAACACGAAATCTATCCGAAAATTGCGCTGCAATTTTTTTAACTGGAGCGCAAGCAACCTTGCTTGCTATAAGCACGAAGCGCGAAAGACACCCTTACTTAGTGCGGCGTTTCTGCATTGTGATAAATTGTTTCTATGCTTAATTCTTTAACTTTTTCGCTGCCGGACGATTTGGGAAAAGCCGTTCGCGCCGAAATGGATAAATGGCAAAATGAAAATAAGATCGCGCGCATATGGCAAAAAGACGCGAGCGTTTGGACCGGTGACGACGAGGCGAAATGGCTCGGCTGGCTCGGCGTCGTTGAAGCGGACTTGAACGATTTGCAGAAATATCGCGATTTTGCGGCGGACGCAAAAAATTTCAAAGACATAGTTTTGCTCGGAATGGGCGGCAGTTCGCTTTGTCCCGAAGTTTTTTCGATAACCTTCGGCAAAAAGAATTTTCACGTCCTCGATTCGACCGTTCCGGCGCAGATCAAAACGCTCGAAAGCAAATTGGATCTCGCCGACACGCTTTTTATTGTCGCCAGCAAATCAGGTTCGACACTCGAGCCGAATTGTTTCAAACAATATTTTTTCGAGCGTGTGTCGGGATTTGTCGGCGCCAAAAACGCCGGAAAGCAGTTTGTCGCGATCACCGATCCTGACTCGAAAATGCAGCAGATCGCCGAAAACGACAATTTTCGGAAAATCCTTTTCGGCGATCCCGAGATCGGCGGCAGATTTTCCGCGCTTTCGCCTTTCGGAATGACAGCGGCGGCGGCTATGCAGATCGATGTTGAAGATTTTTTGAAGCGCGCTTCGGAAATGGTCGAAAATTGCAGAATTGAAGATCCAAGAGAAAACACGGGTGCGATCCTCGGAATTATCCTAGGCGTTTGCCATCAAAACAAACGCGATAAATTAACGATTTTTACATCGCCAGAGATTTACGATGTCGGCGCGTGGATGGAACAACTTATTGCCGAGAGCACCGGAAAACAAGGCGTTTCGATAATTCCCGTTGACCGTGAACCGCTGCTCGACTTTGAAGATTATGGCGACGACCGTGTTTTTGCTTATTTACAATTGAAAGATTCGCGCGAGAATTCTCTTGATGAAAGGATCGCTTTGTTGGAAAATTCGGGTTTGCCGCTTGTGAAAATCGTTTTAGAAGACAAGATGGATCTCGGACAGGAATTTTTCCGTTGGGAGTTTGCGACGGCTATCGCGGGCGCGATTATGAAAATCAATCCGTTTAATCAGCCCGATGTTGAAGCGGCAAAGATCGAAGCCAAAAAATTGACCGAAGAATACGAAGAAAAAGGTTCGCTGCCCGCGGAAAACGCATTTTTCGAAGACGAAATCAAGTTTTTTTCCGATGGTGACAATGTCGCCGACATCAGCGCGCGAGTTCGCGAAAAAACGCTCGCCGGTTATCTCGCCACGCATTTAGAACGCGTCAAGAAAAATGATTATTTTGCGCTGCTCGCATATGTGGAAATGAACCGGGAAAACGAAGAACTATTGCAAGCCATACGGAAAAAGATCTTAAAGAAATACAATTGCGCGACCTGCCTCGGTTTTGGTCCAAGATTTCTTCATTCAACCGGACAAGCCTACAAAGGCGGCGCAAACAATGGCGTGTTTTTGCAAATCACATCGGACGACGCGGAAGATTTCGCCGTTCCCGAACAAAAATTTACATTCGGGGTAGTGAAATCTGCTCAGGCTCGCGGAGATTTTCAGGTTTTATTGGATAGAAAACGCCGCGCTTTGCGTGTGCATCTCGGCGCGGACGTGAAAAGAGGTTTGGAAATCTTGTTAGAGAATCTGGATTAAGATCAGTTTCTGCCGACGGCTTTTTTCAAGGCTTCTTTTACGAGAAGTTTTGGCGAATTCATCGTCGCCATATAAAACGGCACGACGCAACCGCATTTGTCGCAATCGGCGTTGTTGCCCATCATACATTTGCCTTTGTCTTTGCCGTCCGCGCCGAGCGTGAAAGCTTTTTCTTTAAATAAGCAATTATCCGTAACTTTCTTTGAATTGTTTGAACGCATCAGATCGAGCGTCGAATCGAGCATATTTATTTTGCCCGGATATTTCTTTTTGAGTTCAAAGATTCTATCAATCATCGCGTCGCGCTCGTCCCAATCGAGCCACAGAGATTCGTCCAATTTATTAACCGGCGTAAAGAAATCGAAAATAATTCCGCCGCTTGCGAGGTCTTTCCATTCCTCGACCAAATCTTCGATGCAGTCTTTTGTCAGACTCGTAATGACACACGAAATCTGGATTCGTAAAGTTGGATGACGTTTTATATTGTCCTTGATTTTGTTATAAATTCCCGGCGCACGCATTTTTTCAAACGCTTCTTCCGTGCCGTCAATCGAGATCACCCAGGTTACATCCGTCCAATCAGGCAATTCCATCGTGCCGTTCGTAACAACCGTATTGTGTTTGAAATATTTCCGCCCAATGTCGATCAAAGGTTTGCGAACCATCGGTTCGCCGCCAACCCATGTGCAAAGCAACATCGGATCGCCCGCCGCCTTCATCGCCTCGAATTTTTCCGTCCATTCTTCGATCGTCAGTTCGCGCTCTTTGTGTTCTTCGGCGAAAAAATAACAATGTTCACAGCGCAGATTACAGCGTTTTGTAACGTCAATCGAACCGACGGCATTGTCCGGCATGCCAAACACCATCAGCTTGGCAAGCCCGCCAAGATTTTTTAACGTTTTGGCGACTTTCATTTCTATATTGAGACCGTTTCGGATTCTTCTTCAACAAGATAAGGCGTTGCGGTCGGTTTGTCCAAATCTTCCTGCAAGACTTTTGCAATTATCGGAAGACTCAAACTGCGCGTTTTTTCGATATTCGGAACTTCCTTGCCTTTCGCATAGACGGCGTGGCGACCGTTTTCTTTATACCATTCACTCAAAGACGCGGTTTTGTTCATTTCTTCGACGATTTGCCGCCAGCCGACTCCGGTGTTGTAAGCGCAGAATGAAATTTCGCCGTCCTGTGTTCCATAAGGGATAACACACATTTCCGTGCGGCGAAAATCGTATGTGAACAAATCCTGAAACCACATTCCCTCGACACAGAGAACGCGCCAAACGTCTTCTTCTTCGCGCGTTTTCATCCGGTCATTGCGGTCTGAATTTGAATCGGCGGACGACGGTTTGAAAAGATTCAAAATTTGCGAGATCGGAAAACCTTCCGGCGCGTTCGATGCGTTGTAATTTCGCATAATCGCCATTCCGAGTTGAGCCATCGTCAATTTCTTGCCGCGAGCCGTGTCGGTGATCGTCGCCACGTCCTGCATAAATTGTTCATAATTGAAAAACTCAAACAGCGAACGCATTTCGTTCGTCTTTTTATTAACGACGACGAGCGTAAAAATTCCGCAATTCGGATGACAGTTGCACGACGACCAGCCCCACGGCGCGTCCGCGCCTTGCAGCATATCCATCACGGAAGTGAACGCCGAATATGAAGAAAGCGGAAACCAATCACGAAGTGGTTCGAGCGCGAGGTTGCCGTCGAGTTGATCTTTCAAATCGTGCGTCATTCCCGCCAGCGTGTAGCGTTGCTCGATGCGGTCTTTGTCGGAAATATCTTCATCGCGTCCGGTAAATGAAACCGGCTGAAAAGCAATCGTCTGAACTTTATCAATATTTTCCGCCGCAAATCTGACGATGTCGCCGATGGCATCGTTATTGATCGTATTAACAATCGTCGTTACAAGCGTAACTTTGATGCCGACCGACGCGAGATTTTCAATCGCTTTGAGTTTCACGTCAAAGAGATTTCCCACGCCACGATGTTTGTTTTTTTCTTCGCTCGTTCCGTCGAATTGCAAATAAACGCCGTGTTGTCCGGCTTCTTTAGCGGCTTTGCAAAACTCGATGTCTTCGGCGTAGCGAATGCCATTCGTCGCCGCTAAAATTCTGTAAAAGCCGACCTTTTTCGCATACGCGACCGACTCCAAAAAGTGCGGCGCAATCGTCGGTTCGCCGCCCGAAAAAAGAATGATGATCTGTCGGCGCGGTTTGAATGAAACGGCGTTGTCAAGAATTTGTTTCGTGTCTTCAAACGTCGGTTCGTGGACATAGCCGACCTGATTCGCGTCCATAAAACACGGGTTGCACATCATATTGCAGCGGTTTGTCAAATCAACCGTCAAAACCGCGCCGCGTCCGAATTTGATGTCCGAAGTTCCGTGATGATGAACGTGCGTGTCTTCCGCCGCTTTAAAATCGCGCCCGTAAAATAAACTCTCGATGCGTTCCAAAAATGCCGGATCGGTCGCCAAAACGTCCACAAATTCGCCGTGCGTCGCGCAAGTTTTCTTCATCAAAACTTGTCCGTTTTCTTCGACGATCTGCGCCTTGATCTCGCCCGGATGCGAATTCATCAAAATTTCGAGCGGAATAGATTTGTCAATCACACCGTTCCGCACATTCTTCACGCACGTCGGGCAAAGCGAATCCGTCTCACGCGGAAAACCGAGCGGCGGCGCGGTGCGCTCATACGATTTCAAAAGCGGTTCCGCCGCCCAATTCGGCGTAATTGATTCGCCTTCGGGCAAAGATTTATTAACGGCTTGAAAGGCTTTCCAACCCAAATCGGCAAGTTTCGAAGCGGCTTTCGAGCCGGTTTTTCCCTTACCTTTCCCTTCGCCGCGTCTGAAATTATCACTAAACATATTGTTTTATTATACTCTTATTAAATAAAAATTTTGTATTGGATGCCGAAAAAGCAAGGTAAAGCCTAACAAAAATTGGGGATTTTGTCCAAGATTTACGTCAGTTGACAATTCATTTATCTTCGGAGGAAGGCATCGTAAGAATTTGATACCGAAATTCTTTTTGGGCTAAATAGTCTTCCAACGTACCCGATTGCCATTTTTCTATTAGGGATTCAATTTGCTCAATGCAGATTTTTTGGGCTTTTAGAATTTCCGAGACTCCTTCGTCATTAGTTCCAAATGCCGGTCTCCTAGGATTTCTCAAATGATAGCCAATTCGCGAACGTAACATCTCGATATTTAAGTATTGAGCTTTGAGCATATCACCCAGCTTGTCAAAAATTTCTGAGTCGTGAGTTTCAATCGCACGTATTGTTAAGTGCGCTATTGGATCCAAGCGTTTATTAAAGGCATTGATGAAACCATGAATTGTTTCATAAGATAATCTCTGGTTGCGATTTAATTTTAAGCTAATATCAGTGTATTTGTTCGTATAAATTTGATTATTGAGTGGTAAAGGTTCGCTGGTCTCTAAGAAACCGACCGAATGCCCTTCAAGACGGTGAAGGAAGTAGATTCGCAATGCATTGAGAATACTGGCTAAATCTTGAAGTTCTTCATATAACGCGACTTTCAGCCGGCGATTCATTGACCATTTTCGGAAAAGTTCCGTACCTTGCCCCAGAAACCAACCGAAAAGAATTAATCCAACTGAAATAAGCAATTTTTTTTCTTCATCCATTTATGATCACGCGCCGCCACGCAAATTTTAATCGAATTCGCGACGAACAACAACGAAAAATTACGAATTGCGGGTCAGAACCGGGAGCGGTAGCGACGGGTTTAATACAGCCGGCTCGAAACGCTGGTTTAGCCGAAGGCAATTCAAAAAATTCAAGCGACCAAAATGCTAGACTTCAACCGGTCGCTACCGCTCCCGGTTCTGACATGATCTTGAAACAATTTCCGTCGGCGCGCTAAAGCGGGCTTGCGATTCGAATCCGAATCTTACCCCACGTTTCAAGCGGGCTATTTGCTTTCGTCTGCTACGCAGACTTCAAATAAACCGGAATAAAAATAAACACCAAATGACACGAAAAAACACCAAACAAGAAAAATCCATTTTCGTGTTGTTTCGTGTTAATTCGTGGTTGAATCTTTTTCGCTTCGCTGATCGGGCGCGTCACTACATTATTTCTTCAGCATCGGCTGCAGAGCTTTGTAAATATTTTCGGTCATTACGACGGCGCCTTTTGCGTTCGGATGAATGCCGTCGGCTTGGTTGAGGTCTTTGTTGAGCGCGACGTTTTCGAGCAGAAAAGCCAAAAAAGCGACTTTGTGTTCGCTGGCGAGATCGGGAAAGGCGTTTGTGTATTCGCGCTCGTATTGCGCTCCGACCGATGGCGGCGCGAGCATTCCGCAAAGCAAAACTTTTACCTTTTTCGCTTTTGCTTTTTCTATTATCCGGGCGAGATTTTCCTTCATTTTTGCGACCGGCAAACCCCGTAGAAGATCGTTTGCGCCGAGCTCCAAAATCAAGATCTCGACGTTTTCCATTTCCAAAACCCAATCGACGCGTTCCAATCCGCCGAGCGATGTTTCGCCTGAAACGCCGGCATTCAAAACTTCATAATCAAATCCGTCCGATGTTAATTTTTGCTGCAAAAGATACGGGTAAGATTCTTTTTCCGCCAAACCGAAACCAGCGGTAAGACTGTCGCCAAAAGCAACGATCTTCGGTTTATCAGTCTTTATCTTTGGGGTGATCAGCGGTTTGTTTAAATTTTGATCGGTGCGCTGTTCAACTGTAGAAGCGCCGCAGGCGGTGAAAACAAAAACCAGGCTCAGGAAAAAAAGCTTTTTCATATCAGGCAAACTTTCTTACGCAAAGATGCGTTAATAAGATGCAGTTTATTCGTCAATCGTGAATCGTAAATCGTGAATAGAAAACTTTTCAAGTATAGCGCAGACTATTTTACGATTCGAGATTCACGATTTACTATTAACGAAATATGATTGTTCTTCAAAACGTAACCAAAACAGTGCGCTCCGGCGCGGAAGATTTGACGATCCTCGACGACGTTTCACTGGAAATTCCCGACGGGGAATTTGTCGCGGTAACGGGCGCTTCGGGCAGCGGAAAATCTACGCTGCTCGGTTTGATCGCCGGCTTGGACGCGCCGACTTCGGGCACAATTTCGATCGACGGCGAAGATATTACCAAAATGAGCGAAGACGCGCTCGCCGCGATCCGCAGCGAAAAGATTGGTTTTGTTTTTCAGTCGTTTCATCTGATTCCTTCGCTCACCGCGTATGAAAATGTTTTGATCCCGATGGAAATTCTCGGGCTTGAAGACGTAAAAACGCGCGCCGACAAATTGATGATCGACGTCGATCTGACAAACCGCGGGCATCATTATCCGACCGAGCTTTCAGGCGGCGAGCAGCAGCGCGTCGCCATCGCCCGCGCGTTTGCGAATCATCCGAAAATTTTGCTCGCCGACGAACCAACCGGCAATCTCGATTCAAAAAACGGGCAGCATATTTTCGATTTGATGACCGAACTCCATCTTCAGAATAACGTGACTTTGATCCTTGTTTCGCACGACGCGACACTCGCCGGACAAGCGCAGCGGCAGATCATTTTGAAGGACGGAAAAGTCGTGTCCGATGAAAGAAATTAGCCGCAAAGATGCACAAAATACTCAAAAATTATGTATTTTATTTTTTGCGATTTTTTGTGAATTCTTGCGGCTAAATGTTTTATGAATTTTATTTTCAACCTGACATTTCGTGAAATTCGCTCGTCGTGGCGCAGGCTCTTGTTTTTCTTTCTGTGCATTGCGATCGGCGTCGGGTCGATCGTCGCACTTCGCTCGCTAATTCAAAATTTGAGCAGAACTGTCGGCGGTGACGCGCGCGCGCTTATGACGGCGGATATCGAAATAAGCTCGACCAACGATTTTTCACCAAGCGAGATCGCAAAGATCGAAGAAGCAATAAACAGGTCAAATATCGTTGAAGCGCGAAACGAAACGATCACGACGGCGGCAATGGCGCGTCCGGTCGATGAAGCAAATCAAACGCTTTCGTTCTCCGAGCTAAAGGGCATCGAGCCGCCTTTTCCGCTTGTCGGCGAATTTACGATTTCCGGCGGCGCGCCTTTCGATTTCAAACTGCTTGAAAATCGAGGCGCGGTCGTTTCGCCGTTGTTGTTGGAAGATCTAAAGATAAAGATCGGCGATAAGATCCGTATCGGCGAAGCAGAATTCCAGGTTCGTGCGACTTTTGATGAAGAACCGGGCGGAACCGGCGGTTTTCGCCTCGGTCCGCGAGTTTTTATAGAGAAAAAAGCTTTTGACGAAGCCGAGATAACGCGCAATGCGAGCCGGATTCGGCGCAGAATTCTTTACCGCACGTCGGATAATCCAACTGAATTAGTAAAAGATCTGCGCGAAAATCTAAAGGACACAATTGTGCGCGTCCAGTCTTATCGCGAAACGCAGGAAAACGTGAGCGAGCAGTTTGAGCGGACGGAAAATTATCTTTCTTTGACGGGCTTGCTGATTCTCGTTCTCGGCGGCGTCGGCGTTTGGAATGTGGCAAGAGTTTTTGTCGAGCAAAAGCGAAAATCGGTCGCGGTTTTAAAATGTCTCGGTGCCAGCGGGACGCGAATCATTACGGTTTATCTTTTGCAAATATTGACGCTCGGCTTGGCGGGAAGTTTTTTCGGCGTTTTTTTGGCGCAATGTTTCTTGTGGTTTGCGCAATATAGATTTGCCGATGCGCTTCCGGCTTCGATGCAATACACAGTGCAGTTTTCGTCCGTTTGGCAAGGCATTTTGCTTGGCGTTTTGATCTCGCTTTTGTTTTCCGCGCTGCCGCTTTTGCAGGTGCGCAATATAAAACCACGCCTTTTGCTGCACGATGCAGGCGGCGAGAAAATGCGGCGGCTCGATTGGACAAAGTCGCTTTTTACTATCGTAACCGTCGGCGGATTGCTCGCGCTTTCGGCATGGCAGGCTGGCTCGCTGAAAGTCGGCGCGTTTTTTCTCGTCGGGCTTGGCGCGACATCTTTGATCTTGTATCTTGCGGCGATTCTTTTGACGTGGCTGCTGAAAAAGATCAAAACTTTCAGCTCGTTTTCCGTCAAGCAAGCGGTTAATTCGCTGTATCGTCCGGGCAATCAAACGCGGATAATTCTTCTCGCCGTCGGGCTTGGCGCGTTCGTTGTTTTGGCGGTTCAGTCGCTGCAGGCGAATCTCGTTCGCGAGTTTGATTTCACGCGCAATCAAACGCTGCCGAGCCTTTTTATGGTCGATATTCAGCGCAGCCAGGTTGATGAAGTTCGAAAAATTCTCGAAGAAAAAACCGGCGAAGCGGCGGAGATCGTCCCTACCGTTCGCGCGCGGATCGCGTTTATAAACGGCGAGCCGTTTGACTTTGGAAATCGCGAAACACGCCAACAGCAAGGACAGATCGGGCGCGAATTTGCCGTCACATATCGCGCGAATCTTGATAAGAACGAGAGCGTCATCGCCGGCGAATGGTGGAGCGAAAACCTGGATGTTCCGCAGGTTTCGGTCGAAGAAGATATGGCGACGCGCTTGAAAGTTTCTGCCGGCGATTCAATAACGTTTGATATTTCGGGCAGAAAATTAACCGCGCAAATTGCCAGTATTCGCAAGCTCGACTTACGAAACACGCGCACCGCTTTTATTTTCGTTTTTCGTCCCGATGTGCTCGAACGAGCGCCGCAAACTTACGCGGCGAATGTTCTTACAAGAATTCCCGAAACGGATCGGCAAAGGCTGCAGCGCGGCATCATTGATAAATTCCCGAACATACAGATCTTTGACATCGCCGATATCGTCGCCGCCGTTCAAAAGTTGATAAATAATTTTGTTCTTGCTATTTCGTTTGTCGGAAGTTTTGTTATTTTGAGCGGAATTTTGATCCTGATCGGCTCGATCGCGCTGACCAAATCGCAGCGAATTTATGAAAACGCGATCCTGAAAACCCTCGGCGCAAAACGGCTGACATTGGGCGCGATACTTTTCGCCGAATACGGACTTCTCGGCATTTTAGCTGGAATGATCGGCGCCGGGTTTGCGACCGCGCTTTCCTATTCGGTCGCGAAATATATTTTTGATATTGATTGGGAATTCGATTTTGGATTGACGGTTTTCGGCGTCTTAATTACGGCTGCGCTCGTAACTTTGGTTGGCGCGATCGCAAGCTTTGACGTACTGTTTCGAAAACCGCTCGCGACTTTGCGCCCTCAATAATCAGCGATTCTGCGGATATTCAAACGGATGATTTGCTAAAACGACGCGCATATTTATTTGTCCAAAAAGCGTTTCCAGATAAGCGCCGAAACGATGAAGTATCGGCACAAGATCGGTTTTGTGCGGCGTAATCAAAACCTCTTCGATAAATCTTTCCACCGTTTCCCGATCCTTATAAAATAAAAACTGCATGCTGCCTTCGCCAAATTCGGTCAATTGCGCATTTAATTTTCCCAGCGGATATTTTTCGGCGTCTTCTTCCGCCTTTCTGACTTCCGACAAAACTTTCCACAGATCACCGCGCAGATTCAGAGAGCGTTCGAACTTTGCCTTCAGCGAGGGAAAGACATCGAAAGGATCGATCGTCGGTTCGATCATTTGCGCAAAATTGACCAAAGTGAGCTGAAAACTATCGTTTAGAAGTGAAAACGCAGTTTCGATCTTGGCATGGATCATCGGCGATTGACGAATTTCGGCGAGTCCGGCGAGCTCGTAATTATAAACCTTTCGGAGCTCGATCGAAGCGGCGTAGCTCGCGCCGTCGAGAATTCCGAATAGCTGATCTTCTTCGTCGGAAAATCGCAAAAGTCGGTTGTTTATGTAGTTCATCAGTTCGCGAATTTGTTCGTAAATGCGCGAAAAGATCAAAAGCGTGGGTTTCAGCGGTTCGTCGTTTTTCAACATTTTTTCGATCACGCCGAGCCATTTCAAGACCTTGGCGAATCGCGGCAAAACGAGCCGCAGATCGCTCGCCGTCGCAAAGGAAAGCGATTTTGCTTCGAGCGATGCGCGAAGAATCTCGGGCAAAAAGCTCTCGCCGGTTTGCTCAGCCGATCTGACGAGTTTTTGTATCACTTCGCTTTTTGCGAATTTATCCGAAAGCGTTTTGCTCCATGCCGTCCATTCGCCAAACCGGAGCGGCGCGGCGCGTAAAAGCGCTTCATTTAGCAAAACGGAGTCTTTCAAAAGCGCTGAAAATTCAAAAAGCTCGTCAGGTTTTAGCCAGAAAATATCGCATTCTTCACTTTGTTTGAGGTATTTTTCAAGCTGAAAAGTCAATCTCGAACAGCGCAAAAGTGTCGAATGCGTGAGGTGAAACTCTTTCACCCAATCGCGCGACGTTGCTTTTGTGCGCGATTCATCCGCAAACGAATGATTTCGAATATTCAAAAAGCTCTCCAGTCCCGACAGCCAAAAGCCGAGCTCGAAGGTAAGCTCGCCGATATCGATCGCGGGCAAAACCGGCGCCGGATTTTCCTCGGCGATGTTCGCCGCGGGCAAATTGGTCGGATTAACAACCGGAGTTTCGATTACCGCAACATCCAAAATAAAATTCCTCTCACAAGATTGTGATCTTAGCAGGCGAGCGCGGGAAAAGTCGCTATATCTTTTATACATTGAAAATACGTATTTTGGCAACAAAAAAGATTTGTGATTTTGGACGGCATCGCGGAAAATCAACGTTGGACAAACGATGGTTAGAAACAAAATCGAACTTCTGATAGCGACCGGCAACGCGGGAAAACTTGGCGAATTCAAAGAGCTGCTCGCCGATCTGCCGCTTACGCTGCTCGGCTTGCAAGATTTTCCGAATGTTTCCAAGATTCAGGAAACCGGCGAGACGTTTCGAGAAAACGCGATCTTAAAGGCAAAAGGCTATGCAAATCAGACAAGAATTCCGACCTTGGCAGACGATTCGGGTTTGGAAGTCGCTGAATTGGGCGGCGCGCCGGGCGTTTTTTCGGCGCGATACGCGGGCAAAAATGCGTGCGATAGCGACAATATCGCGAAATTATTAAAAAATCTTTCCAAAAAAACCGACCGCCGAGCACGATTTGTTTGTTCGATTGCGATATCGGACGATACCGGAACGATAACACATCATTCAACCGGAATCTGCGAAGGAAAAATCGCCGTAAAACCAAGCGGCACAAGCGGTTTCGGCTACGATCCGATATTTATTCCGAATGGTTTTGATGAGACTTTCGCCGAACTTTCCGCGGAAATCAAACAAAAAATTAGTCATCGCGCGCTGGCATCGAAAAAAATAATTCAATATTTACGCCGTTTTTACGATACTTGCGTTTGACTATTGCGTTTTTCGCCTGTAAAATTCGGCACTTGAAAGCGTTTCTTGAATGAAACGAGGTCCGCGGGCGCGGGGCGTAGCACAGCCTGGTAGTGCGCACGGTTTGGGACCGTGAGGTCGGATGTTCGAATCATCTCGCCCCGACCAATTTTTTCCGATTGAGAGGCTTTCGGCAATGTTTGCGTCTTGCAAACAAAAAAATGTAATTAAGCAATTGAGATTTACTAAATACTTTTGGAGGTTACTATAAAATTATGGCTCGTTTAACACAAACAGAAATCATCAGCAATTTGGCTGATAGTACGGGATTGAAAAAGGCGCAAGCGAAGGATTTCTTCAATGCTTTGGCAAGCCTTGCGGCTAGCGAAGTGAAGAAAAATGGAGAATTCACGCTTCCGGGATTCGGAAAATTGGTTAAAGCCACGCGTAAAGCGCGCGAAGGTCGCAATCCGGCGACAGGCAAGCCCATTCAAATTCCAGCCAAAACAACCGTTAAGTTCCGTTTGGGCAAAGCTATGAAAGATTCTGTAGGCTAATAGCTTTTTTTTTAACAGTTTAGGACCGTTGATTCGTAAGAGTTGGCGGTCTTTTTTGTTTCCCAAGGTTCAGCTGAAGATGCTACAGGCGCCTGAAAAAAAATCGTGACAAATGCTATTTTTTTTGTTACCATCCTTATATACGTTGGGGAAGGTATTAAACGATCTAAATTTTTCAGCAACTATTCGGTTGGCAATTTCAACTTATTATAGGAAGAATATGGATTTAACGGCTTCGAGGAGAATTTGATCGTTTTGAGACAATTTTCACAAGAACAACGTATTTTTAACAACAACGAAGGAGAATAAAAAGTGGTAGCAGCAGCTAAACCTATGACATTGCAGGATAGGATCCTGCAGATCGACCATATACAGGCTCGCCGTTTCACGAAATTGAACGGTGCGGCTTTGGAAATTGCGACGGAAGGAATCATCAGACATCTTCGGGCATGTGCTCGTATGGATGTTAATCCTGATGCTTCAGCCGTTCGCGAAATTATTGATGATGCATTGAACGGCAGACGAGTTTTTGCGGAAACGTCAAATGATCTTCTCGCCGCTTAAGTAGTTTTATATTGGCAATACTATAACGACCGCCGTTATTTGGCGGTCTTTTTTTGTCTAATTTTGCTACTTGAGTTTGACGCGATAAAGTGTGTAGTCGCCGATTTTTTCGCCGGCGTCGCGTTCATACCATCTATCGAGATTTATAAGATCGGTTTGAAAATAGTCCGGCACAACGACGTATGAAATCAGCGGGTTCGTCGCCTCTTTTACGCTGAAGTTTTTGTAATATTCGCCGTAACGTTCAGCTTCTTCAGCGATTTCGCCGTAGGTCAACGGCGACGCCGCGCTGCTCAGACGCGAAGTATGCTTTCCCCAGCCAAAAAGCGCGATCATTGAAACAAAATCGCCTTCGCGAATCGAATATGCCAGCGCGTTCTCATCCACATTGTTGTAATACAAAAACTGATAATATCGCTCCTTGCTTTCCTGCCACGAAAGCCCGGCAAATACGTGCTGATGTCGCGCCCAAAGGACGTTTTGCGGCGCGACGCTCGGAAAATCGTCCGCTTCTGCATATCCGTAATACAAAACCGTCGATCTAAACGGATCGGCGTCGTTCTTTGCCAATTCTTCGAGACGCTTTGCGACCGGAAGCGCCTGATCGCGCCCGATATTCACTTCGTCGAGCACGCGAACCGTGTAATGACATTCAACAAAACCCCAAACGATCGCGACCACAGCCAGAAATGCGCACGCTGCCTTTGATAAAAGCGGTTTTTTAATTGCGGCGTTTCGGAAAAGTAGTCCGAGCGTCACGACCAACGCGAGCGCGGCAACGTAATTTCCGATGAAGACCTGATAATGGATCGGCTGGAGCGAGCGCCCTGTAATTATCTGCTGATTAAAAACGATGAGCGGAACAAGCGCGAACGACAACGCGAATAAAGTCGCGCGGTCTCTGAATTCGATCACTTTCAGCAAAATGCCCGCGATCAAAATTATCAAAACTGCGATGCTGATAAAAACTGGAAATCGTGTAAGATCCGGCGCGTGGGAATTAACGAGAAGCTGCACGTTATCCATCGTTTCCGAGCGTCTTGAAAGCAAAATCCCGTACGGAATAATCGCCGCCAAACATCCTGCGCCCACGAACGCAAAACTCCTAAGATCCTTCCGAAAGCCTTCAGGACGCGCGACCAGCCATAAAACCGCTACGCTGCCGAGCCAAGCCGCCGCGGTCGTCCACGTGTAAAAATATGAGAAGACCGTAAACGCAAAACAAAATGCAGCCAGAAAAGCGTAAATGAACCGTTTCCGGACGTCCTCAGTCTTTACCAAAAGCCAAACCAGACCAAGCAGCGCGATAAAAAACGGGAACGGAACCGCGGGAATATACCTTCGAAATGCGGGAAAATACGGGTACGTTTGCCCGATCTCCAGAATTTCGCCAATAGCTCCTTCGCCCGCCGCGAGCGCGCCGCCAGCCATCATAAGAAGCGTTCCCGTCATAGCGAACCACGAATTTCCGGTAATTCTTCCGATCACCCAAAAAGCTGCGAGCGCAGCGAAAAATCCGGCAAACGCGCCCGCCAGAGTCATTGCCCACGGAGCACCGACGCCGAATATCCGCGCCGGAATCGCAACCGTGTATGGAGCGGCAAACTGTATCGAAAAAAGCGATTCGGGCTGTGGTGTTTCGGGCGATTCATCGCGCCCGGTGTAAGGATCGTTTTTGCGCGGTCTGCCATCGATCAGCGCGCGAACGTATGAAGCGTATGCAACTTCGTCAATGTCGTTGTACGCGTAATGTCCCTGCCACTGGTCGCCGCGGAGATGCCACATCTTAAATTGCGGATAGAGCGTCCAAATCGTCAGAAAGATCGCGGTGAGAATGCCTAATTTCCAATTCAACTTCATAGTCGAAAGTCTTGAGTCAAGAATCGAGACAAAAGAAACCACAGATTAGCACAGAAAAACGCCGATGCGAAAAACTCCGGCGCCGCTTTTGACTTGAGACTTAGGACTCCAGACTTTAGACTTTACCCATGAGCATGAAAGATAAAATTGTCGCCGATCTGACCGCCGCGATGAAGGCGAAAGACGCAAACCGCCTTTCGACGTTGCGTATGGTAAAAGCAAATCTGATGAATCGCCAGATCGAAAAAGGCGCGGAACTCACCGACGAAGAGATCGCAAAAGCGCTGCAGTCGCTCGTCAAACAGCGGCGCGATTCGATCGAGCAATACACAAATGCGGGTCGCACAGAGCTTGCCGACAAAGAACAGGCGGAGATCGCAGTGCTCGAAGATTATTTACCGCAAGGCGCAAGCGCGGACGAGATCGGAAAAGCCGTTGCGGACGCGATCGCCGAAACCGGAGCAAGCTCGATGAAGGAAATGGGCGCGGTGATGAAAGCCGCCATGGCAAAACTGCAGGGCAAAGCCGTTGACGGAAAAGCGGTGAGCGACGCGGTAAGATCAAAGCTGCAATGATCGAGCCTATAAAATGGGCGAAACTGAAACAATTTCCGAAAAAGCCGGGCGGCAGGCGAACCACGAGCGATCGTCCGGTCTTTCTTTTTTGCTGACGCGAGTCGTTTGGCTCGGTTTTCTCCTACTTGTTTTTTCACTTTCCTTCGTTTCACTTCAGATCTATATAAAATCTCAACGAATCGCGGCGACGGATATTCTTTTCGTTGCGGTTTCCGGGCTTTGGTTTGTCGGGCTTTTGCTCGGATATTTCAAATTCCGGTGGCACCGTTTTTATTGGCTTTTGATCTTTTATTTTGCGGCGATGTTTTTCTCGACAATTTTTTCGCCCGAATTTCAAACGAGCGCGGTGAAACTTTCAGGCGGTGCTTATTTGATCGGGCTTGCGGTTTTGACATTTAACCTCGTGCGGGACGAAAAGGATTTCAAGCGCGTAATTCTCGCCTGGCTTGCCGGAACCTGCGTAACAGCCGCGATCGCCGCGGTATCGATCCTTCTTTTTTACGTCGAGCCGCAAACCTCGCTCCTTCGCTACACCCTTGACGATTTCGGCGCCGTTCCGGTCGGCAACTACCCGCGCCTGCAGTCGACTTTCGTTTCAGCGAGTATGTTTTGCAATTATCTCACCGTCAGTCTGGCGCTGCTTTTTGTTGCCGAAAGAGCAAAACTGATCGGAAAAGTTTTGTTTTCGTTCCTTTATTTTTTGATCGCGCTCTGCGCGTTTTTCACGATCTCGTCGAGCCTCGGCGGGTTTCTGCTTTTCGTCGGTATATGGTATTGGTTCGTTTTTCGTGATTCAAACAAACTCGCCGCGCGGGTGAGTCTTGCCGGCGCGATCGCCGCCGCAATTTGCTTTTGCGTGCTGAACAGCATTGCGCTCGCTCCGTATTCCAGCGCGCCGTATTCCTTTTCGCTTCCCTTGTTCGACGTCGTTTTGTATCCTTCGCCGCGAATTCTCGTATGGACCGAAGCGTTGAAAACCTTTGCCGGAAACTTTTTCTTCGGAAACGGTTTGGGCTTGCCCGTGTGCCGCGTTTTGTTTCAAAACACCGACGGCACGGTCAGTCTTTTGACCGATGCGCACAACACGTATCTCAGCGCCGCCGCGCAAAACGGCATTTTCGGACTGCTTTCGCTCACGGCGATCGCAATTTACTTCCTCCGCAATTCATTCCGGCTAAAAACCGCGCGCGATTTGCCGTCGACGGCTTATTCGGCGCTGAGCCTGGCATTTTTATCGGCGTTCGTCTTTCAAGGTTTGACCGGCTCATTCGAAGACACGCGTCATCTATGGGTTTTGATGGGTTTGCTCCTTTGCGTCGGAAGGCTCTCCAATACCGAAACCAACCCGTCTGCGAACGGTAGCCGCGCGGTGAGAATAACTCGCGAAGCGAGTGAAAGATAATAGCCCCACGTGAAACGTGGGGAAACGCGCGCCAACGATACAAAGCCCGCATTAGCGGGTGACAGAAACGTGTGATTTATTTCTGCCGCCCGCTACGCGGGCTTCGCGATTTGATGGACGCCGTACCACAGGCTTACGCCTGTGGCTACGATCTGCCGTTCGCTCCGCGAACTATTATTTTTGCTTGCTCATTCGCGCCATTCGCAGTATTATTTACTGAAAAAATCTGACAAATAATTGGAGGAGATTATGCGGAAGCAAAGATTGAACCTTATGTTTTTGGGGCTTATACTGGCGCTTAGTACGGGTCCAGGCAGCCTGTTCGGACAGAACAGCGATATGGCAAAGGCATTGGAGAAGATTATAAATGCCGGTCCGGATAAATTTGAGAAGCTGCGTGACGGCAAATGGGAACCGGCGACATATGGCGGAACAAAGGCGAAAGCAAAGGTGGGCATTCCCGGCATCGATTCGACAAACTGCCGTCTTGATGATTTTACGGATCTTTCTTATTCCTGTGCTCTCTTTGATCAATCCGCAGCTCAGGCGCAAAGATTATTTGACGAAATCAAAGCCGCCTTGCCGTTGGCGATGCCGGGATGGAAGTTCAAGGACGATATTTCTCCGCCGTCCGGATATAAGGACTACATGGGCGCACCGCGCGATTTCGGGCATACGCTCGCTACTAGCCATCCGGTGCGGGTGACCTATTATTGTCAAGACCCAAATACTAACTCCTGTTATGTCGCATTCTATGTAATACCGAAGTATTATGCCGCCGCCGATCTGGCAAAGAATAAAGCGAAGTCGGATCTGCCGAAAAATAAATCCAAGCAGGCAAAGCAAAACAAAAACGCCCCGCCTTGCGACGACCTGCCCGGAATTTCCAATGCGACGCTGAACATCGTGACCACCGTAAAACCCGCAGCAAATACGGTCTGGAAGTTTCCCGAAGCACCGTCGGTCGCAGCCGCGCGAATTTTGCAGACCCTAAACCGGAACACGCGAAACATCATCTATCAAGAAGCCAGCGGACTAAAGCCAAATCTCTATATCGATGTGATCTTCAGCCAGACAGGCGAGGGCACGCAGCGGATCACTGCTTCTGCCGATGTGATCGGACTGGGAAGGAAAGGCATACTTTTCTCTGCAAGTAGCGGCGCAGCGCCTTTTACTTCGTGGCGCGATGCAGTGGATAAACTCGCCGGCGAAATAAATCGCGCACTGGAAATGGGCTGGGTTAGTGCTCGTCCGTGCCGCGAAACGAACGGGACAATTCGACAATAGACTGCAGAAGCCCGCACGGAGTAAGGGCGCCATTCGCGATATCGTTACTTCGCCCTTACTCCGTGCGGGCTTCTGCAACAAAAAAATCTTACCCGAAAATATTCCGGACCTTATCCATCCAGCCTTCGTCCTGAAAGTCGAAGTCTTCGATCTCGGCGAGCTGTTCTAATAATTTTCTTTGTTCTTTTGTTAAAGTTTTCGGCGTGATGAGCGTGACGGCGACGAAGAGGTCGCCGCGTCCGCGTCCGCCGAGTACGGGCATTCCCTGCGATTTGAGACGAAAGACGGTGCCGGTTTGCGTTCCGGCGGGAATTTTCAGGTCTTCCTCGCCATCCAGAGTTTTTACTTTTATCTCCGCTCCGAGCGCGGCTTGACCGAATGTGATCGGCGCCGCGAGATATAAATTCGCGCCCTGGCGCTCGAACATTTCGTGCTCGGCGACGTGAATGACGACGTAAAGATCGCCGACGGGTCCGCCGTGCGTTCCGGCTTCGCCCTCGCCGTTAACGCGCAGACGCGAACCCGTTTCGACTCCGGCGGGTATTGTGATCTCGAGATTCTTTTCCTTTTCGACGCGTCCGGCGCCGCGGCATTTTTTGCACGGATTTTTGATTATTTGTCCCGTGCCGCTGCAGTTCGGGCACGTGCGCATGACTGAGAAAAAGCCCTGTTGATAGCGCGTTTGCCCGCTGCCGGCGCAGGTGATACAGGTTTCAGGCTCGCTTCCTTCTTCCGCGCCTTTGCCTTTGCACCCGCCGCATTTTTCCAAACGCGGAATTCGCAGTTTTTCATCTTTTCCGGTCGCGGCTTCTTCCAAGGTTATCTCCAGATCGTAACGCAAATCGGCTCCGCGCTGCGCCGCGCTTCGCGAGCGAGAACCGCGCTGCCCGCCGAACATATCGCCGAAACCGAAAAGATCGAAAATGTCTTCGATATTGGAAAATCCCGGATCGAATCCGCCGCCGGCAGCGCCCGCGCCAACGCCTGCATGACCGAAACGGTCGTAAGCCGCGCGCTTTTGTGAATCGGAAAGCACCGAATATGCCTCGGCGGCTTCCTTGAATTTTTCCTCCGATGTGTGATCGTCGGGATTTTTGTCCGGGTGATGTTTGATCGCGAGCTTCCGGTACGCCGCTTTTATCTCAACTTCGGTAGCTGTGCGCGAAACACCCAAAATTTCGTAGTAATCTCTCTTAGCCATAAATCAAACGCCAGCCCAAACGAATGAACCAGCGAAGTATAATTCTGCGATAAGATGTGTTTTTTTTCAAGTCTGACTTGGAGCGCGGACGCCCTCGTCCGCCAACGTCGCGCGACGTAAATGCATTTGTCCCAAACGACTCTTTGCGTTTGCCCTGACGTTTTGCGCTCACGCGCAAAATGCGGACGATGGCGTCCGCGCTCGTAATTTAAGACCTAAACCGTCGTCATCAGGGCTTCGCTAAGAGCATTTCCGGCTTGTTCGACCTTTGTGAGCAATTCCTGCAGCAATACGTTTTCGTCAGATTGAAGATTCTCTTCCGCCGCGTTAAGAATGCCGTTGATCTCCTGTTGCTGTTCGAGCGGCAGCGTTTTGCCGAATTCGACCATCGAGGCGCGCGTGTTCTTTATCAAAGATTCCAGACGATTGCGCTGCATTATCATTTCTTTCTCGTGCCGGTCGGTCTCGACGGAATTTTCCGCTTCCATAATGAGCCGGTCGATCTCGTCCGGCGCCAAACCCGACGAAGGCGTGATCTGCGTAGCCTGTTCGAGCCCGGTCATTTTGTCCTTTGCGGAAACATTGACGATACCGTTGGCATCAACTTCGAAAGCGACATCGATCTGCGGAACGCCGCGCGGCGCCGGCGGAATGCCGACAAGCTCGAATTTCGCGAGACTGCGATTGCCGGTAACTACTTCGCGTTCGCCCTGCAAAATATGAATTTCGACCGATTGCTGATTGTCAACGACCGTCGTAAAGGTCATCGTATTTTTGAGCGGGATCGTGGAATTGCGCGAGATCAATTTTACAAACAACCCGCCGCGCGTTTCTAATCCGAGCGAAAGCGGCAAAACGTCGAGCAGAATGATGTCTTTCACGTCGCCGGTCAAAACGCCGCCCTGAATCGCCGCGCCCATCGCCACGACTTCGTCGGGATTGATCTCAGCCGACGGCTCTTTGCCGAAAACTTCAGTCACCGTCTTTGTAATAAGCGGCGAGCGAGTTTGTCCGCCGACGAGAATTACTTTGTCGATATCACTCGGTTGAAGCTTCGCATCCCAAAGAGCTTTCTGACACGGCTCGACCGAAGATTCGACAAGATCGTTCACCAATTCTTCAAATTTGGCGCGTGTCAAAACGCAGTTGATATGTTTGGGTCCGCTTGCGTCAGCCGCGATGAACGGCAGGTTTATCGTGGTTTCCATTACGGAAGAAAGCTCGCATTTGGCGCGTTCCGCCGCTTCTTTTAGTCTTTGAAGCGCGAGCCGATCTTCGCGGAGCTCGACGTGGTTTTCGTCCTTAAACTTTTCAACCAGCCAATTTATGATTCGCTGATCGAAATCTTCGCCGCCGAGAAATGTGTTGCCGGACGTCGCCAAAACTTCAAAAACGCCGTCGTTTATCTCGAGGATCGTGATATCGAACGTGCCGCCGCCGAGGTCGTAAACCGCGACGCGTTCGTTTTTCTGCTTGTCGAAACCGTATGCGAGCGCGGCTGCCGTCGGCTCGTTGATGATGCGCTCGACTTCAAGTCCCGCGATCTTTCCGGCATCGCGCGTCGCCTGGCGCTGCATGTCGTCAAAATATGCAGGAACGGTCACGATCGCTTCGTTTATCTTATCGCCGAGAAATTCTTCCGCCGCGAGCTTTAATCTTTGGAGAACGATGGCTGAAATTTCCGGCGGACTGTAAACGCGCTCGAGAACCTTGATGTGCGCGTCGCCGTTCGGCGCTTCGACGATCTCAAACGGAACCGTTTCGCGCATTTTTTCGACTTCCGGCGAATCGAACTTTCGTCCGATGAGACGTTTCACCGCATAAAGCGTGTTCGCGGCGTTGGTGACAGCCTGGCGTTTCGCGATCTGCCCGACCAGGCGTTCGCCTTTTTCGGTAAAACCGACAACAGAAGGCGTTGTGCGTCCGCCTTCTTTGTTCGAGATGATTTGCACCGTGCCGCCTTCTAAAACCGAAACACAGCAGTTTGTCGTTCCCAAATCGATTCCAATGACTTTACTCATATATTTTCCTGGAGAATTTTAATAGATCGGGAGAAGAAAGTTCTTTATTCGTCTTCGATGGCTGCCAATTCCGCTGTGTCAACATCGGTTTCGCCCACGCGAGTC
Source organism: Pyrinomonadaceae bacterium (assembly GCA_041747435.1). Lineage (GTDB taxonomy): Bacteria > Acidobacteriota > Blastocatellia > Pyrinomonadales > Pyrinomonadaceae > JBGTFE01. Next base: position 18,273 of record JBGTFE010000074.1, on the reverse strand, counting down.
TCTTCCATCGGAGTTTCTTCAAACGAAGGTTCTTCCGCTGGAACTTCCTCGGTCCGAATTTCATCCGTCGGGACCAATTTTGCGGAAGATGCAACTCGCACCATCGCTGCGCGAACGACCTTATCGTCGATTCGGTAGCCGCGGAGTAGCTCAGCCGTAATCGTATTCGGTTCAAACTCGTCGGTGTCGTCAGTCGCGACGGCTTCGTGAAAATGCGGATCAAAACGCTCGCCGACAGAGGCGATCGGCTGAACGCCCATTTCCGCGAGAACTTCGTTCAATTGCTGGTTGACGAGAACGATTCCGTCAAAGAAGTGCCGGAAATCCTTCATTTCGCCGTCCGAAAAACCCGCAACCGAATCGAGCGCGCGGTGCATATTGTCCAAAACCGGCAGCATTTGACCTGCCAGATTACTCAATTGATTGAGAAACGTATCGCCTCTTTCGCGCTCGATGCGTTTTTTGTAATTCTCAAAGTCAAGCTGCCGCCGGTTGATCAAATTCATTAGATCGGCTCTTTCATTTTCCGCCTTTGAAATTTGCGCCTGCAGCTCTGAAACTTCATTTTTTAGTCCGTCGATCGCCAGCTTCGAAGCTCCGTTGCTTGCGCCGTCCGCCGCAAACTCGGAACTTACAAATTTGGGGACATTTTCGTCAAAATCGGGCTCACCGATCTCGATGACCATTTCCGACGAAATGTGAAGATCTTTCTCTTTTGCCTCGAGCTCTTTGATAAAATCGTCGAGCGACGTGGACTCGTCAAATTCAAATTCCTTTGAATCTTGTTTGGCTTTTTTTTGGTTTTTGCTGGAGTTCATTTTTTTGTCTATAAGCCGGATTTTGGATAATCCTTCGACATTACTTTTTCCATCACCCGAGCGACGTAGCTGACGATCGAGATCATTCTCGCATACTCGATCCGCGTCGGACCGAGAACGCTTAGAGTGCCGATCGCTTCGCCGCTGCCGATGCGGTAAGGCGCTGTTATCAACGTGCAGTTTTGCATCGATGGAGCGGAATTTTCGCTTCCGATGATCACCTGCACATCGCTTTTAATCGACGGATCGCGTTCGATGCAGCCGGTTAAAATTTGCACAAGACGCGATTTTTCCTCGATCATACGAAGCAACTCGCGAAGGCGTTCAAGGTCAGCGAAATCGCGTTTCGTCAAAATATTTGACGTTCCGTCGATATAAACTTCGCCTTGAGTTGCGTCCTCGCTTTCGATACTTTGCGAGCAAAGGATCATCGCGGTTTGCAGCAGTTTGTCAAAAAGCGCGGTTTCTTCGTGCATCAATTTCAAAATTTCCGCCCGAATTTCCGCTAAGCTCTTTCCGCTAAAACGCGCATTCAGGTAACGCGCCGTGCGGTCGAGCTCATCGTTTGAGAATGTTTCCTTGAGCCGGATTATTTTGTGGTGCACGATATTCGGCGCGGAAACCATTATAACCAGAATGCGTTTGTCCGAAAGATTGACAAACTCAATGTGCTGAAGCCGATCCTTTGCGAGAGAAGGCGAAACGACAATCCCGATATTATTTGAAAGAACCGAAAGAAGTTGGGAAGTTCGCTCCAAAATGCGATCAGGCGTTTCCGGTAATTCCGGCTCGCGTAAGCCGAATTTGTTGTTTATCAGGTGCAGATCGTCATCCGAAAGACTCAAAACACCCATCAAATTGTCAACAAAAAACCGGTAGCCTTTGTCCGTAGGAACTCGCCCGGCGGAAGTATGCGGCTGTTCGAGCAAGCCGATTTCCTCGAGCTCGCCCATCACATTCCGAATCGTCGCCGAACTTAGCCCGGAAGCATTCGCGAATTTTTGCGATACGCTTTTTGAGCCGACAGGTTCGCCTGTCACGAGATGTTCATTGATGATGGCGGAAAGAATGATTTGTCCGCGAACATCCGGAACATCTGATCGAATATCGGATTTTGAGCTCAAATCGCGGACAGGCATTTTTTCTCACGTGGGATTGAAGCGAAACCGCGGAAGCGATATGCTTCACTTTAAATTGAATAGCATTTTATGGTCTAAACTGTCAAGAATTATTAGTTAAACTCTGAAAAACACTGTTATGCCCTGCGAACTGGAGCAGTTGAAACAAATTTACGCCGAAACTTTTCAAATTCTGAATCCGCGCCAAGAAAATCCTGAGATCGAGGTTCGATTTTATCCATATATCGGCATAAATCACACGATTCGCGTTCGCGACGGTAAAATTTTTGTGCGCATCGCCGAAATTTGCCGCGATATGCCGTGCGAAGAACAAAAGGCGCTCGCCGCTATTCTCGTCTCAAAACTTTTGCGAAAAAAAGTGCCGCTTGAAGCGCGAAAGATTTACACCGATTTTATCCGAACGCAGGAAATTCAAACGACAGCTATTGAAAATAAACGGGTTAGAGGGCGAAAGATCGTCACGACGTCAAAAGGCGAAATTTACGATTTGGATAAAATTTTTGAAAGTATGAATCTTGTCTATTTTCAGAATTCGATTCCAAAGCCGGTTTTGACCTGGTCGACGCGAAAGACTTTTCGGATTCTCGGTCATTACGACGCAACTCATCAAACGATCGTCATCAGCCGTTCTTTAGATCGGAAAAAAGTTCCGCAATATGTGGTCGAATACGTCGTTTTCCACGAGATGCTTCACATTTTGCACCCAACAACTCATCGAAACGGCAGACGCTACAACCATACACCCGAATTCCGCCGCGACGAAAAAAAGTTTGCCTTTTTTGATGAAGCGGAGCGCTGGATCGAGCGAAACGTAAAAGCGATGAAGCGGGACGCGCGCCGAAAATTATTCTTTTAAGTGCTCAAGGATCGTGCCGATCAAGCCAAATGCGGAAACCGTTTTTCGCTCGATTCCTTTTTCGGTGATCCGCGTCTCGGTCAAATAATCGGTCATAAAAAATTTGTTTTCGTCCTTTGCTTCGCCGAAGATCGCGACGATCTTTTCCGCCGTATTCGGGTCTTTCGAAAACGTGATCGCGGCTGCTTTAACTTCCGCAAAATTTTGAAAAATTTGAGTTTTGGTAAAATTCTCCCCGCCGGATCTTGCCGCCAGACATTTCAAAACGCTATCTGTTTCACCCAAGATTAATTTGTTTTCTACAAAAGCCGCCGACATTTGTTTGTCGCGCGCTTTCCAAATTTCAGCATTTTCAATCTTTTCGGGCGGCGATTTGAAGTTAATTTCTTCCGAAAGTGATTTTTTTATTTTTTCGGCGTCTTTGACCGTCGCGATCGTGACGCTTTTTTCTCCATCGCCGTCAAATTTCGCCGTCACAATGTTTGAATCAACCGCGCTCAAAAACATTTCGGCGTCGGAAATACCGTATGATTCCAACACTTGGTCCGAAAATTGAATGATCAGATTTCCGCTCATCGGATCGGTGTTTTTGGCAGAGACCAAAAGCAAACTTCGCCATGCGACCTGAGGATTTTTCAGATTGTAACGCGTTACGGAAAATGCGTTTGGCGGCAAAAATTCAAAAGAATTCGACTGAACTTCCGCGCTTTGCGAGAGCGTTTCTTTTAGCACCGACGCGTTTTCCGGCGTCAAAGAGATCAAAAGCTTATCTTCGATCCCGCTCGCGGTTTTTTGCGCCGTCCACACGATTTCGCGCGTCGTATTTCGCAAAATTTGCGGCAAAACGCGCGCGATAAAGCTTTGTCCTTCGGCTTCTTTTGCGGTTTCAGACGCCACCGAAACCCCAACAAGATTCGAGATCTGCGCGATTCCATCGGCTGAAACATAGCCAAAAGCAAGACTGTTTTCGGAATTTCCGGCGTAAGCGCGTGTCAGCGATTCGTTTTTGAGCAAACTGTCAGCTTCGCCGCGTTTTACGGCGAGACATCTTTCGATCGCCGCCGCGTCGTTTCCAAAAAAGATCTGACTTTCTTTGACGAAAGCGAAAACTTTGTGGTCCGTTTTTGAAGTCCACGTAAACCAAATCCCGCCGCTGCGTTCGCTTTTTTCAAGGCTTGTTTCCTCGCCGTAAATATCTCGCACAAAATTATTTATCTGATTTTCGATGAGCGAAACTGCTTGCCAATTCCATGCGTGCGTATCGGCGATCGCGACGAAATGCGGTCTGATATTCATGACGGAATTTTCGTCCGTTACTTTCTTTTCCGTCGCCTCAAAACCCGTAACGGCAACGGCGAGCTGGACGTTTTCAAGCGCCGAAAGATCCGGTTCATTTTTTATCGCTTCCCGGAACGTTGAGTTTTCGGTTACGGCGCGGAGCGTTTTTGACAAATCCCGCGACTCAAAATATACAAAGGTTTCCACGGGCGCGAGAGTTCGCAAATCGGTCGACTCGGATTTGCACGAAAGATTAACCACAGAGCCACAGAGCGCAAAGAGAAAAATAAGTAGAAATCTCTGTGTTCTTCGCGTCTCTGTGGTAAAATTTTTGCTCATTATGGATAAAGTTTTTGCAGAAAATATTTTACAGGGTAAAGTTGCGTTTGTAACCGGCGGCGGCACCGGAATCACCGGCGGCGTGGCGCGCGCGATGGCGGAAGCGGGCGCGAAAGTCGCGATCACATCACGAAAAATCGAAAATTTAATTCCGATGAAACAGTTCATCGAAGAAAACGGCGGCGAGTGTTTTGCCGTCGCAGCCGACGTGCGCGATTTTGCGGCGGTCGAAAACGCGATCGCGCAAACGGTTGAAAAATTCGGCAAGATCGATATCGTCGTCAATGGCGCCGCGGGAAATTTTCTCTGTCCCGCGGAAGAGCTTTCGGCGAACGGATTCGGAACCGTCGTCGATATCGACGCAAAAGGGACATTTAATGTTTGCCGCGCGGCGTTTGAAGAGCTCAAAAAATCGCAGGGTCAGATTTTGAATATTTCCGCCACGCTTCATTATCTTGCAACACCGATGCAGATTCACGTTTCGGCGGCGAAAGCGGCGGTCGACGCCGTGACGCGAAATCTTTCGGTCGAATGGGGTAAACACGGAATTCGCGTCAACGGAATCGCGCCGGGACCGATCGCGGATACCGAAGGAATGAAGCGCCTCGTGCCCGATTTTATTAAGGAAAAACTTCAGAAGAAAATTCCGCTGCAGCGATTCGGCAAGATAAAAGATATTGAGAACGCGGCGCTTTTTTTGTGTTCGGACGCGGCGAATTATATCAACGGCGTAACCTTAGTCGTTGACGGCGGACAATGGCTGCTCGGAACGAGTTTGGGTTAGCGGATCAACTCGAAGCCTTATTTTTCAATTTTTATAGTTTCGTTGCCGTCCACTTTCTTGTCGCCCAAAATCGCTCGAAGCACAAGCATCTTCGCCAAAATCCTAACTTCCGTGCGGTCGAATCTATTTGTAAGCGCCTTTGTTTTTTCAAAATCGGCAACCGCGAGAGCGTGGATTGTCGGATTCGCCGAGCCAAGCGCGCCGAGTAATTCGCGCGCCATCGAACCGCCAAACGCGCCGACTTGTACTTCGTCGCCTTCGATAATTTCTTCGTCCGCATCGATAAATTCGCCGATCTTGAACATCGCCGCGATCGTTTCGTTAAGCCGCAAGATCGCGTCTTCGAGCAGCGGGAACGCGCCGTCCGGTTGCGCCTGCGCGTAGCCGCCGGCGAGCATCCAAACACCGAGAAAATCTTTGTAATTCTTCGGCGGGAATTTTACCAAAGCGCGCGCTTCGTTCATTATCTCGCGCGCCATTTCTTTGTCGCCGATCTTGAAAAGCTGTGTTGCCAAACCGCTCAAAACAGCAATTTGCATTTCGCGGCTCGCCATTTTTGAAGCCGTTAAGCGAGCCTGTTGGACGATCTTTTCTTTTTCTTCTTTGGAAATCTGATTGTCCGCAAGCTTCTGCGCATCTTGCAAAAATTCTTCCCGCGACATAATTTCATTGTTTCCAATGCTCACCGGCGTTGCGATCGGTTGATCTAATGACACCTCGTCAAAACCATCATCGTCTGATCGTATCGCCGTTTGCGACGATTTTTTTACCTTAAACTTTTGCCGGATCATCGCCGCCCGCGTTGGGGAAAAGCGCTCGATTTGCGGAAGATAACTGATGAATTGAGAGCCCTCTTCGGCGTCGGCGGCAAGAATTTCCCGCGCCATCATGTCGGCGACCTCGCGCAGAGACGATTCGCTGAACATCGGCTTTTTGCCGGGCTTATCTTTTATCTTATCGAGATTGCTCGCGCCTTCGGAAAGAATCGAAGAAAATAAGAAAAAATTGACGGATTTGGTGCCGTCGGACTTTATCTTCGATATGATCTCTTCGCCAAACTTAATTCCCTTGTCGGCGTCTTTTCCATAGATCTTTTTCTGCAGCCCGATTAGCTCGAAACTCGCTCCTTTTGTAAGTCGTTTGCGTCCGGCTTCGAGCGCTTTATCGACATCTTTTTCGGCGATCGCGTTCGCAAGCTTCATTTCAAAATAAATGTCGCTGCTTTCAAACTCTTTGCGAAGCGTCGGATTTGCAACCGCCTGCGATGTGCTCGTGAAAAAATCGTAAGCCATTTGCGGATCGTGCTCGGCTATGGAAAGCGTGATCTGCTGGCGAACGGCGATCGCCTTTCGAAATTTTCGCAGCAGTTTTTCGCTTGAATTTGCCGGAGCTATCAAATCAAACTCCGCAACATCGGCTGACAATGCCTCCGAAGCGCCGAACTGCGAGTCCGTCTGGATCAGAAGCTGCCGAAAGTCGATTATTACGGTCTGAAACATCCCGCGCGCTTCCTTTTCATCATGAAACCAAATCAAGTTTGCGATCTCCGCCGCAAAACTAATGCGGTTTTCAAGCGTTCGCAGCGTTCCGACTTCGAGAGCGGTTTCCTGCAAAAACAGCACTGCTTCTTTTTTGAGCGCTTCGGCTTTTTTCTTCTGGTCGTCGAAACCTTGGGAAAGCCCGGCTTGAACGCCGAACAGCAGTAAAATAAGGGGCAAAATTAATTTTCGAGACATTTTGTGTTTCCTTTGATTAATTATTAATGGTCGTAATAGCGCTCTTCGGATCTTGAAAACATTTCCTTTTCATTTTCTTCGGCATCGGCGTTAAGAAGAGCTTCGACGATGCGAAGACGCGCAAAGAATCTCGCTTCAGGTCGCTGAAAGCGGTCGGCTAAATTCATAAGCCGCTCAAAATCAGCATTCGCGAGATTTCTGATCATCACGACGCCATTTGGCAGATTGCGATATGATTCGCTTTCGACGACTTCGAGACGCACTTCGTCAGATTCAACAGAACCCATTTCGTTAAATTCATCGAGCAAAATTCCGGCGGCGATGACCTCGTTGATATACGAGAGATTACTTTCGATCATCGTAAAACCCTGCGTCGGTTCGATCGCGGAATACGCAAATCCGATCTGCAGCACGGAGCTCAGATTTTTGCGTTTTTTCATTCGTCCCGAATATAAAGCGCGGGCTTCTTCGACAAGCGACACCGCGGTTTTTTTATCGCCTTTGGCGGCGATTCCGACCGCTAAACTTGCCAAAACTTGGATTCGCTCTTCCGGTGTTTTCAAGGTCGCGAGCATTTCGCGCGTCGCGCGCAGATCGCCGCTTTTCGCAAGCGCCAACGGAAGCTCCGTTTCGAGCCGCTCGCCTAAATAATCGTATTCCGGTTTTTTCTTGACCTTTCCGTAAAGCTCTTTTGCACGCACGATGTCGCCATCGTTCAAAACTTTTTCGGCGGCTTGCCGGTAATAATCGTCGCGGTCGACAAGGGGTTTTTTCTCGGCGAGTTGAAGGATTTCATCGACCGTTTTATCTTCGGTCTCGCTTTGAATCGTTTGCGCGCGGAGTTGTCCTTCGAGGTCGCCGCTATTAGGATTAGCAGCCAGTTTGCGGCGGATCGCCTGCGCCGTCGCGGGAAAATATTTCGTGATCTCCGGCAATATTTTCGCGACTTCATACGACCACAGATACTGTTGACTCAAATATTTTTGCGCGACGACCTCGACGATTCCTTTGATCTCGGTCTCGCTCAAAACCGGTGTTTTTTTGTCTTTAATCGCCCGTCTATTAAGTTTTGTTACCGTATCGAGAAACATCTGTATTTGCCAGACGTTGACCGGCGCGGCTTCAAAAGAACCGTCGGAATTCGATTTCGAAACATTCGAATTTGACGCCGCATCATACGGCGACGAAATCTTCCGTTCTTTTATTTTCGAAACAATATCCTTGCCGAGCTTGATCCCGATCTCGGGATCTTGTTTGTAAATTTGCTCGAGCGCATCGAAAACGCTCTGATTCAGATCGCCTTCGAGATTTTTCTTTGCCAGTTCGTACGCTTGTTTCGGATCCTTTTCGGCGATCTGCGATGCGAGCGAGAGTTCGAGCGTTTTGTCGTCCGGAAAAAGATCGTCGCCTTCGGAATTTTTTCCGTTTAGAGCTTGCAGCGCCGAAAGCGCAAATTTCGGATCATATAAAGCCAGCGCGAGTAAAAGCTCGCTTCGAAGCAACGTGACGCGGTTTTGCTCGATATACGAATCCTCAGATCCGCCCATAGTCTTCGAAGCCCACTGTCCGATCATCGAACCCATATCGGTGACGGCATTTTCAAAAATCGCCCTCGCTTGCTTCTCATCGTAATCCCAGAGTAGTTCGGCAACCAACATCCGCGCCTTGATGCGATTTTCAACCAGATAAAACTGCTCGGATTCGCGCGCGAGGCTATTCAAAACCTTCAAAGCGTTGGCTTCAACTTCTTCTGACGGCTTATATTTCTTAGGCTCTTCGGCAGGTTTTGTCTGCGCGATTCCCTGCGCGAAGATCGCGGCGCAAAAAAGAACGGCGAAAAATTTTTTATGAAACATATTTTGGGCTCAGCCTCCGGCAAATGCTTTGTGTTAATAGTAATGCCGTTTGAACGAATAGTAAATCAAAATTTTGCGCGAATTTTGGAGCGCCGCCAATCATATGCGGGCGCGTTCGAGTGGTTTTGGGTATGATTGAGAAACGGATGCTTTTGGTGATCGATAATTACGATTCGTTTACATACAATCTCGTTCAATATCTCGGCGAGCTGGGCGCGGAAACGCGGGTTTTTCGAAACGATGAAATTTCGATCGAAAAAATCGAGAACGACTTAAAACCCGAAAGAATTCTTATCTCGCCCGGACCGGGAACGCCGGACGATGCCGGAATCTCGCTCGAAGTTTTAGGAAAATTCGCAGGAAAAGTTCCAATACTCGGTGTTTGTCTCGGACATCAGGCGATCGCGCAGGCGTTCGGCGGTAAGATCGTTCGCGCAAACGAACCGATTCACGGCAAAGCCTTTGAAATTCGACACGACGGAAAAACAGTTTTTTCCGGTCTCAATTCGCCGCTCGATGCCGGGCGCTATCATTCGCTTGTCGTCGAGCGCGAAACGCTGCCCGATTGTCTTGAAATTTCCGCCGTTTCATCGGACGATTCGATCATGGCGCTGCGCCACAAGACGCAAAAGATCGAAGGCGTGCAGTTTCATCCGGAATCGATTCTTACGCCGCAAGGGAAAAAACTCTTGCAAAACTTCCTAAATCTCTGAGATATTAGAATTGGAGTCGCAATCGCAATTGCTGCGCTTCTTCAATTAATTTTTCACTTCTCGTTCTCAATTTCACCAAAAGATATGTCGAAATCCGAATGGCTCGCCGCAGCGCCGATGTCTGCCGCAAACAGCAAGGCGGATACACCGCTTTTTCCGTTTCTCGTTCGCCTGATTCGCGGCGAGAATTTGTCACGGTCTGAAGCGGTGAATTTTTTCCGCGCCTTGACGGAACCGAACGCAAATCCTGCGCAAATTGCCGGATGTCTCGCGGCGCTGACGGCAAAAGGCGAAACTTTCGAAGAGCTTGCCGGAATGGCTGGAGTAATGCGAGAACAGGCTGTAAAAATTACCGCGCGCGGAAAAAATTTGGTCGATTTAGCGGGAACCGGTTCGAGCCCGGCAAAGACTTTTAACATTTCGACAGCCGCAGCTTTTGTCGCCGCCGGCGCCGGCGTAACGGTTGCCAAGCAAACAAATCGTGCGGTAACCAGTAAAACCGGAAGCGCGGACGTGCTCGGAAAATTGGGCGTGAAGATTTCCGCCGAGCCCGAAACTGCTCAAACACTCCTAAACGGAACGGGAATTTGTTTTATGTTCGCGCCGAAATTTCATCCAACCTTACGACGCGTCGGCGAGCTTCGGCGAAGTCTCGGAATTCGCAGCTGTTTGAACCTTCTCGGAGTTTTATCGAACCCCGCAGGCGTTTCGGCTCAATTGATCGGAGTTTGGCATCGATCGCTAATCGAACCGATCGCGCGCGCCGCGGCGCTGCTCGGAACCGAAAAAACGTGGGTTGTTCACGGCTCGGACGGGCTTGATGAAATAACATTGGCGGGCGAAACTCTGATCGGTGAAGTTGTAGGCGATAATTTTCGATTATTAACGATCGCGCCCGAGGATTTTAAATTGCAGCGAGCCGAGATCAAACATTTGAGAGCCGCAAATGCGGACGAAAGCGCACAAATAATTAAAGATGTGTTGAGCAGCCGACGCCGCGACGAGGCGCGCTCGTTGATCGTCATCAATGCGGCAGCCGCGCTCGTCGTCGGCGGAGTCGCCAAAAATCCGGTGCAAGCCGCGCGTCTTGCCGAGCAAAGTATCGACAGCGGACAGGCGCAAAACAAACTCGAAAGATTGATTCAAACAACAAATAAACGATAAATGGTAAGTGTTAAGTGGTAAGTGTAAATTTGAAAACTTACCGTTTACCACTTACCATTTACCACTATGTTCGCCTGGTTGTACCGCAAAATCGCAAACCTGCGCAACGCGCTTTATGAAAAAGGTGTGCTCAAATCTTTTTCGCTCGGCGCGCCCGCGATCAGCATCGGAAATATTACGGCGGGCGGAACCGGAAAAACGCCGCTCGTCGCTTTTGCGGCGGAAGTTTTAGCGGAAAAGGGTGAGAAAGTTTGCGTTCTAACGCGCGGTTACGGGCGCAAAAATCCGAAAGATAGAATTCTTGTTTCCGACGGCGAAACGGTTTTGGCGGACGTTCGAACCGCGGGCGACGAGCCGTTCGAGCTTGCGCAAAAGCTTCTCGGAAAAGCGATCGTTGTAGCGGATGCCGATCGTGTCTCTGCCGCAAAATGGGCGCGGGAAAAGCTTGGCGCAACGGTTTTTGTGCTCGACGACGCCTTTCAGCATCGGCGCGCAAAGCGCGATTTGGATCTCGTCGCGATCGATGCGACAAACCCGTTCGGCACGGGCAAGAATTTTTTGCGCGAGCCGATGGAAAATCTGAAACGCGCCGACGCGATCGTCATTACGCGGGCGAATTTGACCGAAAATCTTGCCGAGCTGAAATCTCAAATTTCGAAATATAATTCCGTATGCCCGATTTTTATTGCGAAAAACAAGATCGTCTCGTTGATAGTAGTTAGACATTTTCCAGCAAAGACGCAAAGCACGCAGAGCGAAACTCGAGACTCTCCACTCTCAACTCTCAACTGTTTAGCTTTTTGCGCTCTCGGCAATCCGAGCAATTTTTTCGCTCAGTTAAAACAGGAAGGCTATAATTTAACTGCAACTCAAAAGTTCTCCGATCATTATTTTTACAAGCAAAATGACGTCGAAAATCTCGAAAAAAAAGCTGCCGAAAGCGGAGCCGAAGCATTTATTACAACCGCAAAAGACGCCGTTAAATTAAAAGGATTGAAATTTGACTTGCCTTGTTACGTTGCAATGAGCGAAATGATCTTCGACGATGAAAAAAAACTGCGCGGCTTGATTAATACGGTTTTCAATCCAAAATCCGCAATCTAAAATCAATCGGTGTCCTGCTTTTTATCGCTCTGCGCCGCGGGTTTTGTGTTCTTTTTTGTCGGAGTTTTTTCCGTGCTCGGCACAGCCGGTTTTGTATTTGCGGGAACCGGCGTATTCGAAGTCGCGGGCGTCGGCTGCTCAATCGCAGGCGTTTTGGTCGTTGCCGGCGAAGGCTGCGGCGACGGTGTCGGCGTTGCCGGAATCAAAATTGTGCCGTCGGGCGGCATAAATTGGCTCGGATTATTCGGATCGATCGTGATTGTCTGTCCACCGGGAGGAATCTGTTGAAATTGCCCCGGATTTGCCCACGGATTAAAGCCGTCGCCGCCGGGCAACGTGCCGGGTGGAATATTCATATTAGAATTTGCAAACATTTCCGGTGGGATTTGCATCATGTTCGATAGACCCTGTTCGCTAATTCCGGTCGCGGGATTTATCGGCTGAACCGGCTGACCGCCGGCGTCAACCTGCATCGTTTCCGGGTTTCTCTGTTTGCTTGAAAGCGCGTAGATCAAAAGCGCGGAAAGCGCAACAATTCCTACCAGCACGATCGCGAAAGTTTTCCAAATCTTCCCGGCGGCTATTGCTTTTGAATTCGCTGCCGCGAGCAGATAATCGGAAAATTCGCCCGCTGTTTGATATCGCTCTTCCGGATCTTTTGCGAGCGCCTTCAAAACAACCGGTTCAACTCCGCCGGGCAGATCGGCGCGAAACGCCGAAAGGGGCTTGGGCGCGTCTTCCGCATGTTTCAGCATCAATTCGGTTGGATTTTCTGCCGCATGAGGCACTTCGCCGGCGAGCATTTCGTAAAAGATCACGCCGAGGCTGTAAATATCCGAACGCTCGTCGGCTTCGGCAACCGACGAATTTTGCTCGGGCGCCAAATATTCCAGATCTTTTATCGAGACTTCATCGTGATTTCTGACCGATCCGATTTCCGTTATTTTTACCAGATCGGATTCGTCAGCAGCGTCCGCGAGAAAAACATTTTCGCTGCTTAAATGGGAATGAACATATCCTTTTCTGTGTGCCGCGACGAGCCCGGCGGCAATTTGCCGCGCGATATCCGCGGCGCGCTCGAGCGAAAGTTTTCCTTCGCGCAATATCAATTCCTTGAGCGTTTCGCCTTCAACGCCCTCAAAAACAATATAAACAGCGTTTCCATCCGTGCCAAAATCGGTGACGTTCAAAATATTCGGATGCGAAATGTGCGAAACCGCGCGAGCTTCTTCCGAAAACCGATCGACGATATTTTTATCTATCGCGAGCGCGGGCGAAAGGATCTTCACACTTACGGGTTTGTCCATCAAAAGGTGCTTCCCGCGGTAAACTCGTCCCAAACCGCTCGGGCGCAGCGCGTCCTCGATCCGATATTTATTCGCCAGAGTTTTTCCTGAAATCGTGTTCGACATTATTTTGTAAGGGGATCTTTATCCCGAAAGTTATTATACGCTACAAATAACGATTCGATTCAAGAATCCTGCATCGAGTTGTAGCGCAAAAGAAAGTGCGGACGCTCAGGTAAAAATGGCGTCCGCACTTTGAATTTTTACGTTTTTTCTTAAGTAATTTTTAAGAAAACGATGAGCAATGCAAACAAAACGAGTGATTCGATAAGCGCAAGCGCGATGATCATCATCGTCTGCACCGTTCCCGAAGCGCCCGGATTGCGCGCCGCGCCCTGCGTTGCGCCGTTTCCAACCAAACCCTGCCCGATACCAGCCAAACCGGCTGCAAGACCAAACCCGAGAACGCCCAAGCCCGTTCCGAGCGCTTTGTTGGCGGCAACGGTTGATTCGTTATCCGCGCCCTGCGCAAAAGCCGAGATCGCAAACAAGGCAATAGCCGCGATCGCGAAAACGATATATTTTATTTTATTCATTTTTTTGTCTCCTATTTTTTAATTTTTCTGCAGAAAACAAACGTGATAACGTCCTTTTTTCACACTTACTTCGTGCGTGTTTCTGCAATCGATGAAGACTCAAAACAAGCTTTGTTTTGAAATACCTGCGGGTTTTATAATTTCGCCGCGCTTCCGGTATGCACACGATTTCTACTCCGTGGAGTCGAGGCGCCTGTTGCGTGCGGGCATATCTGCTATGAAATGCAAGTTTTCAAAAATGCTGCCTTTTTCGGTCTTCAAAGAACTTTTACAAAATCTTCAAGCGTGCGCAACGGCAGCGTCGCCGTGCGCTTCTTCATCATGCTCGTCATGCGGATGCGAAACTTCGCCGATATAGATCATCGAAAGCATTGTAAATACGAGCGTTTGCACCATCGCAACGAAAAGCGCGAGCGGCAAAAGCACGATCGGCACCAAAAACTGCGTGACCGGCGGATACAAATTCGAGATTTGCAGCGCGATCTGTTCGTCCGCAAACATATTCGCGAAAAGCCGCACACCAAGCGTAAGCGGACGGATCGAACTGCTGATCAATTCGATTCCAAAGATCAGAGGCGTCATTAACAGCGCCATCAAAAACGGAAGCTTCGGACCCGCAAAATGCGCCAGATGATTGATAAATCCGTTTTCCCGAATGCCGACCGAATTATAATAAACAAACGCGGTGATTCCGAGAGCGAACGTTACGTTGACGGACGCGGACGGCGCCATAAAGAGTGGGAAAAGTCCCATCAAATTCGAGATCAAAACGAGGATCGCAAAGGTCGCGACGACCGGAAAATACTTAAACCCATGCTCCCCGACGATCGACACGATCATATCTTTCAGCGCCAAAAATCCGGCTTCAAGCGTTAATTGTCCGTACGTCGGATCGTCTTCCGAAAGCTTTCCTTTTAAGATCCAGATCACGACCATCGTCAAAATGCACGCGATTACAAACATTATGAAATACCACGGAATCGCGTTTTCAACCGTGTACGGTCCCCAAACTGCTTCTGCGGTGGTGCCGAACTTCGCAAAAAACCAATCCCACGCCGGTCGCGTGTATCCGGTTTGAAAATGGTGAACCGGTTTGCCGAAATAATGGTTAATAAATTCAACAATTATCGGTTCGTGATGTCCGCCGCCTTCTGAAAATAAAAACATTCTTAAGTTCCCTCTCGCTTAAATAAAAACGAAAATACGCGTAAAAACGCTTCGATAATGATCGCAAACGCCATGCTCGCCAGCCCCAGTATCACCGATTCGATCGGCACGATGTGCGTTAAAAAAACAACCGCCAAAATCGCGCCGAGCGTAAAATAACGCAAAATGTAGCGAGCGGCTGAATAGCGCGCTTTATGCTCGCCTTCGGAGGTTTCAATAAACATTTTTCTAAGCGATGATTTCAGCCAGTAATAATTTACAAATGCCAAAATTCCGCCGATGAAAACGCCGAGTCCGAAAAGCAGCGAAACAAAAACCGCGGTTGCAACTGCGCCGAAAATAACGACCGTTGCCATCACCCACAATATCCTGCGATTTGAAATCGGCGTCGCCGGTTCGCGGCGCGCAGCGTTATTGTCGGTTGTTTCGCTCATTGCGAATCTTAAATTTTACAAAGGAAAAACGGAAATTTCAAAGACGAAAACGGATTTTGTGCATTTTTTCTCAAACATTACTTTTTGATGATTTGCGAAGTAAGCCGAAAAAATTGAAAAAAACCAATGACCGCGCCAAGAATAATACCGCCGACCAAGCCTTTTGGCGAAGACAAGAAAAAGCGGTCGGCGAGCCAACCAATTCCCATCAAAGCCGCGACCGAGCCAAAAAGCGCGGCGCCCGCCGAGAAAGCCAAACCCATTTTCCGCGTGGTTTCCGCAGGCGTTTCTTTTATTTCCGGCGGCTGAAAAAATTTGCCGTTTTCTTCTTCGAGCTCCTCATTTTCTCGGTCTTGAATGCTCATCGTTCCGCTTTCAAAGCCGCATCGCCAAGCAGCAGCGCAAAAAGTTTGTCTTGCACTTCAAGACTGGTTACCAGTTTTGAATGTCCTTCGCAAAGAAAAATTTCTGAGGTGATAGGTAAAACTGTATTATTACCCGCAAGTTTCAAAGTTTCCGCACCGAGGGAACGTTTTGTTACGACGCCGTCGCCCATCGCGTAGATAACTTTTTTCAGCTCCTCGGATGATACCTTTACGGCGTCGGCGCGGACAAAGGAATCGGCTTTGAAGATAGTTTTCCAGCGATTTTTCTTGGTGTCGCGATAAATCACCATCGCGTTTGGCGTCTCCTTGCACTCGGAGCCGATAAGATACATTGAAACGGAGGTTTTCTCGCTCGTGTTTGCATCCAAAGCTTCATGGAAACGCTTTGCGCGGCTGAGCATAGCGCGAAAAAAAGGGCGGGCATTTGCTTGTTCGGTCGCATTAAATTCTTTTGAAAAAGCGTCATCTTTCCAAATGCTCCAATCATACGATTCCCAGGTTTTTTCGTCGTAAATATCGATTTGAAGCGGTTTTAAGTTTTCGTCGTACGCCGTCAGCGTTCCCTGATGAGGCAAAACCTGATAAACCGACGGAAGCGTAAAAATATCAAATCTTGAAATATCCCGAACAAAGGGCAAATTGATCCCCTTGATTAGTCCAAATCCGTTCAGAAAAATATCAAGCGCTTCTATCGAGCCTTCGTTCGGCGTGCCAAGAAGAAAAACTTTATCGAAATTCTTTGCGCCAACCCACGTTGGTTTCGGTTTTCCAACCGGCAGATCCGTATTGCCGTACATCGCCGCATACCGCGCCAGCAATCCGCCATTTGAATGTGCGATAACATTAAATTTCAGATCGGGACGTTTGAGCAAACGCTTTAAGTTCTCAATTTTTCTAACCAAAAGACGAGCATTTTCGACATTATCGCGCCGCCAATCGTAGGCAAAAATATAAAAAGAATCTTCGTAACCTTTTATCGTCGGGTTATCCCATTTTCCTTCCGTATAGCCGCCACGTTTTTCAAGCGCGTTTATCAATCTTTCATAAATTTCGGTTTCGGGAAGAATCTTTAAGAATTTCACGCTTCGGATAATGTCACGCGGAACAAGAGAATCCCGATTTCTCGCGAGATTCGGCGAGATCGGCAAGCGCAGATCGTCATCCTTTGCTTTTCTCGATTTAAACCACGCAACTTCGCCGGTTTTGTTGTTAACAAGCTCCGAGCCGGTCAAACCGGGAATGATGATGATCGGGTTTTTGCCTTTTGGAACAGCGGGATTTGTGACCTGAGCGCAAATTGAGAGGGAGAAAAATACGGCAAAAAACGCGGCAAAAACAAAAGACCTTCGCAAAGAATATCTATACATAATTTCCCCGTTGAACTCGATTCCTACAGTAACTTAAATCTACCATTTGAGGTCGGAAAAGGAAAAAGAGATGTATTTTACTTCTCGCAGTTTATTTTTTGCGAGAGAATTTCAGTCCGGTCGGGCGAAACCATTCGATATTTGATGCCGCGCCAAACAATTGTGCGAGAAAGTAAAGCCCGAAAGGCGTTGTAAAAAAAGAGCGCCGGTGAAAGGATCCAAAACGTATTTTGAGTCCAAAACTGTCGATTCAGTTCGTCTATATGATCTTTCATTACCAGCTTTACGGCATTTAGTCTCAGCCACGATTTGCCAATGCTGAACAGCGAGACGAACGTCAAACTCAACAGCGCAAGCCAAAAAGAGAACTCGTTTGCCGCGCCGAAGATCAGCAAAATAATTCCCCAGATAAATACGAGATTGAAAATGAAAGCTCCGATAAACGTTTGAATCCAAAGATTCGGCGCATTGACGCGCGTGATCTTCATTTGCCGCGTCGTAAACTCAAACAATTCTTTCAAGCTGCAATTTTCGATCGAAGCCGTTAAAGCTTGCGG
The DNA here is from genome assembly GCA_041747435.1 of Pyrinomonadaceae bacterium. Classification (GTDB taxonomy): domain Bacteria; phylum Acidobacteriota; class Blastocatellia; order Pyrinomonadales; family Pyrinomonadaceae; genus JBGTFE01. The sequence continues at coordinate 693 of JBGTFE010000074.1, read as the reverse complement.
AACAAAAACTATCGGCGATCCGGCTGCCTTCATTGCGCGCGTAACGGCAAAATCGTCGGAAACAACGCCGCGCCATTTTTCGCGAATCTCGAGTTTTTCAAAAATATCGCGCCGGATCGCCATCGAACCGCCCCAACAGAAATTTGTTTTTCGATTTGCTCCCAAAGCCGACGCGATCGACGCATTCCAAACCGAGCGCATCTCCGAAGAAAAACTAAATTTTTTGGAAATAAACCAGCGATAGCCGGTTGCGGCGCCGGTGTTTTCATCTTGCAAAGGTGCAATCAAACTCCGAAGCCAATTTTCCGAAGGTCTTGCGTCGGAATCAACAAAAACGAAAACCTCGCTCCGCTGAGAAACTTCCAAAACCGCCTGCCGCAAATTATGCGCTTTTTGTGCGTTTTCGGTCGCTTTTCCGGCGATGATCAACTTTGCCGCTTTGCGTTTGATTATCTTTTCAATGACCGCGACCGCATCATCCTTTTCATCGTCGACGACAAACAAGATTTCATATTCGGGAAAATCCTGCTCGAAAAGCGAAGATAAGTTCGCTTCCAGATCTTCGTCAAGTCCGCGGCACGGCGCGATTATCGAAACAAACGGAGTAAAATCCGATTTCGGTTTGGCGAGTTCTTTTTTGAAAAAATTCAAGTAGTTGATTCCGCCGCGCAAGGATTTCCAGCTCATAAAAAC
>JBGTFE010000073.1:0-27368 GCA_041747435.1 Pyrinomonadaceae bacterium | reverse complement strand
CCGTAAATAAAATTCGGCGCGAGAATAATATTCAAACCGTTTGCCAGCCACAAAACGCGCATCGCAATCGCCGCATCGCCCGCGCCGCGAAAGATCGCGTTGAGCAAAAATATAAAAACGACGACCGCGTTTCCGCCAAGCATAATGCGCGTAAACGTCGTGCCTTGTTCGACGACCTGCGGTTCTGCACCGAGCAGTGAAAGAAACGTCGGTGCAAAAATTACTCCGACTGCGCTCATTACAACCGAAATAAGCAGACCGAGATATAGAACGTGCGCCGCCGCCCGTGCCGCGCCTTCGGTGTTTTTCTCACCGATACGCCGCGCGACAGTCGCCGTTGCGCCAATTGCCAGACCGAACGCGACCGCATAGATGATCGCCATCATCGCTTCCGTGATGCCGACGACCGCGACCGCATCCGCGCCCAAATGCGCGACAAAGAAAATATCCACCACGGCAAAGAGGCTTTCCATCACCATTTCCAGAATCATCGGAACTGACAAAAGAAAAATCGCTAAACCGATTGAACCCTGTGTAAAATCGCGGCGCGAGCCCGAAATCGCTTCGCGCAAAATCGACCAAAACGAGTTGTTATATTCGCTCACGGAAGCATTTTCCGAGTTGTTGTGCATAGCAGGCATCTAGTTGAAATCAAAAAAATAGAAACGTTCGCTAAAATCAGCGAGCCGAAAAGAAGGAAATGCGAAGCGTTTTTAGCAGAAAGGTACTTTCATAGTTTTGAGAATATAACACAAAACTATTCGGTGTAGAATTTCGCCGATCGAGTTTTCTCGAGGTTAAATCGTCGGCTTAAGCGCACGTTGAGTTGTCCGCATATAATTGCCGGGCTCGATCGCTCTTAAATGCGGCGTTATCGCTTCCGTTTTTATGCAAAAACTATGGCGGGGTAATATTGGATTTTACTTGCCTGGATTCGCAGAAGTAATTTTTAAAACGAATTTTTTAAGTTTCTTTTTGGAAAATTCATAGCGCGCGTGATAATCAAATTCACCGCCGGCAATCTTTATTTTCACAAGATCATATGAGATCACTTCACGATTTCCGATCGTTTCGTGTTTCGTCGGAACGCCCTTCTTTTTGATAATTTCCTTTGGTCCGATCTTATTGGAAGTGCCGAAAAGCACCGAAGACGCCGATTGTTTGAAGCCGATAAAAATGCTACTTTCTGTCGAAAAATTCCCTATGTTGTTTGCGACGAAATGTTGGTCCTGATAGCTTTTACCGACCGAAAAAACCTCGATCTCGGTGATTAAAAAAGGTTCCTCAAACGATTCGGCGGTCAGTTTCATTACCTGTGTTCCAAATTCGTTGTAAAAATAATAAACGGATTGTAGCCAAACAGGTAACTAAACATTTCTAAACAATACCGAGGGCGAAAATTATTGTTTAGGATATTAATTAAATGTTCTCGTTTATTCGTAAAGTGAAATAGCGTATTCGAACTAATAACCGGAAAGCTCATAACTTAAGAATTCAGCGCCAATTCATCGTCTTTTTCGGTAATGGAAACGCGTCCGCCCTCGGTTAATTTGTGATGCGAAAATAAATATTCTACACCACCAGATCAACTTCCGAAGATGTTCGCGATCCTTTTCCTGACTTCAACCTTTTTAGCGCGAGTTCGGCAGCTTCTTCATGAGATAAATCATTCCGCAAGCCCTGTCCGACATAAAACTTGAGCAAGGCTTTTAAGGGCAAAGCTTTTCTCTTTGCAACTTTTTCCAACATTTCGAGAGTGTCCGTCGAAAGTTCCAGCGTAGTCGTTCTTGTTTCACTCGGGTAAAATTTTAAGGGAAAGCCTTCTTCCGTAATAATTTCTTTTTTATTCTTCATATACTTTTTTTTCCTGCGGAGTCGCGCGACGCGCCGAAATTATTCGCATTCGCACTCCGCGTTCGACAAACACGACCAGCAATATACGTTTCGACAGCGAATATCCAATAACATACTCCCGAAATTCATCATCGACCGAAGCATCACCGAATCGGTTCTCAGGGTCAAAGAAAACCTGTGCCGCCTCTTCAAATCTTACGCCGTGTTTGCGTAAATTAACAGCATATTTTTCTTCGTCCCATTCAAATTCAATGCTGTTAAGCCTGAAAATCATAACCAACTCATCAAAAATTCAAAACTAATTCCTCGTCTTTTTCGATGACGGAAACGCTTCCGCCTTTGGCAAGTTTTCCGAAAAGGATTTCCTGCGCAAGCGGCTGTTTGATCTTTTCGTGGATTAGGCGAGCCATCGGTCGTGCGCCGTAGCGCGCGTCGAAACCGTTTTTGGCGAGCCATTCCCGTGCCGCGTCGGTCAGTTTTACAAGCACGCGTTTTTCTGCGAGCTGACCGTTCAATTCCTTGATAAATTTATCGACGATGAGCTTGATGTTTTCCAGATCGAGCGCTTTGAACGGCACCCACGCGTCGAGACGATTGCGGAATTCGGGCGTGAACGTCCGCTCGATTACGCCTTTTGCCTGTCCTTTGTTTTCGGACTGATTGCGGAAACCGACGCCGCCCGAAGACAATTCGCGCGCGCCGGCGTTGGTCGTCATTATCAAAATAACGTTGCGAAAATCGGCTTTTTTCCCGTTGTTGTCAGTCAAAGTCGCCGAATCCATCACCTGCAGAAGGAGATTGAAAAGATTCGGATGCGCTTTTTCGATCTCGTCGAGCACGAGAACGGCGTGCGGCGTACGCATGATCGCCTCGGTGAGCAAGCCGCCCTGATCGAAGCCGACGTAGCCCGGCGGCGCGCCGATGAGCCGCGAAACCGTGTGCGGCTCGGCATATTCGCTCATATCGTAGCGCATAAATTCGACGCCTAAGATCTCGGCAAGCTGTTTTGAAACTTCGGTTTTGCCGACGCCGGTCGGTCCGCTAAACAAAAACGAGCCGACAGGTTTTGTTTCGTGTCCAAGCCCGGCGCGCGAAATTTGGATCGCATCGACGATCTTTTCTATCGCGTCGTCCTGCCCAAATATTACATTTTTCAAATCGCCTCTGAGCGTTTTGAGACGATCTTTTTCATCGGCGACGACCGTTTTCGGCGGAATTTTCGCCATCCGCGCGATCGTGTTTTCGACCATTTGTACCGAAACTTTTTTCGGTCGTTTGTTTTTCGCAAGCAGCTTTGTCGATGCGCCGACTTCGTCTATGACGTCGATCGCTTTGTCCGGCAAATGTCGGTCGTTGATATATTTTCCGGCGAGCTCGGACGCAACTTTTAGCGCGTCGTCGGTGTATTTTACGCCGTGATGTGCCTCGTAAAATTTCTTTAAGCCTTTGAGGATTTCGTAAGTTTCTTCAACGGTCGGCTCGCCGATCTCGATCTTTTGAAAGCGTCGCGCCAGCGCGCGATCGCGCTCGAAAGCGGCTTTGTATTCGCCGTAGGTTGTTGAGCCGATACAGCGCAAAACGCCGTCGGCGAGCGCGGGTTTTAAAATATTCGACGCATCCATCGCGCCGCCCGAAACAGCACCGGCGCCGACGATCGTGTGAATTTCGTCGATAAAAAGGATCGCGTTTTCTTGTTTTTTTAGCTCGTTGATGATCGCTTTGAAACGCTGCTCGAAATCCCCGCGGTAACGCGTTCCGGCGAGAACCGCGCCCATATCGAGCGCAAAAATTTTCGCGCCTAGCAGCACGTCCGGCACGTTTCCCTCACTTATTTTCAGCGCCAATCCTTCAGCCAGTGCGGTTTTGCCGACTCCCGGCTCGCCTACGTAAAGCGGGTTGTTTTTCTTGCGGCGGCAAAGAACCTGAACTGTTCTTTCAATTTCTTCCAAGCGCCCGATTATCGGATCGATCTCGCCGTTCGCGGCTTTTGCGACAAGCTCGACGGTAAATGATTCGAGCGGTTTTTTGCGTTTTGGTCGCGCGCGTTCTTCGGCAAATTCTTCCGCTTCGTCTCCGTCTGCGATCGGTTCAAAATCAAGTGAATTATCGACCTTTGAAATTCCGTGCGCGATGTAATTCAAAATATCGAGCCGCGTTACGCCCTGCTGCTGCAGGAGAAAAACGGCGTAAGATTGCTCGGCTTGATAAAGCGCTGCGAGAATGTTTCCGCCGTCGACGGCGCGCTGCCCGCTGCCTTCCGCCTGCAAAACGGCGTATTGGATCGTCGCCTGAAAAGTCGACGTCAGTTCGGGCATCATCTTCGATTCTTCCGGCATTTTTTCAAGACTCGCGGTGAAATATTCTTCGAGCTGCTTGCCGAGTTCGTCGATCTTCGCGCCGCAATGAAACAAAATATCGCGCGCGGCTTGATCTTCGAGCAAGGCAAAAAGCAAATGCTCGAGCGTGACAAATTCGTGTTTGTGCTTGACGGCTTCATCAACCGCGAAGCTTAAGGTTTCTTCTAATTCTCTGGTTAACATAATTCAAAAACCGTTTTAAGGTCGCCAAAGGCGACAAATATAATAGCCTAGGGTAAGCGAGTGAAGCGAGCGCAACCCTAGGAATGTAAGCAAAACGATCCGACGCTGAAAGCGCCGAACAAATTTGCATGTTTGTTGCTCGCCTTCAGCGAGCGGTCATAATTATCAAACCACGTAGGGTTTCACCCTACGCTATTATCTTTGTCGCTTTCAGCGACAGGAAAATCTATCTCAAATCGACTTGTCTGATTCATACAATTTCCATAATCAATTCTACTCTTCCTCGACCGTGCAAAGAAGCGGGTATTCGTGTGCTTTTGAAAGATTCGTCGCTTTCTCCGCTTTCATATTCGCGATCTCGTACGGATAAATGCCCGCAATTCCGATTCCTTCGTTGTGAACTCTGAGCATGATCGCAAAAGCCTCGGCATCGACTTTGTTAAAAACATGTTTGAGAATAAAAACGACAAATTCCATCGTCGTAAAGTCGTCATTATGCAGTATGACCTTATACATTTTTGGCTTTTCGAGCTTCGTTTCGCTCTCGGTCAGAACCTCGCCTTCGCGTTCGATGTCTGGAATTTCCGGCATACAAGAAATTTACCATAAGCCTTACCGAAAACGGCAAACACAAAAAAATAGACGCGCACGCGAAAATCTGATAAATTGCAAGGTAGATTAAGCGCTTTTCTTGTAATCACACCCTTTAATTTTTAGATTTTGTTGCTGAAATTCAAACCGGATTAGTTGTTTAATCTGCTTACAGCGCAATGAGTAAAGTCACGCTTTCGACCAAAAAGTATTTTAAGTCGGAAACTCTCTCTTCTTTTGGAGAGAAGGCAAAGCTGCGCTCACGCAAAACAAAGCCGCTGCCCGAAGGCAAGATCGACGAAATCATTTCAAAAGCGCAAAACGAGCTGGACGAAGGACTTTCGGGTTCGGCTGAAAAGATCCTGCGCGATGCGATTGAGAATTATTCGCTTGACGCCGACACGCGCGCCAAATTTTACGCTCTTTTGTCTTACTCGCTCGAAACCCAGGGACGATACGTCAAAGCGCTCGAAACGCTTTCGCTTTTTGACGACGAAGAGATCCTTGCAGAACTCGAAGCCGAAACGCGTATACGCGTTATGATCCAGCTGGCGATCTCGCACAATAACCAAACCGATTTTCCGAAAGCGGTCGCGCTCTTGAAAAAAGCATCCGAAGAAGCCGAAGCAAAAGCGCTAAATCATCTTTTAGGAAGCGTTTATGTGGCGCTCGCGCGTGTTTACAGAAAGCTCGCCGAATTTCCGATCGCCCGCGATCACGCGGAAAAAGCGCTCAATTATTTTCGCGATCAGGGTGATTGGCGCGGAATGGCGGACAGCACTTATTTGATAGCCGTGACTCTTCATCAGGCGGGCGATAGCGGAAAGTCGCTTGAATATTTTGAACAGGCGATCAAGATCATTGGTTCGCGCAAAGCGCTTTATCTGCTCGGAAAGATCTATTCGGATCTTTCGGGCGCGTACTGGTTTTTGCGCCGCCCGCAGGAAGGGATCGATTGCCTGGAAAAATCGATCAAATTTTTCGACCGCACCGAGCACAAGATCCAATCGATCGCGGCTTACAATAATCTCGGCATCAACCTGATGATGCTCGGCGAATGGACAAAAGCCGAAGGCGTTATCAAACGCGCGCTCGACCTCGCTTTTGAGACGAATCACGTGCACGTCGCCGGAATTTTGGATTCCCTCGGCGAATTGAAGCTTTTGCGCGGCGACCTGCCCGAAGCGAAAAAATTGCTTGAGCGCGGCGTCGCATTGGCTAAAAAGCGAAAAACCGAATGGTATGAGATACAAGCGTCGCGCAATCTTTCGCGAACGCTGCTGATGCAAGGCAAGCTTGCCGAAGCGCGCGAAAAAGCGCAAGAAACGATCGAGCTTTGCCAAAAGATCGGCGAGCGGCAGATCTCGGATATGGCGGAACTCGTTCTGGCGGAAGTTTTTCTCGAAGAAGGTAACGTGCGCGATTGCGAAAAAGCGCTTGAAGCGATCGAGAAAACGGATCCGACATCGGATTTCTTCGTACTCGGCAATATTCAGCGCATTCGCGGGTTGCTTGCGCTTCGCGAAAAAGACTACGAGCTCGCGATTCATCATTTCAGCCGCGCACTGACGATCTTTGAAACGTCGGAGGATTTGTATCACACCGCTTTGTTGCATTTTCTACTTGGAAGTTCGATGTTTGCGGACGATCCGGAAAAGGCTTCGAGCCATTTGAACGCAGCGGATGAGATCTTTCGAAAGCTCGGTGTCAAGCCGCTTTCGGATCAAACACAAGAGATTCTTCAAAAGCTCAAAACAGTCGAAGCCGGGAAAAAGCGCGCGACGAGTGCCAGTTCGCAGCTCCTTATGCTGCGTCTGGCGGAAGCGACCGCATCGCGCGAATTGCTTTTCCGCGAGCTCGCCGCAATTTTGCAGCAGGAAAGCAGAGCGAAAAAGATAATCATCGCCGAAATGAACGAACAGCGGCGATATTATCCGTTTATCACGCACGGCTATATTCCGGCGGAAAGTATGGAGCTGATTGCGAAATTTCACGAAGCCGAAGCGCAGGACAAAACCGAAAATTTTGCAAAAATTAAGAATCTCAGCATTTTTCAGCTTCGCGCGCCGAGCGCGCCGCCTGCGATTTTGATGATAAGTCCGCAATCCGGCGCAACATTGAACGACGAAGGCTTGATTCAGCCGTTATTGCGCGTCGTAGAATTGGGAATGGACGTTTGCGCGCTGCGCGACAAAGACAAATCGCATTTTGCCGAACAGGAAACAAGCGCTTTTACTTCCAATTCACTGATGCCGGGTTTTATTCATTCATCACCGGCGATGACGGCGCTTGTCGAAGAAGTTTATAAGATTCGCTCGTCTGACGTTACCGTTCTCGTAACCGGCGAGTCGGGAACGGGAAAAGAGCTTGTCTCGCGCGCAATCCATACGATCTCGAGCCGCAAAGATAAGATTTTTGTTCCGTTTAATTGCACCGCCGTACCAAAAGAGCTTGCCGAAGGACATCTTTTCGGTTATCGCAAAGGAGCATTCACCGGCGCTGTTAACGATTCGCAGGGAATGATCCGCGCGGCTGACGGTGGCACGCTTTTTCTCGATGAGATCGGCGATCTTCCGATCGACGTTCAGCCCAAATTGCTCCGTTTTCTGCAGGAAGGTGAAGTTCAGCCGCTTGGCGAAAAACGACCGATAAAGGTTGACGTGCGCGTCATCGCCGCGACGAATATGCCGCTTGAAGCAAAGGTTGCCGACGGCAGTTTTCGCGAAGATCTGTATTATCGTCTGAACGTCATTCGACTTCGCGTTCCGCCGCTGCGCGAGCGCCGCTCTGAAATTCCGCCGATGGTGAATTATTATGTAAATCATTACGCATCGAAATTCGGACGTAATAATATCTCGATCACGCCGCAGGCGATCGATCTGCTTATGGTTTGCGAATGGGAAGGCAACGTGCGCCAGCTTTGCAACGAAATTCAGCGCGTCGTCGCCCGCGCCGAAGACGGTGAAACGATCACGCCGACACATCTTTCGCCGGAACTAAAACGCAGCGCGACGCCGATTCCGTTTACAGAAGGCGACAATGTTCGGACCATTGCTTCATACGACAAATCGTTTGCACATTACAGCATCGATGCGGAAAACGGAACACTCGAAGAAGCGGTTACCGAACTCGAAACACAGATGATTCGCGACTCGCTCGACCGCAATAGGTGGAATATTTCTAAAGTCGCGCGCGAACTTGGCTTAACGCGCCGCGGACTTTATATGAAAATGGCGCGCTACGGCATCGAAAAGGCGGCGTAGATTCCCGATTCAAAATTCCAAATTAAGATGCAGAAATTATTTGGAATTCGAATTGTGGAACTTGGAATTACACAAAAAGACGCTCAACGCCATCAGCAAAAAGAACACAAGCGCAACTTCCTGATCGCCGAGATTGTAGTGCACAAGTCCGCTTGTAAAAAAGCCGATCAACCCGCCGAAACAACCCAAAATAATTCCAAATTCAACATTCCAAATTCCAGATTCGCCCTTTAATCTGGAATCTGGAATTTGGAATTTGAGATACCGCAAAAGCGTCCGTGCATAAATTCCTACGATCCAAAGCCAGATCAAGAGTGCGGGCAGACCGCGTTCGACGACCAATTGTAAAGGCGTCGAATGAAAATGTCCCATCGGCAATCTGCCGTCGTCAAATAAATGCCAATCCTTTGCGTAGCGCTTGATCGAATCCATTCCAACGCCGACGGTAAAATTTCTCGCGCTCGAAGTCCAAAGATCAAAACCTTCCCTGTAAACCGTTTGGCGGTAGCTTGTTGAATTATCGGTTGAATCAATAAATCCGACGTTGCGCGTTTGCTGTAAAAAAATTAAACCGACCAGAGCGATCGGCAAAGCGATTGCTGCTAAACTCAAAAGCAGTTTGCGGTTTCCGTTTAAAAGAACGATCGAAAAAGCCGAGATCATAAACGCAAGCTGCGAAGCGCGTGTCACGGTCAAAAGCAAAGCCAAACCCATTCCGCACAGACAAACAAAAAGAACAAAACTCCAGCTTCGCGATTTTGGGTCTTTGCGACTTTGCATTAAGAATCCGATAAAAATTCCGAAGACCAGCGAGATAATCAACTGCAAAACTTCGGCATATGTCGCGTAATGTCCAAAAAATCCGCTCGAGCGCCAGTTGCGGCTTTTTTTCCAGCTTTCGATCCCGAGCTTTTCAGTCGCATTTGCGCCGTTTAATAGATCTTCTCGGCTGATGTCCACTACAAATTCAAAATCCGGACGATAAAATTTTACTTTCGACGTTTCGGTTTGCTCTATTTGCGCGACCAGATCTTCCGGGGTATTTAATTTTTTGCCGTTCGCTTCCAGCAAAGCATCACCGTCAAATAAGAGAGCTTTTGCAAGCGGACTTTGCTCCGCGACGCCGTGAATTTCCACACCGCGCCCGATCAATCGCTGGACGGGCATCCACAGCACGTTGACCATACAAGAAAAAACAAGCGCAAAGGCAAGAAATCGAACGGCGCGGGAATTTCGCAGGTTGTTTATGACAAAATAAAAAACCGAAAAAATCGCCGCGCCGCGCAGTTTGTCGATCGAAATATCCGGTGCGTAAGAAAAAACGGCGGAAACCACGGACCAACCGAAAAAAGTCCACAACGGAATGTTCAACGCGGTTCGAAAAAACTTCGGACGCGGTTTTATAAACAGTCGAATAAACCACGCGAACATTCCCGCCAGCCATGCCGTTTGCGACGCGGCGATCGAATGCGGCGCAAACAAAACCATCAAAACCAGAAAGCCGAACGCGGTTCTTTCGAGCCAGCGCGCGGCGAAATTTTCGGTTTCGATTCCGGCAAGCGCGTCAAATTTTATAAGGAAATCAGGCATACAACGTCAGTTTTGACATTCTCGCATTCACTCGGTAGTCTGACAAGTGAATTTAGCCTATGAAAAATCTGCCCGAGAACTTCGCTGCGTTTGTTGAAAATTTATTGCGCGAAGTTGACGGCGTTGAAGGCTACCTCGCGCCGAACGAAATGCGTTTTCTCGCATTAATGGCGGCTTGCCCGACCGCAGAAGGTGAAATTCTCGAGATCGGTTCTTTCAAGGGCAAATCGACGATCATTCTTGCAAAATCGGCTACGTTAGCCGGCGACGAAAAAATTCACGCCGTCGATCCGATGACAGCGCCGAGCGTTACCGATCCGGATCTGCGCGGTGCCGCAAGTTCTTTCGCCGATTTTCAAAAGAATATCGCGGCGCACGGCGTGGCGGAAAATGTCGAATTTCATCAGACTTTTTCATACGAATTGGCGCGAAACTGGAAAAAACCGATCCGGCTTTTATGGATCGACGGCGATCATACTTACAAAGGAACAAAGCTTGATCTTGAAGGCTTCGCGCCGTTTTTGTCGGACGGCGCGATCGTCGCAATTCACGACGTTCTTCACGAATTCGAAGGCGGAATTCGCGTTTTTATGGAAAATGTTTTGCTTTCGCCAAAATTCGGAGCGTGCGGTTTTTGCGGCTCTATCGCGTGGGCTCAGTTTCGCATCGATGAGAACCAATGTCGTAGTTTTTCAAACGAAAAGCGCGCGCTTTACAAAAAGCTCAGCCGCCTTCTTCCGTTTGTTTCCGCAGAAAAAGTGCTCAAAGGTTTCGCAAAAAAGAAATATAAATATTTTCGCTGGCGCGTGCCGCATGGCGCGGTCGATCTGCGAGTATGGTTGGAAAAAGTTCGGTAATTTCTTTGCGAACTTTGCGAAATCTTTGCGCTCTTTGCGTTAAAATTTCTTAAACCGCAAGGTCGCCAAGGCGTATGTTTTTAGAAAATTATGTTGGAAAACGATCTGTCAGTTAAAGCCGAGATCAAGCTTTACTACGACCTTTTCGTTCCTGAAAATGTCGAAAAAAAAGCGCCGCTTTTGATCGCGGTTCACGGTTACGGCGCGCACAAACGCTATATGATGCGCGAAGCGCAGCTCGTCACACCCGAGGATTTTGTCATTGCGTCGATACAAGCGCCGCACCAGCATTTTCGTGAGGAAGACGGAAAATATAAGATCGGTTTCGGCTGGCTTACCGATCATAAACCGGAAGAATCAATAGCTCTACATCACGATTTTATTCGCGAAATCATCGAAAGACTCGCCAGCGCCGAAACGATTGATCCTGCAAGAGTTTATCTTTACGGATTTTCACAAGCCTGCGCGCTGAATTTTCGATTCGCATTCACGCATCCCCAAATTTTGCGCGGCGTGATCGGCATTTGCGGCGGAATTCCGTCCGATCTTGAAACAAACGAGATCTATAAACCGCTCGCCGCCGACGTTTTTTACCTTTATTCATCACGCGATGAATTTTATCCGCTCGAAAAATACGAGAATTTTGGAGTTAAACTGGAAAAACGGCTCAATATTTTTACGTCGAAATGTTACGACGCAAAACACGAGATCACCGACGGAATGCGATATGACATAAAAAAGTGGCTAAACGGAAGGTGAAGCAGAAACCCGCGCCTAAGCAAGGGTGAAAAAGGCGGAAATCAATCGAGTCTCCGCCTTTATGCTCTCAACAGTTTTTCAAAACGCGTTAACGATTATAGCGATATGTCGTAAATTGCGAATCCATTCTCGTGTCCTGTCCGCTCGTAAATTCGAACATACATGCATCGTCCGTGTAGTCCATAAAGTTCGTAATCGGGTCAAGACCAGGCTTATTGCGGCAACTGTCACGTCCCGCCGGACAACCGAAAGCCGCGCTTTTCTCCGCCGCCGTATCCGAAACAAAATCACCGTTTCCGTTACATCCGCCCTGGAACGTGTGATATAAACCCATCCAATGTCCGACTTCATGCGTCGCCGTGTCGCCCAGATTATACGGCGTCGCAGTTCCGCCCGGAACCGAGCTGTATAGGATGACAACGCCGTCTAGTTTCGGCTGGCTGTTATAGCTAGAAGGAAACGTGGCAAAGCCTAAAATTCCGCCAGACGGCGCGCAGCTGTAAATGTTCAGATCATCAGCCGTACCCTGCCGCAGAGCATTTTTCATCGCGCTCTCGCTCGAACCGTAACAACCTGTGTACCAGGTTGAATTGGTTGTTCGCGTCGTCGTTATTAGATTAAAACTCCAGCCCCAGTTTGCGAACGCCGCGTTCAAAACGTTTATCTGATCTGTGATCATCTGCGTTGTAATATCGCCGTTTGAAACACCGGTTCCCTTTCTAATGACGTGAAAGTAAACGTTGATCGTCCCGCCGGTTACATTGGAAAAAGCTGCCCCGTCTCTGGACATTATTTGACGCTTTGTTTGAAAATCCCGCTCCCTCTGCGCGATCTTTACCGGATCGTGATCGGTGGCACAAATGCGCTCGCCCGTAGCCTTCGCCGGTTCTTTAAATTCCGACTGCGGTAGTACCGCGATCTCTTCACTAGAAAATTCCGCGCTCGTCGTATATTTGAGCGCCAAAAAACCCATCGCGACCGCAAATGCGCCTGCGAATGCAACTAAAATACGTAATTTTTTCATCTGTCGGTTCTCCTTGAATGTTTATTTTTAGAATTTAGGATTACGCTTTGGATAAATTATAAATACCGACTGAAAAGTTGATCTATTTACAATACCGATTTTGAAAGAACACGTCAACGGAAATCTTCGTACTTACCCGTCGGAACCAAAATCACGATTCTGATTGGCGCAAATTAACAATGAAAAAAATCAAAACCTTGATCGTTGTATTCGTTTTTCTTACAAGTTCGGCAGCTTGCCAGAAGATCGCGCCCGCTTTTTCGACGACCGAAAAACCGACATTGAGCGCAATTTCTTCGGTTGAGATCCGTAGATTGATCGAGAGCGCAAACCGCCAGCTAGAAATTACGAAAAATTACACGCAGGATTATTTCGAGATTTCTTACCCGAACGGCGACGTTCCGGCAGAAACCGGTGCGTGCACCGACGTTGTGATCCGCGCTTTTCGCGCCGCGGGCGTTGATCTGCAAAAGGAAGTGCACGAAGATATGACGGCGAATTTTGCGCTTTATCCGACAAAATGGGGCTTAACAAAACCGGACACGAACATCGATCACCGCCGCGTACCAAATCTGCACACATTTTTTACGCGCAACGAAAAATCTTTACCGATCACGCAAAACGGCAAAGATTATTTACCCGGCGACGTCGTCGCGTGGGATTTGGACGGCAAGGGAATGACGCACATCGGAATCGTTTCAAATGTTTACAACAAAACCACAAAAAGATATTCGATCATCCACAACATCGGCGCCGGCGCAAAACTTGAAGACCGCCTTTTTGAATGGAAGATCATCGGGCATTATAGGTATTTTTAATTTTTATTCAATAGACTTGTCCACTGCTAAAGTTCATATTCGGATCTGCTATTTTTTCTGAATTTCAAAGACGTAGAACAATAAAATAAAGATCGTGAATATCGGAATTAGGGCTTGAGCAAAACTGAACAAGAAATCAGCCGCCGTAACTTTTCTGCCCTCCGAATACTTTCTTTCTTCACCGTTTCTCAGAGCAGATTCATACTCATTTGGAATTGCGCCAATAACCGTATGTACGGTGATGACTGGCTCGGTTCCTTTCCATTTTTTGAAAATCCATCTAAACAGTTGGAAATATCCTAAATAAATCAACGGAATGAACATTACGACAATCGTGAGCCCGGTTTCCGTCTTAAATAAACCGGAAAATTCAAAGATTAAACCGGCAATGCCGGAAGGAACGGCAGCAAAAAGGCATTTGTTAAAAAACCTTCTCTTCCATAACCAATCCGAGCCGCTAAACGCAATTATTCCGACAAGAAACGAATATGCGTATGAAACGTATTGCAGGATTTCGAGTTTATCCATTCGAATTTTTTACTTTACTACTTGAGGTATTATCCTTGTTCGCCATCGCCGCAAAATTCCGTCATCAAATCGACAAAAATCTCCGGCTTTTCTTCCTGCGGCACATGACCGCAATCTTTCAAAACCACAAGACGCGAAGCGGGAATCGATGCAAAAAGCTTTTTGCCGTTTCGCAACGGAATTACGCTGTCGTTTTCGCCCCAAACGAGCAGTGTCGGCTGATCTATCAAATGCGCGTCCCGTTCGATGCGGTTTGCGTCCCATTTTCGCGAAGTCGCAAGCAGAGAATGATGCGCGTCTTTCGCACGCAGCGGGCGAAGGATCGATTCCACGCGCTCTGCGGTGATCAAATGGTGATTTACGGCGGCGAGCGTGCCGCGCATTCGGTATCTTTGCAGCGCCGTCGAATCAGCCAAAAACGGCGTGATAAGCTCGCCGATTCCGGAAATTGAAGCCAGTTTGAGAATCGGATGACCTTTCAGGTCGTCGTTTATGACCGCGTCAACGAGAACCAATTTTTCGACACGTTCGGCATTATCGAGCGCAATCGTCGCGGCAACCGCACCGCCGTATGAGCTGCCGACGAGCGTTGCGCGTCCGATCCCCAGTCTATCCATCAAGCGCGTCAAAATCCGCGCCTGTGAAGCGATCGAATAGTCAAAAGATCGCGGTTTTTCCGAATAGCCGAAACCGATCAAATCGGGCGCGACGACGTGAAAATTCGCCGCCGCGAGCATCGGCGCGACCGTGTGCCAAACGTATGTCGAAGCCGTGTAACCGTGGATGAGAAGCAATGTCGGATCTTCTCGGGCGCCAAATTCTTGGTAATGAACGATAATGCCGTCAATATCGAGAAAATGCGAATTATCAACGTGATGAATCTTATCGGTAAAGTCGTGGAAATCGACGGTGTCCGCGCGTGTCAAAAATTTCCACGCCAAGGCAAAACCGATCGCTCCGCCAATTCCAAGTGCTGCCGTTCTTTTTTTCATACAAAAACCGTTTTCGGCTGGACGCTCTTGTCTAATTCGTCATACGCGCCGACGGCTACGAGATTACCATTTTGGTCAACCATTCTGACAGGATCGCCATTTTTAAAGTCGTCGCTTTCGAATTTCAGCTTTGTTCCGTGATGAGTTTTTTCGACTTGATCGCCGACCAGCTCGGCTTTCGGAAGATGTGCAAGCGCTTCATTCATTGAGATCAGGATCTTATCGAGCTCATTTTTCGCAGCAATCTGCTTTAACTCGTCAAGCGTTACGGCTTTCGAAATATCAAATTTCCCGGCGCGTGTCCGGTGAAGCTCGGCAAGATGCGCGCCGATTCCGACCTTTTTTCCGATATCCTCGGCTAAAGTTCGAATGTAGGTTCCGGCAGTGCAGACGACACGGATCGCAACTTCGGTATTGTCGAGCTTTTGCTCAGTGTCGGAGATTCCGATTTCATGGATGGTGACTCTAATCGGATTTCGTTCAATTTCGATACCTTTCCGCGCCAGATTGTAAAGCTTTTTGCCTTTCACTTTTTTCGCTGAAAACATCGGCGGCATCTGCTCGATCTCGCCCTTAAATTCCGACAAAACATCCTCAACGTCTTCTTTTATGAGCTGCAGTTCCGGATTCGCAACCGCTTTCGGCTTACCGGTTTTATCGCCGGTCGTCGTTTCAAAACCGAAACGGATGATCGCCTCGTATTCCTTTATATCGCTGTCGAGAAACTGCGCGAGGCGCGTCGCTCTGCCGACGAGAACCACGATCACGCCGGTTGCGAACGGGTCGAGCGTTCCGGTGTGCCCGGTTTTTTCGCCGTTCAAAATTTTCCGCGCGCGCCAAACCACGTCGTGCGAAGTAATTCCCTCGGGTTTGTTTATGATCAAAATTCCATCCATAATAACTTGAATTTTAATTCGGAAATGCGATTTTGCAAAATATGCCGCGGAAGAGATCAACAGAAAAAGACGAAAGCGAACGCGATATCGGCGACCTCGAAAAAGCGCGAAAACGGACGTTTGACCGCGCGGTAAATCTTCTCACGTTCAAGCCGCGTTCGATAAAAGAGCTTCGCGAGCGCCTGCTCGAAAAAGATTGGACGAACGCGAGCGTTGTCGATGACGTTATCAAGACACTCGAAACTTACGGTTATTTGAACGACGCGCAGTTTGCAAAAAATTTCGCTGCTTCAAAGCTTCGCCAAAAACCGGTCGGCAAACATGTTTTACGACAAAAGCTATTTCAGAAAAAACTCGACAAGGAAACGATCGACGACGCGATAGAAAAAGCGTTTGAGGCGACGCCGGAAGAAGAAATTATCAATCTTTCGATCGAAAAACGGCTTCGTTTGAAAGGAAGACCGGAAACGCGCGAAGAAGCGAAAAAATTTTACGATTTTCTTCTCCGGCAGGGATTTTCTTACGATCTTGTCCGCGATAAAATGCGCGAAATTTCAAAGATCGAAGAAGATTAGCGCCGATTTCGTGCTAAAATTGCTTTTTTATTTGAGACGAATTTATCTTATTTATGATGACCGGAAACGAAATTAGACAGAAATTTATTGATTATTTTGTCGCGCGCGGGCATAAAATTGTCCATTCATCGCCCGTTTATCCGCCGGACGATCCGACGATCCTTTTCACAAACGCCGGAATGAATCAATTCAAAGACGTATTCTTGGGAAACGAAAAACGAGACTATAACCGTGCCGTTACATCACAAAAATGCTTGCGCGCCGGCGGCAAACACAATGATCTCGACGAAGTCGGCAAAACCGCGCGGCATCTCACTTTTTTCGAGATGCTCGGCAATTTTTCATTCGGCGACTATTTTAAGGAAGACGCGATAAATTTTGCATGGGATTATCTCGTCAATGAATTAAAGCTCGATAAAGATCGCCTTTGGTTCACGGTTTTCGGTGGTGACGACGAAGTTGCGGCGGACGAAGAAGCGGTTCAATTATGGATAAAAGCCGGCGCGTCGCCAGATCGCATTTTGCCGTTTTCGCGCAAAGATAATTTCTGGCAAATGGCGGAAACCGGACCGTGCGGACCGAATTCGGAGATCAATTATTATCTCGGCGACGAGCCGGAAAATCCCGAAAAAAACCGCGCCGATCTCGTTAATCTCGACGGAAGCGATCTAACGATGGAAATTTGGAATCTCGTCTTTATGCAATACAACCGCGTTGAAGACGGAAACGGCGGCTACAAATTGGAGCTTTTGCCGGCGCCTTCGGTCGATACCGGATTGGGCTTGGAAAGATTTACCGCGATCCTGCTGGGCGTCGAATCGGTTTACGACACTGATTTTATTAAGCCGATCATTGATTTTATTGCTGCCTTGTCAGAACCGGGAGCGGTAGCGACCGGCTCGATCTACGATAATTTCGACGAACAAAAAAAATTCGCCTGCCGCGTTGTCGCCGATCACGCGCGCTCGACGGCTTTTTCGATCACCGACGGAATTTTGCCCGGCAACGAAGGACGCGCCTACGTCCTGCGAAAAATTATGCGCCGCGCGATCTACCACGGTCGCGAGCATCTCGGATTTAACGATTTGTTCTTTTACAAAGTCTGCGATTTCGTCGTCGATCATATGAAAGACGCGTATCCCGAACTCGAAATTCAGCGGGAATTTATCGGGAAAATGGTGCGGCTTGAGGAGGAGAGATTCGGCAACACGTTGACCGTTGGTTTGAAGAGACTAGATGATATTTTAGTCAATTATTTTACTAAGCATAGGAAAGCCGCAATTGAAGAAAGCGCCCGAAATTTTTTATCGGACGAAAATTTAATTTCAAATTTATCAAACATCACAGTTGACGAACTTGCTGAAACAAGAAAAATTTACCGCGAAGGTTTTACTGAGGATGAAAATTATCCAAGAATTTCGCTTGAGTCATCAGGTTCTATATCTGAGTCTTTTATTAGACAATGGACTTATTATATCGAAAAACCTGCGAACGTTTGTCAACTAATTTCTGATTTGGCAAAACTCTATGATACTTATGGAACCCCAAAGGATTTAGTTCTTCTAACTTTACGGGAAAACGGTTTTGAGTTTTCTGATGGTAAATTCGACCAAGTTTTTGATGGAGCTATTCAGGAATTACAAGAAAATTCTGAAATTGGAAAAACAAAACAAAAAGAGACTCTCAAGCCGATTTATGTTGCGCTGGAACGAACTTCCATTCGCTCTGAATTCAAGGGTTATGAAACAACTCATCTTGAAAATGCCAAAGTCGTCGCTTTGATCAAAGACGACAAGCAAATCGAAGAACTCGTCGAAGGCGAAGAAGGTTTGATCGTTCTCGATCAGACGCCTTTCTACGCCGAAGCGGGCGGACAAGTCGGCGACACGGGCGTTCTTGTCAGAACCCCGAACGGTAGTGAGGTGGTTTTAGATAAAACTTATTCGCTCGAAAATTCAAATGCCAACCGCGTCGCTACCGCTCCGGGTACTGACAAAGCGGCGCGCGCAAAAGTTCTCGATACTTTCGCGCCGGTTGTTGGTTTGATCCTGCATAAATCGAAAGTTGAGAAAGGCATGATAAAAGTCGGCGATGTGGTGACGGCGACGGTCGATACCGAAAAGCGCGATGCGACGAGGCGCAATCATACGGCGACGCATCTTGTTCACGCAGCTTTGAAAGAAGTCGTCGGCACGCACGTCAAGCAAGCCGGTTCGGTCGTCGCGCCGAGTTATTTGCGGTTTGATTTCACGCATTATCAAGCTTTGACCGAAGCAGAAATTGCGGAGATCGAAGACTTGGTCAATCGATACATTTTGCAAAACGAACGCGTCAACACAAATATCATGGCGATCGAAGAAGCGATGCGCACCGGCGCGGTTGCGCTTTTTGGCGAAAAATACGGCGCGGACGTTCGCGTTTTATCAGTCGGCGAAGGCGTTTTTTCAAAAGAGCTTTGCGGCGGAACGCACGTTCGCGCAACGGGCGACATCGGCGCCTTTAAGATCACATCGGACGAAGCGATCGCTTCCGGCGTGCGCCGAATTCGCGCAATTACGGGCTTTGACGCGTTCGAAAGATTCAGAGAAGACGAAAAACTTATCGAAAGATCGCTTCAAGCTCTACGAACGCAGCGCGATCAGCTTCCGAACGCGATCGAAAAATTGCAGGAAGAATTGAAAAAAGCGAAGCGTGAAAATGATGAACTGAAAATGAAGATCGCGACCGGCACCATCGGAACTTCATCGACAAACGGCGATGAAGCGCGAGACGTAAGCGGCGTGAAGGTTTTGGCAAAGACGGTTGAAGGCTTGGACAAAGGCGGAATGAGACATTTGTCCGACACGTTGCTGGCAAAAATGAAATCCGGCGTCGTCGTTCTGGCTCGCACGGAAGAAGACAAAGTTTCGTTCATCGTCCGCGTTTCCGACGATTTGACCGACCGCGTAAAGGCTGGAAAAATTGTGCAGGAAATCGCTCCGATCGTCGGCGGACGCGGCGGCGGCAAGCCCGATATGGCAGAAGGCGGCGGAACCGATGCGGGTAAATTAAGTGACGCGTTGGAAGCAAGCTATGGCGTTGTCGAGCAAATGTTGGGTTAATTTTATGAGCGCAGTTCTAAAAATCGAAAGTGAAAACGAGATCGTGTCCTACAATCCGGCAACCGGCGAAGAGATCGGGCGCATTGAAAACACGTCTCCGGAAAACGTCAAATATGCGGTCGAAAGATCGCGCGAAGCCTTTCAAAAATGGCGCGAAACGTCGTTTGCAGAACGCGGAAAATTCATAATGAAAGCCCGCGAAGTGATCCTCGCGGAAATGGAGGGAATTGCGCGTATTGTCTCGGATGAATCGGGCAAGCCGGTTGCCGAAGCGCTTTCGATGGAAATTTCACCCGTTCTCGATCTAATGCAGCATTTTGCGCGAAATACCAAAAAGCTTCTCGCACCACGGAAGATCAATATCGGACTTTACGGTTTGCTCGGGCGTTACTCCAAAATTATTTACAAACCGCTTGGCGTCGTCGGAATTATTCCGGCGTGGAATTATCCGTTTTCGATTCCGCTCGGCGAGGCGGCGATGGCTTTGATGGCGGGAAATACAGTCGTTTTAAAACCTTCGGAACTGACATCGTTTATCGGATTGAAGATCGGCGAGATCTTCGAAAAAGCCGGCTTGCCGGAAAATGTCGTTCAAGTCGTGACCGGCGATGGACGCACGGGCGCGGCTTTGGTCGATTCGGCGCCTGACAAAATAATGTTCACCGGAAGCGTCGCGACTGGAAAGAAAATCGCCGAAGCAGCAGCGAAAAATCTTACGTCGGTCGTTTTGGAGCTTGGCGGCAAAGATCCGATGGTCGTTTTCGCGGACGCAAATCTCGAACTCGCCGCGCAGGCTGCGATCTGGGGCGCGTTTTGCAATGCGGGACAGTCGTGCTCGTCGGTCGAAAGACTTTATGTCGAAGAATCGGCGGCGGAAAAATTGACGGAATTAATTGTCGAAAAAACGCGCAGATTAAAACAGGGCGCCGGAATTGATGAATCGACCGACATCGGCGCGATGAGTTCGGAAAGGCAGCTCGAAATAGTCAAAGACCACGTTGAGAGTTTTGAAAAAGAAGGCGCGGAAATTTTAGCCGGCGGAAATTACAAAGACCTGTTTTTTGAGCCGACCGTAATCGCGGGCGCGACCAACGAAATGCGCGCGATGCAGGAAGAAACTTTCGGTCCGACGCTTCCGATTGCAACTTTCAAAACCGAAGCCGAAGCGATCAGGTTTGCAAATGACTCGGAATTTGGTTTGACGGCAAGCGTTTGGACAAGCGATCTGGCGAAAGGAAAACGCGTCGCTGAAAAGATCGAAGCCGGCTCGGTTTGTGTAAACGAAGTTTTATACACTCACGGCATCGGACAAACACCTTGGGGTGGTTTTAAGAATTCCGGACGCGGCAGAACGCACGGCGTCGAAGGCTTGATGGAGCTCGTTCAGCCGCAGCACATTCACGTAAATCGATTCGCGGTTTTGCCGGACGCGTGGTGGTTTCCATACGGCGCAAACGCCCTAAAAACATTTCGCGGTTTTGCGAAATATTTCGCCTCCGGCTCATTATTTCAAACCTTAAAGCTCGCGCCGCAGCTTTTGAAAAGAATCAAAGAACTGCGAAAGAAATAAAGTATGTCGGAAACAATGCCCGCCATTTTTTTCGGACACGGCAATCCGATGAACGCGCTTGCCGAGAACGAATGGACAAAAGGCTGGACGCGAATCGGGCACGAGATTCCGCGTCCGCGGGCGATTTTGTGCATTTCGGCGCACTGGTTTATTCCCGAAACCGCCGTTACTGCGATGGAAAAACCGCGCACGATTCACGATTTTGGCGGTTTTCCGCGTGAACTTTTCGAAGTGCAATATCCTGCGCCGGGAAATCCCGAATTAGCCGGGCGCGTGCAGGAATTAATTGCGCCGATCGAGGTTAGAACCGATTTCCAATGGGGTTTGGACCACGGAACCTGGTCGGTTCTTCGTCACGTCTTTCCGAGGGCGGACGTTCCGGTTGTCCAGCTCAGCATCGACGAAACTCAGCCCGCAGCCTTTCATTACGAACTCGCCAAAAAATTGCAGCCCTTGCGCGATGAAGGTGTTTTTGTTTGTGGAAGCGGGAATGCCGTTCATAATCTGCACGCTTATTCGTGGGGGCGACACACGCCCGAGCCGCTCGATTGGGCGTTTAGGTTTGAAACGGCGGCGCGTGAGTTGATCTTAAACGGCGATCATTCGCCGCTTATCAATTACGAATCGCTCGGAAAAGACGCGCTTCTTTCCGCGCCGACGCCCGAACATTATTTGCCGCTGCTTTATATTTTGGCTCTCGAGCGCGAAAACGAAAAAGCGAGCTTCCCGGTCGAAGGCTTCGACGGTGGCTCGATTTCAATGCTCTCGGTTAGGATCGGTTAAAACTTTACTGCTCCGCCATTTGTTTTTGTATCTGGATGATAAACGAACGGACGATCGAGGCTTCGTCCGCGTCAGGGAAAACGCTCAAGAATTCCTCGTAAACTTTGATCGCTTGCGGAAACATTTTGGCGCGTTCGTAGGAATCGCCGAGTAGTTGATAAATGACGATCGCATCGGGCGCGCCCGCGAGCTGCGTTACGGCTTTTCGTAGTTCGGCTGCGGCGAGAAGATAATTTGCTTTCTCGCCTTCAAAGTCGCCGGTTGCGGCAGAAATTTCGGCGCGTTCGCGATAGATCATTCCCAAACCGGTTAAGGCTTCCGGCTGAAAGCCCTTCCCTTCGGCTATAGCTTTCTTAAAGGCGCCGACCGCCTTATCTTCGTCGCCGTTCGATTTATGAATTCTGCCTTCGATCGCGGTAGCTTCCGGTAAGATCAGCTGTATCTTTTTCACGTCCTTTACGACTTTCAGACCTTGATCGAGATCGCCTTTGTCGGCTAAAACACGCGCTAAACCAAGATACGCTTCAACATATTTCGGTCGCAATTTTATGGCATTTTGATATTGTTCGATGGCTTTTTCACGGTCGATCGCGCTAAGGACTTCCGCCTGTTGAAAAGCGAGCTCGGCTTCATCCGTCGTTTTCAAAAGCGCAATTTTTACATCGCCTTTTTGCGTCGGCAGCAGATTTTGTGTAATTTCCTTGAAACCGTTCGCGCGAACACGCAGCTTTTTCACGCCCGCGGAAAGTATTTTTATCGTCAATTTTCCGCTCTCGTCGGTTGTTCCACGGCGAAGATCGTTCAGCCAAACGATCGCTTTCGGCTCGGTTACAACGGTGATCGTTCTCGCGGTATTGGTTTGCGCCCAGCCCGAAACGGCAGCCGTGGCGAACAAGCCAAAAACGAGCATTCTAAATATAAAAGCTTTATTCATTTCTAAAAATTCTACCGCTAATTTGATGATACAATTTTAAATCGGATTGCCAAAGAATGCGATTTTTTATAAATTAACTTGACGTTTTCGCGCCGAAAACTATAATCGAAAGTTCACGGCTGGGTAGCTCAGCTGGTTAGAGCGCGGGATTCATAACCCCGAGGTCGAGTGTTCAAGTCACTCTCCAGCCACCATGATTTTTTGCGGTAAGCTTCGCGGCTTGCCGTTTTATTTTTGCGCGGGAATATGTATCATCGTGTAGCTATGAAATTCTCTTTGTTAATTTTGATCGGCACATTGTTTATTTTGATGACAGCGGGAACACGGGCGCAGAGTCCGAAAAATTTGGCGGAATCGTGGGAAAAGGAACATATTACGACGATGTTTCCTTCAAATATGCGTCATAAGGATTTAAAGAAATACCTCGAAGAGCTGAAAAAACTTGAAATTAAGGTCAACGAGGTCGGACGCAGCTACGCGAACCGCGAAATTTATCAGATCGAATGGGGCAAAGGCGCCACAAAGATCTTTTTGTGGTCTCAGATGCACGGCGATGAGCCGACGGCAACTTCGGCGTTGATCGATATGTTCGCCTTTTTGCAGAAAAACCGTGATAAAACCTGGGTTAAGAAAATAGAGGAAACGCTTTCGATCCGCGCCGTTCCGATGCTCAATCCGGATGGCGCGGACGCTTATCAGCGGAGAAATTTTCAATACATCGATATCAATCGCGACGCGCGGAATTTGCAAACTCCCGAGGCGCAGATCTTAAAACGCCTGCGCGACGAATGGCAGCCGCACATCGGTTTTAATCTACACAATCAACAGGAGTTAACAACGATCAGCGGCACGACCGACCAGGCGGCGATCTCTTTTCTCGTCGTCGAAGGAAGTCCGCTTTATCGGAACGAAGAAGGAAACGAACGGAACAAACGTCTTACGGCGGCGATGATAATCGCGCTGCAAAATTTTCTTCGCGGGCACATCGGACGCTATGTGGACAGCTATAACCCGACCGCATTTGGCGACAAATTTTCCGATTGGGGAACGCCGACCATCTTGATCGAAACCGGCGCGCTTTACGGGAAAGATGAAATGTTTTTGGTAAAGATGAATTTCATCGCGTTTTTGACCGCCTTTAACTCGCTCGTTGACGGAAGCGAGAAAATTCTAAGCCCGATAAACTACGATTTCGTCCCGAACAACGGATCGGGAAATCTCTTTAATTTTATTTTCCGCCGCGCAAATGTCGTCAACAATTCCGGCGATCTTGCACAGATATCTACTGCGGACGTCGCCATTAATTCACAGCGCAGACGAGCCGGCGAATACGCGCTGACATTTATTCAGTCAACCGGTAACCTATTGAATTCGAAAGGCTTGGAAGAATATGACGCGAGCGGATTTTATCTGGTTTATAGACTCGACGGAAATACGATCCGCGCCGGCGCGCTCGGTGAAATTCTTTTTTACCGCAAAGATCGGCAGATAGATTGGAAGACGCCCGAACTTGAAAAACAGTTTGTGCCGGATGCGATCTTTAGCGGCGGAAAATGGATAAAAGGCGAGAATCTTGTGACGCGGAAATAAGATTCGTATAATCGAAAAAAGCGAAAATGCTGAGCTTTCTCAAAATCAAAAACATCGCGCTGATCGATGAGATCGCGCTCGAATTTGCCGCCGGCTTAAACCTTTTGACCGGCGAAACGGGTTCGGGAAAGTCGATCATCGTCGACAGCCTTGGCGCGTTGACCGGTGAACGAGTATCGTCCGATCTGATAAAAGAAGGCGAATCTGAAGCGCGGATCGAGGGAATTTTCACCGTGTTACCGAACAAAGATTTGCGTCGGATTTTGGACGAGAGCGGAATTCAGATCGATGACATAACCGAGATCGAATTATTAGTTCGGCGCGAGCTTTCGGCTTCCGGCAAAAATCGCATCTTCGTCAACAACCAACTTGTAACCCAAAATTTTTTGAAGAAGATTGGCATTTTTTTGGTCGATATTCACGGGCAAGGCGAGCAAGTGGCGCTCTTTGATACCGCGACGCATCTTGAAATGCTCGACGAATACGCGCAACTAAGCGTTTTGCGCGAAAAGATCGCAGAAAAATACCGCGTGATGAACGGAATTCGCCGCGAGATCGAAAATCTGCGAGAAGATGAAGCGCAAAAATTACAGCTTCTCGACGTTTTGCGGTTTCAAGTCGGTGAAATAAAACGCGTCAGTCTCGAAATCGGCGAAGACGAAACGCTGGAAGAAGAAAAGCGCCGTCTCAACAACGTCGAAAAGCTCACGGCTTTGAGCGCGGACGCTTACGCGTTGCTTTACGAAAATGGCGAATCCGTTCTGTCGACACTCGAAAAAGCCGCGCGGAAAATTGACGAGCTCGGTGAATATGAATCGAGCTTCGGAGAATTCACCGAAGGCTTGCAGACGGCAAAGGCTGTGTTACAAGACCTCGCGTTTTCCGTGCGCGATTTTCGCGGTTCGCTCCAATTTTCGCCCGAAAGATTGGAGGAGATCGAAAATCGCTTGGCGGAAATTTCGCGTCTGAAACGCAAATACGGCGGCGGCGCGATTGAGACCGTTCTTACGCATTTAACCGAATCCGAAGAGCGTTTGAAAAATATCGAAACCGCCGAGTTTCGTGAAAAAGAACTGCTGCGTGAGCTTGAAAAAGCACGTGATGATTATTTGAAGATCGCAAAAGAGCTTCACGAAAAGCGCGAAAAAGCCGCCCGAAAATTTGAAAGAGAAGTCGAAGCGAATCTCAAAATGGTCGCACTCGAAAAGGCTCGTTTCGAAGTAAGAATCGAGCGAGCGGATTCTGATAGATCTTTTACCGCAAGTGGTTTTGATGCCGTCGAATTTTACTTTTCCGCGAATCCGGGCGAATCGGTAAAGCCGATCGCAAAGGTCGCTTCGGGCGGCGAAGCTTCACGATTGATGCTGATACTGAAAACGACTGCGAAGCTCGCGGAAAACGCAAAAGCGATGGTTTTTGATGAGATCGACGCGGGAATCGGCGGGCGTGTCGCGGAAGCCGTCGGGCTGAAATTAAAAGAATTGGCGAAAACGCAACAGGTTTTGTGCGTTACGCATCAGCCGCAGATCGCATCGCTCGCCGATCACCATTTTCTCGTCGAAAAAGAAATTCATAAAAATCGGACGGAAATTCGGGCGAAAGAATTGGACGCGAAAGAAAAAGTTGAGGAAATTGCGCGAATGCTCGCGGGCGAAACGATCTCTGAAACAGCGCGTCAGCACGCAAAAGAAATGCTGAGCGCGAAGGTTTAACTTTCGTCACCTTCCCTCAGTTCACCAAAACGAAGTTGTGATTTGGGGAGTTGGATGAAAGGCTTTAGGTTAGCCGTTCAAAAGGGTTTGCGTTGACTTCACCTTCGATAAGTAGTAAAACATCACACAGTCAAATAATTTGGTTAGAAATTATTTTCCGTTTGAGTTGCGCTTCAAGCGCGCTGTCTTGACGACGGCTCTCCTGTCCGTAAATTGGTCATTTTAGGAGGAAAAACTTTTATGTCAAAAAGAATTTTGTTTGCCGGATTTTGTGTTTTACTGCTTTTGAATCTATTGCAAACGGCAAATGCCGCCCAACAAGTTGGACCGATCGATACGTCGGGCGAAATTGATGGCGCGCCGTATCGAATCGTCGTTCCGGCAGTTTGGAACGGCACGCTGCTTGTATATGCTCACGGCTACCGCGACAAAGCCGATCATCCCGGCGAAGTTGACAACCGCAACGCCGATATTGCGCCGAATGCGGCACTTGCCGCCGCTTTGCTCGCGCAGGGCTATGCGCTGGCAGGTTCGGCGTATAAAGATAACGGCTGGGCGGTCGAAGAAGGAATTCACGACACGAAAGATTTAGCGGTCTATTTTCGCGGCAATATCGCCCGACCTGACCGCACGATCATTTGGGCGTTTTCGATGGGAACGGTCATCGGTTTCAAAAGTATGGAACGCTTCAACGGAATTTTTGACGGCGCGTTGTGTGCTTGCGCGGTCGGCGCGGGCGCGACGAGTTCTTGGGATGGTGCGGGTGATCTTACACTCGCTTACGACACCGTTTTCGGAATGCCCTCATCATGGGGAACGTTTGGCGATGTTCGCGACGATATAGATTTTGAAACGGAAGTTTTTCCGAAATTATTCGCCGAAGTCAACGTTCCGGCAAATTTCGCGGGTTTTGAATTTATACGTCTGGTTTCGGGAACGCCGGGACGCGGAATCAATCCGCCGCCGCCGCCCGCATTTTACCCGAACTGGATTTTTACCGATATGGCGTTTTCGACGGAATTCCGCTCGGAGCTCGAACGACGGGCGCGCGGTCCGATCGTTCAAAATCTTGACCGCGATTACAATCTGACCGCGGCGGAAAAACTTTATCTAATGGCATTGGGCGTGCCGTCTGTCGTGATTGATACTTGGCTTTTAACGATGAACGGTCAACGCTATGTTTCCGCGCCGAATTACTCGCGAAATTATGTTGAGCGCAACGCCAATTACAACGGCAAGATCAAAAATCCGGTATTAACATTACACACTTTGATTGACCCGCTTGTAACGGTTTCACAGGAAAACCGATACGCGCAAACCGTCAACAATGCGGGGCGCGGCAACTGGCTTTTCCAAACTTATACAAACGGCAACGGGCATTGCAATTTCAC
>JBGTFE010000072.1:0-1547 GCA_041747435.1 Pyrinomonadaceae bacterium | reverse complement strand
ATCGCGTGCCGCATCCAAAACGCGCCGCGTATTTCCGCGCCACATCAAACCGGAAACGACAATGTTTGTATCGGCGACAACTCGCATCCGTTAAGAGCTTTTTTCCTTCCGCGCCGCCGCGATTTCCGCCGCGATTTCTTCTTCCGTCAACGGTTCGTCCAAATCCGCCAAACGGTCAGCCGCCGCAAACAATTTATTCACTCGCCGCCGCCGAATCTCCGCCCTGAGCATCGAAGCGATAAACTCCGGCTTCAACAAACCACTCTCTTTCGCTTCCCGCGCCAAATTGTCCGGCAAAGTCAAAGTTATTTCAGACATAAAAATAATCTCCTACAATAAATAAATTTACCATAAAAACCAATTCATTCTTGGGCAAAGCGGGATGACGAAATGTAGAGCGAACGTATGACATAAATTTGAAAAATTTGAAAAACTAAAGATTAAATAATTTCCGCAGACGATTATCAATTTCCGTCTGTTGCGCTGCAGATAACTCACCGAGTTCGCGGCGGATAATTGATTTCGTAACCGTCATCAAACGATGCAGGCGAATCGTCGAAGAAACTTTTAAACCCGTAATGGCAAAATCCGCGTCGGATTTATCAATCACAAAATCGGTTGCCGAAGCCTTTGCCGAAACTTGGCTTGTAATAAATGCCAAAACGATATGGCTGTGCGGTTTGATCTCATCGGTCAAACAAACCGCCGGACGCACCTTTGTCGCGGTCAAATCGTCAAACGGAAATGGCACGAGAACGATTTTATATTTCATTGTTCAAGCGGTTTTCCGTCTTCTATGGAATAAATATCTTCTTCCGCGTCGTACAGAAAATCGAATGCCTCGTTTTTCGCCGCTGTTTGCCGCCACTCGTTTTCGCTAATATCATCGGCTTCGGGAAATAAAACGATTACGCGCACGGAAGTCGGCGCATCAACCGAAAATGTTTCGTCAATCACGATCTTTCCGTTTTGTTCGATTGTTCCCGTTGTCTCAATTGCTGTCAGCATAAGTTATAACCTCTCAAAAACCCATATTCATATTTTAGCAGAAAATTTATTATTCAATTCATTCTTGGGCAAAGCGGGATGACGAAATTTAGAGCGAACGTATGACATATAAATTTTAATTTAACTGCTCTCGCAGAATTTGATCAACAACTTTCGGCACGGATTGATGCGACGATTCGGCTTGTTGACGAAGTTTTTGAAAAACGTCTTCGGCAACTTGTATTTCAAAAACGCGGTCTTTGATTTCGATTACATCATCGGTAGTTTCTAAATATTCAACAAAATCCGCCGCACTGTGCGTATCCCAAAATTCTCCGGCTTCTTCTTCCGTTTCAAAAGCATCGGGCAGATTATCTTTTGTTTTATTTTTGTTTTCCATAATATTTTCTTTCGCCGTCGTCCATATCGCGGGCTGAAATCGGCAAGATCGCGCCGTCCCGTTTGCGAATGTAGAAAATTATCAGATAACGTCCGCCGGTAGTTTGACCGAACGCGGCATAAACATTTTCGCCTTTCACATTGCCTTTCGCAACTTTTCT
>JBGTFE010000071.1:0-8029 GCA_041747435.1 Pyrinomonadaceae bacterium | reverse complement strand
TTTTTGGTCATTACATCTATATTATCGTCACCAAAAACTAAACCTGCCCAATAACCATCTTTGTTTTCCAAATGTTGAAGCGCGATGGTCTGGTCGCCGCGAGTTCTGTCAAAAGTAAAAGACTTATAGTTTTCTCCAGTTTTAAGAGTTTCGTAAATTAATCCGCCGATTTCGGTTCCTTGTTCATCAAAGAAAATCATTCCTGCCGAATTTCTTTTTCTGTCTAATACCTTGCCGTCTATCATTCCAGGATGCTGACGATCTTTATTGGAAATCACCATTCTTAATTTCCCGTCGTCATCTTTGATATTAATTCTTTTAACATCAATCTCGTCGAATTTTTGTTTTTTGTCGGAACTAAATCCTAACAAAAACATACAACCGCCAACCAAAACCATGATCACGCAAAACGCTTGCAGTCGGCATATCTTTTTTTCCAATTCTCTTTGTCTATCGATCATAAAACTATCTCCCGTGAAGTTTTTTTTACAATTTGAACTCTAGAATCTATTAAAAATTGTGTAAACCAAAAAAAATCGAACACGGGGAAAATTAATCTAAGCATGGGAAAATTACACGGCAGTAATTTCTGAAAAACAAAGAACCGAGCGAAATTTGAGGAAAAAATTTAGTCTGTTATTATCAGATAGAATGCTAAAAATTGACATTCATACGCATATTTTGCCGCGCGATATTCCGAAATGGAGCGAAAAATTCGGCTACGGCGGATTTATCGAGCTCGAACATCACAAATCGTGCAGCGCGCGAATGCTCAAGGACGACGGGCATTTTTTTCGCGAGATCGAATCAAACTGCTGGGACGCCGAAAAACGGATCGAAGAAAGCGCGCGCGACGGCGTCGGCGTGCAGGTTTTATCGACCGTTCCGGTGATGTTCAGCTATTGGGCGCGAGCGGCGCACGGCGCGGAAATCTCGAAATTTTTGAATGACGGCATAGCCGAAATCGTCGCGAAATTTCCGCGCAAATTTATCGGTCTTGGAACGGTTCCGATGCAGGATGCGGAGTTGGCGATAAATGAGTTGGAACGCTGCAAAGAGATCGGCATGGTCGGCGTCCAGATCGGAACAAATGTCAACCAATTAAATCTCGGCGAGCCGCAGTTTTTTGAATTTTTTAAGGCGTGCGAAGAACTCGAAATGGCTGTTTTCGTTCATCCATGGGAAATGGCTGGGCAAAAGGAGATGCAAAAGTATTGGCTGCCGTGGCTCGTCGGAATGCCGGCGGAAGTTTCGCGCGCGATCTGTTCGCTGATCTTTTCCGGCGTTTTGGAAAAATGTCCCGAGCTTCGGATCTGTTTCGCGCACGGCGGCGGCTCGTTTCCTGCAACGCTCGGGCGCATCGAGCGCGGCTTTACGGCGCGTCCCGATCTTTGTGCGGTCGATAATCCGCATAATCCGCGAAAATATATCGGCAGAATTTATTTTGATTCGCTGGTTCACGAAGCCGCAAAACTCGATTATCTTCTACAGCTCGTCGGCGCCAATCAGATCGCTCTCGGCTCGGATTATCCGTTTCCGCTTGGTGAACCCGTGCCGGGCGAATTGATCGACTCAATGCCTTACGACGATGCGATAAAGGCGTTGCTGCTGCACGGAACCGCGCTAAATTGGCTGAATCTGGAAAAAGATCTTTTTGTATGAACTACGAACCAGGCGAAACATTCGCGCAAAAAATGGACGAAGACGATCCGTTGCGCTCGTTTCGCGACAAATTCCACTTTCCAAAACAACCGAACGGCGAAGACATTTTGTATTTCACGGGAAATTCGCTCGGACTGCAGCCAAAAACGGTTCGCGCGCATATCGAACAGGAATTGAAAGACTGGGAAACGCTTGGCGTCGAAGCTCACCTGCACGCGAAAAACCCTTGGCTTCCGTACCACGAATTTGTTACCGAACGCCTCGCGAATCTCGTTGGCGCAAAAAACTCCGAGGTCGTCGCGATGAATTCGTTGACGGTCAATCTTCATCTTTTGATGGTTTCGTTTTATCGACCGACGGGCGCACGAAATAAAATCATGATCGAGCAAGGCGCATTTCCGTCCGATCAATACGCGGTAAAATCGCAAATCCGATTTCATACGGAGCGAGGGCAGCTTGCCCGCAATGCGTCCGTTGGACGCACCGATGACCGGCTTATCGAGTTAAAACCGCGCGAAGGCGAAGCGATTTTGCGAACTGAAGACATCGAAAAAACCATAGCGGAAAACGCGGACGAATTAGCTTTGATCCTGCTCGGCGGCGTGAATTATTACACCGGACAGGCGTTCGATATGCGGCGCATCACAAAGGCAGGACACGAAGCCGGCGCAATCGTCGCGTTCGATCTGGCGCACGCGGCGGGAAATATCGAACTCGATCTGCACGATTGGGACGTCGATTTCGCCGCGTGGTGTTCTTACAAATATCTCAACGCCGGTCCCGGGGCGGTCGCGGGCGTTTTTGTTCACGAGCGACACGCCGAAGCGTTCGATCTGCCGCGTTTTGTCGGCTGGTGGGGACACGACAAAGCGACTCGGTTTTTGATGGGACCGGATTTTGTGCCGCTCAAAGGCGCCGAAGGCTGGCAGATCTCGAATCCGCCGATCTTTCAACTCGCCGCTTTACGCGCTTCGCTCGCTATTTTCGAAGAAGCGGGAATGGCGAATTTGGCGGAAAAATCGCGCAAATTAACCGGATATTTGGAGTTTTTGCTCGCCGAAATTAAAGACGAGAGAATTTCGGTCATCACGCCGTCGGATCCAAATCAGCGCGGCTGTCAGCTTTCGATCCGCGTAAAAGATTCCGACAAAACTCTTTACGAAGCGCTTGTGTCACGCGGCGTCAGCGCCGATTGGCGCGAACCCGACGTGATCCGCGTCGCGCCCATTCCGCTTTATAATACTTTTTTGGACGTTTATAAATTCGCCGAGATTTTGAAAGATTGTTTGAAGTAATTTATGTCAGCCGTTTCAAAAATCTTTCTTCAACAACTTGTGCATAAATTGGAGGATGAAAATACCTTGGGTTTTCTTTTAACCGGCAGTCACGCTCGCGGTGAGGCAACGTCTCTTAGCGATGTCGATCTGCTAAGATTTGTTAAAAATGAGCCGGCAGACGAAGCCGATAAATATGTTTTGAAATACCATGACGACCATTTAATTAGCATTTCCACCTCGACGGTCGACGCCAAGTTGAAAGAAACCGAAAAACCGGAAACTGCGATCTGGGCGATTCCGGGCTTGCGGCAGGCGAAAATAATATCGGACAAAAACGGCGCGCTCGGCAAACTCAGACAGACTGCCGACGACTTTGTCTGGAATCGGCTGCAAAAAGCGGCGGACGATTTTGCAAGCTATAATTTAATGGGTAATGCGGAAGAAGCGCATAAAATTCTCGGGGCGCTGAATCGAAAAGACGAATCCGCGGTTTTATACGGAACGATCAGCATGCTGCTCGGTTTGACGGAAGTTATCGCGGTGCAGCGCGGCATAATGATCGAAAGCGAAAATTCATATTTCAGGCAGGCGCAGCAAGAGGTCGGAGAAAATTCCGCTTGGAGTTTGCAGCACAAAATTGCGTGCGGTTTTGAGCGGGAATCGTCGCTCGAAACACGCGCCAACGCAAGTCTTCGACTTTATGTTGAAACTGAAAAGATCATTAAAAGTATTGTAAAATCGGAACACTTCGACGTGATTCAAAATACTAAAACTGTGATCGAGCAGTCGTCATTCAATTTGTGACTAAAGAAAAAGTAATAATAGTCGGCGCGGGTTTGGCGGGTTCTTTGCTCGCAATATACTTGGCGAAACGCGGCATCACCGTGGACATTTACGAAGCGCGCGGCGATATGCGACGCGAGGCAATGTCCGCCGGACGATCGATAAATCTTGCTTTGTCAGACCGCGGAATCGCGGCGTTGCGCGAAGTCGGCATGGACGAATATATGCTCCGCGAGGCGATTCCGATGTTCGGCAGAATGATTCACGGCGTTGACGGAAGCACAAAGCTTCTTCCGTATTCGGGACGAAAGGGCGAATATATCAATTCGATCTCGCGCGGCGGTTTGAACATCGCTTTGATAAACGAAGCCGAAAAACACGAAGGCGTAAGATTTTTTTTTGGCGAGCGATGCGTCGATTTCGACTGCAAAAACGGCGAGGCAAAGTTTGAATCGGGAAAAACTGCAAAAGGCGACACTTTGATCGCGACCGACGGCGCGGGTTCGGCGGTGCGCGACGCAATGTTCCACGGCGGCGTTCCGCGCTTTAATTTTCAGCAAAGTTGGCTCGAACACGGTTATAAGGAGCTTCATATTCCGGCGGCTCTTTTGTCGGTACCATCTGCGGTAGCGGATGGTTTAACCAAACAATTCGAATCTTCGACAGAGTTTCCGGGCGCCGATCTTCAACCACCCGCTACCGCAGGCGGTTCTGACTTGTTTCTGATGGAAAAAAACGCGCTTCACATTTGGGCGCGGCATTCTTTTATGATGATCGCGCTGCCGAATTTTGACGGAAGTTTTACCTGTACGCTTTTTCTCGCGCACGAAAGCAGAAACCCGCGCGTGAGCAAGGGTGGAGCCGAGCGATTGGAATCCGCCCTCGCTAACGCGCGGGCTTCTGATTCGGAATACAGCTTCGAACAGTTAAAAGACGAGCAATCGTTAATGGAATTTTTCCGAGCCAATTTTCCCGACGCGATCCCTCTGATGCCCACTTTGACGGAAGATTTTTTTGTAAATCCAACCGGAAATCTCGGCACGATCAAATGTTTCCCGTGGAATGTCGGCGGCAAAGCGCTGCTGCTGGGCGATTCGGCGCACGCGATGGTTCCTTTTTACGGACAGGGAATGAATTGCGCGTTTGAAGACTGCCGCGTGCTCGATTCTTTGGTCGAAAAACACGGAACGAATTGGGAAGCTGTTTATGAAGAATACGGCGTGCTTCGAAAGACGAACACCGACGCGATCGCCGATATGGCGGAAGAAAATTTTTACGAAATGCGTGACGCCGTCGCCGACCCGATTTTCCAGCGAAAACGCGTGCTTGAAACAAAACTCGAACACACTTTTCCCGATTATTTTTCAAAATATTCAATGGTT
Organism: Pyrinomonadaceae bacterium; assembly: GCA_041747435.1. GTDB lineage: Bacteria > Acidobacteriota > Blastocatellia > Pyrinomonadales > Pyrinomonadaceae > JBGTFE01. The sequence continues at coordinate 2,925 of JBGTFE010000071.1, read as the reverse complement.
ACATTTCGCGAAGACTTGCCGTATTCCGTCGCCAAAAGAAAAGGCAACGCGCAGGATGAATTATTGATGAAGTTATGCTCCGAAGTTGAGGATGCGAGCGAGATCGACCTCGACAAAACGATGGAGAAGATAAAAGGTCTGATATGATTATTTCCGTCGAATTAAACAAACAAACTTACAAAATCGATACGAATGAGCCACTCGATATTTCGATCCCGCTCGCGTTTGGCGGCGCGCAGCCAAATGTTTACGGAGTCGAAAATGCGACTTCGAAGGCTTGTGAAGCCGGAGATTTGATCGGCGACACGCGACGCGGCGGAAGCGTCAACTTTGAGCAATACACGTTCATTCCGCATTGCAATGGCACGCATACCGAATGCGTCGGGCACATTACGCACCAAAGAATTTCGATCGGCGATTGTTTGAAAGATACTTTTATTCCCGCGACGCTTGTTTCGGTCGAGCCGGAAATGGATGAAGTGATATCGAGAAAGTCTTTAGAAAATATTTTTACACCATTGCTGACGCGCGGATTTCTGCCTTCAGCTTTAATCGTTCGAACATTACCGAACGACGAAAGCAAAAAATCGCGCGTTTATTCCGAAGAAAATATTCCGCCTTTTTTCTCGACCGAAGCAATGGAGTTTATTGTTGACCAACGCGTAGAACATTTGCTTGTCGATCTACCATCGATCGACAGAATTTTTGACGAAGGAAAGCTATCGAATCACCGTTTGTTTTGGAATGTCGAAGCAGGCGCGTTTGAAACGAACGAAAAAAGCCGTTTTAACAATACTATTACCGAGCTGATCTTTGTTCCCGATGAGATCGCAGACGGCGATTATCTTCTGAACCTGCAAATCGCGCCGTTCGCATCGGACGCCACGCCGAGCCGACCGATTCTTTTCAAGTTAATCTAAAATCATCACAACCGCTTCGCCCGACAGCGTCGTTTCGCCGTTCTGATTCGTGCAGACGGTTTCTAGCGTTACGACCGGCTTATCTTCGCGAATTTTTTTGACGGTCGCCGTCGCTGTTACTGTGTCGTCAAGAAAAACTGGCGCGATAAACTTCATCGTTTGTGAAAGATAGACGACTTTTCGCTCTTTGAATTCATAACCGAGAACGGCGGAGATCAACGCGCCGGACATCATTCCGTGCGCGATTCTTCTGCCAAAGCGCGTCGTTGCGGCAAAGTCTTCGTCAAGATGAATTGGGTTAAAATCGCCAGAAAGCTCGGCAAATTTTCGCACGACCTCATCAGTGATCTTTTTGCTTGTCTGAAATTTATCTCCGATCTTCAAGTCCATATTTTTCGATGATAACAAAAAAGGACGGAAACAAAATGAATGCTTCCGTCCTCGAAAATTTTTGGTTTAATCAACCTATTTGGTTGGAATTTTGATCTCGCGTCCGGTTGAGAGTTTCGAAGTCGGAAGCAAGCCGTTAAATTTGGCAATTTCCACCGCCGAAACTTTTTCACGCGCCGCAAGCGTCGTAACGGTGTCGCCGCTTCGCGCCTTTACGATGCGAACGGTATTTGTCGGCACGGTAACCGTCTGCGTCGTCGGGCGCGCGTAAACAATATTCTTTACATTATTTCCCTGCGGCACAATGACCTTTTTGCCCGGAACCGGTGTGTTGCCGTTTGCCGCCATAAGATCGGAAACAGCAACGCCCGTGCGATTTGAAATTGAAGCCCACGTTTCGCCCTTCGACGAATTGGCTACGCTCGCGGTATTGTTGCTCGGATTTATCCGTTTGAAGATCGCCACGACGTCGTTTGCCTTTCCGGCAGGAACGCGAATGATATACGGTTCGGGCGGCGTCGTATTCGTGCGAAGCTCGGGATTAAGATAGCGCAAATATTCAATACTCGTATCCGAAGCCTGCGCGACTAAACTCAACTGCGTCAAAGCCGGAACTCTAATTTGATCGTATTGCAATTGCGGCGCGGGACGAACCTGTCCGAAACCGTACTGCGCCGGATTGTTTGCGATCAGGATCGTTGCCAAAATGTTCGGAACATAATTGCGCGTTTCCTTAGGCAAATACGGGTAAGCCGCCCAATAATCTCGCACTCCCGCGCGCGCAATGGCGCGGTCAACATTGCCTTCGCCGCAGTTATAAGCCGCCATCGCCAATTCCCAGTTGCCGCCATAGCGGTTTACAAGGAATTTCAGATATTGAGCCGACGCGCGGGTCGCTTTTTCAAAACTGTTTCTTTCGTCAACGTACGCCGTGCGCTTCAATCCGAAACGCGCGCCCGTTCCCGGAATAAATTGCCACAAACCGGAAGCAGCCGCCCATGAAAGCGCCGTCGGTTTCCACATACTTTCGACCTGTCCGAGCCAGGCGACGTTTTCCGGAATTCCTTCTTCGCGGAAAATGCGTCGCGCCATGCGCATAAACATTCCCGAGCGATAAAGTCCCGTTTCCATCGTCGAGCGTCCGCGTGCCTGATAATAATTCAGATACTGCTGGATCATCGGGTGAACCTGAAAACTGAAGCCGAGCGATTTGTTCGAAACGGCGTAGGAAATATATTGAATCTGCTGCTGCGCTTGCGGTGTGTTGACGTCAACTTCGTCCTGTGTAAGTTCGAGTTTCGCCAGATCGTCAAGATTCGAAGGTTCGAATTTTTGCTCGGAAAAGCCCTGAACCAGTTTCGCTGGAGTATTAACGTTCGCGATAACGGCGCCGTCATCGGTCGAAACCGGCGACGCGGTCATCACCAATTTTGCAATGTCGTTTGCAAGCTCGTTATTGATATTCCAGCCGCATGTTACGGAAAGAATCGCTATTTGCGGCGGTTTTTGTCTTTTTGGAAATTCGATCAGATAGATCGTATCAACCAGCTGATTGTAACAGTCCTGCAGCTTCGGATTTCTTTGAACGTTCAGCGTGGACATCAGGAAAACTTCG
>JBGTFE010000070.1:0-6615 GCA_041747435.1 Pyrinomonadaceae bacterium | reverse complement strand
AGCGGATTATTTATTTCGTGAACGACGCCGGCTGCAAGTCGTCCGATAGCTGCGAGTTTTTCGGCTCTCCCAACCGCATGAATCGCCTCGACGCGAAGAGTTACGTCTTCGCCCACGGTTATAACGTGTGAGATTTCCTTCGTTTCTTCATCGCGCATCGGAACTTTGCTGACGATCCAATGCTTCGTTGAACCGTTATCGTCAGCCGTCGTCTGCTCGATTCGCTCGATCCTTCCGGTTTCAAACGCGCGTTCAAATTCCTGCTGCAGCGCCGCTTGCGGGTATTTCGCCAAAACCTGAAAAACATTGCGCCCAATCACCGAATCGCGCGGAATTCCCTGCGCGCCGATCTCGCGATGGCGATTCCAGGTAACGATTCTGTAATCGCGGTCGATCACATAAAGCGAAACCGGCAGCGCATCAAGGATCGCTTCGGTAAATTTCCGGTGTTCTTCTTTCGCCTGATTTATCGATGTATTGATCGCGGCTTCATAATGCGCCGAAAGATTTATCGACATCGCAGCCATTTGCGTCGCGGCGTCTACCAATCTTTTTGCAGAATCCGTGCAATCGTGCCGCTCATTAAAACCGACGATCACCGCGCCTTTTACTTCACCGTTGATGTGAAGCGGCGAAACATATTCGAGAGTGTGGAATTTTCCCTTGAGCAAAAATTCCTTTTCGGTTTCTCTCAAAAACGAAATTTGCGGCGGCAAAAAATCGAGCCATTTTTTAAATTTCGCCTTCTGAAGAAAATTTTGTTTCGCGTTGCCGCAAGAAAAAGCGCCGCTCACAAGCCCGATCTGCTCGAGCTCGCATACAACCGCGCAGATTTCCGCTCCAAGCTCGATCTGCAGAGCTTCCGCCACACGCGACACAACCTTTTTCGGATGCACCGTGAAAAGCAGGCTTCGCCCGAGTTCGGTGACAAACTTTAATTCGCGCGAGGAATCTGCACTTTTCTCAAACGCGGAAATCGATTCCGCGCTGTTTTTTATTGGTTTTAGGGATAACATTTCGGTTCTTGCTGCAGACGCGGCAAACCCGCCGGGATTCGATGTCTGAGAGATTGGTAAAGAATGGACATGAAGAAGTTTAAAACTTCCTAGTTAATTAAAAAAGATTTTTAACATTTTGTCAATGTTTTTCGATAATTTCCGCGAATTATTTGACACTTTTCGGATTTAATTCAAAAATCAAGAAAAGTGGTATGAAAAAGCTTTTCAAAATTCGAAAATTTCTGCTTTTTTTCGGTCTGATCCTGGGTGTTTTTATCGTCCAGCTTCGAGCGCAGGAAACGGTTGATAAAACGGTGGCGACGATCAGTGACGGTGTTCGAACCGAGCTCATCACTTACTCCGATCTGCTTTGGCAGCTTGCGCTGCAGCCGCGCGTGCCGCTCGATCCGCCTGGCAAAGACGATTTGAATCTTGCGCTGCAATTAATAATCAACCAGCGTCTTTTTTCGCTCGAAGCGCAGCGATTGCCAAGCGGAAATGTCGATGAAAAAGAGCTTAACGCAAAGATTCAGGACGTCTTGGCGCTTTTTCCGTCAACGGCAGAGTTTGAAAAACGCTTGCGACAGGTTGGTTTCGATTCGGTAAAGGACGACAATTTCGAGCGAATGATGGAAGATCGCGTTCGAATCGAAAAATACATAGATTTTCGGTTTCGCTCGTTTGTCGTCATCACGGCGGAAGATGAAGAAAAATATTACCGCGATGTTTTCGTACCGGATTTTCGCAATAAAAATCGGGGCGTTTTGGTTCCGACGCTTGACGAAAAACGCGCGGAGATCAACCAAATTCTGACCGAGCAAAAGGTCGTCGCAGATATCGAACGATTTCTTGACGAGGCTAAACGACGCGCGGAAATCATCGTTCTGAACGAAGTTTAATCAGAAACGCGCACGAAGTAAGCGTGGTCTTATTTACGATGAAAATATATACAGTTTTATTCTCACGCTTACTTCGTGCGCGTTTCTGCATCGAAATTCTTTGCCTTTTCGCGTCGCTGTTTGCCCTCCAGCTTTCCGTTTTCACCCAGCAGCCAAAGCTCGTTCCAAACAAAATAACGCTAAAAAACGGTAAAACTTTCAGTCTCAATTTACCCGCGGAATACGAAATAATTCCCGCCGCCGAAGGCTTAAAGCGCGTGCGTTTTTTTGCGAAATCGCCGGACGGTCGCATCTTCGTTACCGATATGTATAACCTTACCGATAACAAAAAAGGCGCGGTTTATATTCTTGACGAATTTGATGAAGGCAATGGAAAATTCGGAAAAATCATTCCATATCTAACAAATCTGCGCAATCCCAACAGCGTTCAATTTTATACCGACGAAAGCGGGCAGGATTGGTTTTATCTAGCCGAAACACATCAGTTAACGCGGCGAAAATTTACAAGAGGCGAAACCGAACCAACCGACACCAAGCCCGAAATTCTCGCGACTTTTCCCGATTACGGTCTCTCATACAAATACGGCGGCTGGCATCTGACGCGGACGATCGCGTTTTCGCCAAGCGGGAAACTCTACGTTTCGGTCGGATCAAGCTGCAACTCCTGCATCGAAAAAGAAGAGGTTCGCGCAACCGTCGTTGAAATGGATCCGGACGGAAAAAATCAGCGATATTTTGCGAAAGGATTGCGAAACGCAGTCGGTTTGAAATGGATCGGAAATTTTCTGTGGGCGACAAACCAAGGTTCGGATCATCTCGGCTTGAATAAACCCGACGAAACCTTTTACGCGCTAAAAGACGGCACAAATTACGGCTGGACGTATTGCCATCAGGCAAACGGAAAAATTATCGCCGACCCGAAATTCAAACGCGCCGATGGCTGCAAAAATGTTCCGATTTCGTACGCGTATTTTCCCGCGCGAAGCTCCGCTCTCGGTTTTGATTATTTTGACGCCGCGGAAACCGACGCAGCGATCAAAGATTCATTTCTCGTCGCGCTTCACGGCTCGACAAACAAAGCAATCGGGCACGGATATAAGATCGTCATTATGCGCAAAGGCGAAAAACTGCAGGATTTCTTAAACGGTTTTTTGCAAGGGAAAACCGTTCACGGTCGCCCGTGCGACATTATGCGGCTCGACGCAAATTCGTTTCTTTTTACCGACGACCACAGCGGCATTGTTTATCTCGTCAGAAAAAAAGGCGCGGTCAGTAAGATCGACGCGGACGAAATCGAAGCTTACAAAGACATCGTGCAAAATTTGCAAAATACGAGACCTTCGAATAGTAAATTTTGTTTCGGTTTTACTGCTGTCATTTTCGGGATTTGCCTGCGGTTATTTATTTAAAGTCGCGGGCAAAACGGCGTTCAGAGTTCAAACTTTAGTTTGTTTCCCCGCCGACCAAAGACAACCTAAAGGTTGAACTCTAAACGCCTGATTTATTTTGATTTGATTGGAAGTTTCCCAAATCCGCGTGATACGATAATTTTGCGCTAATAAAGAATTTATGAACATCGGAATCACGGTCTATCCAACATACGGCGGCAGCGGAATCGTCGGCTCAGAGCTCGGACGCGAGCTTGCGCAGCGCGGTCATAACGTCCATTTTATCTCGTCAACATTGCCGACGCGTTTGACCGAATTGAACGAGCGCGTGCACTTTCACGAAGTCGAAATGATGACGTATCCGCTGTTCGAACATCAGCCGTATGACCTCGCGCTGGCAACAAAAATGGCGACCGTCGCGCGAGCCGAAAAACTCGATCTTCTTCACGTTCATTACGCCATCCCGCATTCGATCAGCGCTATCCTGGCGCGCGAATCGATCAAACAGAAACGCCATGTTCCCGTAATTACGACGCTGCATGGAACTGACATCACGCTCGTCGGCGCCGACCGTTCGTATTTGCCGATCACGCGTTACGGTTTGCAGCAATCTGACGGAGTGACGGCGGTTTCGAGATTTTTGAAACAGGCGACGATCGAAACGTTCGATTTTGACGAGATCGAGGTCATCCCGAATTTTATCTGCTCGTGTCATTACAAACATTTGCACGATTCGCCTCTTCGCGCCGAGCTTTCGCCAAACGGCGAAAAGCTGCTCGTTCACGTTTCAAATTTCCGCGCTGTCAAACGCCCGGTCGATTGCGTGGAAATTCTTGCGCGGGTTCGAAAAGAGGGCGGAAACGCGCGGCTTGTAATGGTCGGCGACGGTCCGGAACGCTCGGCTTGCGCGTATCGCGCCGAGCAGTTGGGCGTTAAAGACGAATGCGTTTTCGTCGGCAAACAGGCAAATATCGCCGATTATATGGGCGTCGCAGACGTTTTTCTGCTTCCTTCCGAGCTCGAATCGTTCGGGCTCGCCGCGCTCGAAGCCGAAGCCTGCGAAGTTCCGGTCGTCGCGACGCGGATCGGCGGAATTCCCGAAGTTGTCGTCGAAGGCGAAACGGGTTTTCTCAGCGACATCGGCGACGTCGAAAAGATGTCGGGCGACGTGATGAAGTTTCTCAGCGACGAGGAAATGCGCGTCGAATTCGGCAAAAAGGCACGCGAATTTGCCGTCGCGCGATACGGTTCCGAACTTATTATCCCGCAATACATCGAGTTTTATGAAAAAGTCCTCGGCGCCAGCAAATCCGCAACCGTTTGATGGGGCGGAAAATCCGTCCGACGAACGACCAAATGCGTTTTGGTATCGCATCTATTTAGCGGTCGCTGTTACGACCGTTTTTGTGATCGCCGCGCTTTGGACGTTTTCGCAAGTCTTTTCAAAATAGATGAAAGCTCTTGACTGGATAATCGTTTTCGCCTATCTCACTTTCGTGATTTGGGACGGAATTCGTCTGACAAAACACAGCAAAACCAGCGACGGTTATTTTCTCGCGAGCCGCAGTTTGCCGTGGTGGGCGGTCGGGCTTTCAGTAATGGCTACGCAGCTTTCGGCGATAACTTTGGTCGGAACCACGGGGCAGGCTTACACGGACGGAATGCGTTTTATCCAATTTTATTACGGATTACCGCTTGCGATGATCATTTTATGCGTTACGGTCGTCCCGTTTTTTCATCGAGCGAAAGTTTACACCGCGTATGAATATCTCGAACGCCGATTTGACGTAAAAGTCCGAGCCTTGACGAGCTTTTTCTTTCTCATTTCTCGAGGGCTTGGCGTCGGAACGATCATTTCGGCGCCTTCGATCGTGCTTTCGATCGTCTTTGGCTGGAATTTGATCATTACGATTTTCGCGATCGGACTTTCGACGACTGTTTACACGGTTTTCGGCGGTGTTCAAGCCGTTACCTGGACGGACGTAAAACAAATGTTCGTCATCTTTTTCGGTTTGGGCGTTTGTTTGATCGTCATTTTGGCGAGTTTTCCGAGCGGAGTTTCGGTTACGGACGGGCTTCATCTTGCCGGTTCGCTCGGCAAACTGACTACGGTCGACACAACATTCGATCTGACGGAAAAATACACGCTTTGGTCGGGTTTGATCGGCGGGCTTTTTCTGATGCTCGGATATTTCGGCTGCGACCAAAGCCAGGTGCAAAGATTTTTGACCGCGAAATCGGTCGATCAAGGCAGAACTTCGCTTTTGATGTCGGCTTTCCTGAAGATTCCGATGCAGTTTCTTATCTTGCTCCTCGGCGTTTTGGTTTTCGTTTTTTATCAATTTCAAACGCCGCCGATCGTTTTTAATTCTTATGAAGTCGCAAAAGCCGAACAAAACGTTCAGTTTCAAACCATTCAGCACGATTATCAGAACGCTTTCGACGAGCGCCGCGAGGCGGCGATAAAAATGTCAGAACCGCCTGCGTCAGCGGGCGGGTTAACCGTTGGAGAAAACCCGACCGGCGGTTCCGATTTGATTCGCCAAAATTACATTGACGCCGACAAAAAATTTGGCGCGGCGCGCGCGGACGCCGTTAAATTTATCAAGGAAACAAGCGATCCCAAATTTAACGACGTCAATTATGTTTTCCCGACATTCGTCTTGCAAAATATGCCAATGGGCGTGATCGGTTTGATAATCGCGGCGATCTTTGCGGCGGCGATGTCTTCGATCGCGGCGGAGTTAAATGCGCTGGCGACCGCGACGACGATCGACTTTTACCGCAGACTATATCGACAGGAAGCAACGGACGCCCAGACCGTAAAAGTCGGCAGAATTTCAACATTCATCTGGGGAATTTTTGCTTGTTTCGTAGCAATTTTCGCGGCGAATCTCGGATCGTTGATCGAAGTCGTCAACAAATTCGGCTCATTTTTTTACGGCTCGCTTTTGGGCGTTTTTGTTCTCGCTTTCGTCGTCAAACGCGCAAATTCGCGCGGCGCATTTAACGGTTTGCTCATCGGTATTACAAGCGTTTTTCTCGTTTCCCTTTTTTACGTCAAAGGCGATCTTTACTACATTGCTTTACCCTGGATTGACGCGGATTGGTCGCTATCAAATATTTTCTTGGCTCTTTCCGATTTTTCCAGATTGCAAAATAACCCGGAAGGAAAGTCCGTAATTGAGTTTTTGTGGTTAAATCTGGTGGGTTGTTTGGTTACGGTTTTGTTCGGATATTTAATTAGTTTGACAGTCAAGAAAAGTTCCAAATGAAAAGCGCAAAATTTATAATTTCAACATTTCTTCTATTCTCCGTTTTCCGTTTTCC
>JBGTFE010000069.1:0-2115 GCA_041747435.1 Pyrinomonadaceae bacterium | reverse complement strand
ATTTGCTCGATCTCTTGACAGGTTGTTTCAACCTGTTCAATGCGGCGCGAAGTTGTGACGACATCGGCTCCGGCTTCGGCTAAACCGTGAGCAATCGCTCGTCCGATGCCCGACGTTCCGCCGATAACAACGGCAACTCTGCCGTTTAGATCAAATTTGGCATAACTCATATTATTTGCTTTTTTATAAAATTTATTGGTAAAAGGTATTACCATTTTGTTAAATTCGTAGTATTATGTATCAACCTTAGAAAATATGTCAAGTATTAAATATGCACTTATTATATTGAGTTTAGCAAAATATAAAGAAGTTTAACTGTCTGACTTGGAGAATTTTGATTTTTTGTGTATTATTAAATTGGTTAAACCAATTCAGGATAATTTATCAATGAAAGTGAAATCGCAAGAAATAAAAGAAATTAATCGAAGAAATGAAAACGGCAATAGCTGGCTTAGTTTTTCCGGGAATAAAACCGATGCGGTGAAAAAGTCGCCTTATCAATATAATGTTTTAGACACGGAAGAAGCAGTTGGAAAGGCGATGTTTGATGAACTGGTCAAATATGCAAACGAAAATCCGGGCGACATTGTGATACTTCTGCTCGGCGGACGCGGGGCGCAGGCGATGTATAAGATCATCAATGAAAAATCACAATCGGACGAAATTGATGAATTGCTCGCACGTCTTCACGTTTTTACGCAGGACGCACTCGCGCCGATGGCGATGAATAACGGCTTGAGTTTTGTCCGCGATTTTGAACGTCTGTTAGGCGATAAATTTTTTGAAAAAATAAAAGAACGCCGGATCGTCAATCAAAACATCTGGCTTGCCGACAAAAGCGGTGAGCAAAATCCGATCCCGCAAAAACTCGACTACAAAGTTTTGGAGACTGAAGCGGCGGTCGGACAGGCGATGTTTGACGAACTCGCCGCGTATGCGAACGAAAAAAACGGCGACATCGTGATGATTTTGCTCGGCGGACGCGGAGCGCAGGCGATGTATAAGATCATCAATGAAAAATCGCAGACTGATGAAACCGACGATTTGCTCGGTCGGCTGCACGTTTTTACGCAGGACGCGCTTGCGCCGATGAGGATGAATAACGGTCTGAGTTTTGTCCGCGATTTCGAACGTCTTCTAGGCGAAAAGTTTTTTGCCAAGATCAAAAGTTTTACGCCGATGAATACCGAAACGGATGACATCGAAGGCGAACTCGATAAATATCTCGAAAAATTAGAATCGCTGGGCGGCATAGATATTTTCTTTCTAGGTCTCGGACCGGAAGCGGAAGCGGCTTCGCATCTTTGTTATATCAAACCGAATTCGGGTGCGGCATTTGACGATGTAGCCGGAATTATTCCGATCTCGTCGAGCATTCTCGAACATCACATCAATAAATTCAAAGTCGGCGGAAGCGCGATTTCCGAAGCGGACGAAACTGAATGTAGAAACGCGACGAGCATTTTAACACTCGGACCGAAGGCGATTTTGAGCGCGAAAAAGATCGTCCAGTCAATCGTTGACGCTTCGACCGCGCCGGGAAAAATTGCGAGTTTCAAGCGTTTGATCGAAACCGAATTTTCATCGGACAAAAACGAGATTGCAAAACAGTGTGACGAAAATCCGGGTTTGTGGATTCGTCTTAATCCGAATGTCAAATCATTTATTTTGCCCGATTTGTTGGAAAAGTAAAATCGGTATAGTGAGCGGTAGCGAACGCCATTGCCAATTGGTTTGTGTATTAGTAAAGCTACTCGCTATCGCTCGCTATACTGATGTTTTTCCAGAAAAATTGATAGTCGAATTTTAGAAAAAAGTTTGCGCTGTAAAATATGTTAGATACTTACACACAATCAGCCGTGCCGATCAGCGATTACGCGATCATCGTCAACCCGGACGATAATGTCGCGGTCGTCAAAAACGAGACGGAAGAAAATCTGACTGTAACGCTTCCCGATGAAAAGACGGTAACAATCAAAGAAAAGATCGCGCCCGGACATCGTTTTGCGACGCGCGATATTTCTTCCGGCGATTTTGTCCGTCAATACGGTCAGCCGATTGGAACTTCGCTCGGCATCGAAGCGGGCGAATGGATCACGCACGACAATATGACGG
>JBGTFE010000068.1:0-3776 GCA_041747435.1 Pyrinomonadaceae bacterium | reverse complement strand
GACGACAAACGAATCGGTCGAATAGGAAATTCTGCCGCCGTCTTTGAGAAGTTCGCCAATGTCTAACTGCGCCGAATCGCTCAGTTTGTCGAGCGTTTCGTTTTGAAAAGCGGGCAGAAAAAGATTTTCGACGAGTTCGTTGGAAAGTTTCCCGCCGCCGCCGTGTCCGAGAACAATTTTCGGATAATCCCGAAGCGGCAGAGGACAAGTCCACGCAGTAAAATCGAGTTCGTTCATAAAAGCTATTGTAAGCCCGATAAACTATAATCGAAAATCAAAATGATGAAATGTTTGAAAATTTACCAGAACTTATCTCATAAACAAAAATCAAGCGTTTTGAGTCCCGCCTTCAGGCGGCTTTCCGTCGGCGAAAAAGCCTGCTAAAGCAGGAACTCAGAACGCTTTCGAATAATTATGAGATTAATTTCAGATATTTGATTTACAAAAGCGTCGGCGCGTCCGAATGCGGCACGAAGCATTTTCTGCATCGCGCCTCGTATTTGTCGCTTGCGCCGACTTCGACCCGTTCGGTTGAATCGCTTGTGCGTTGTGAATAATTGGCGGTCGAGCCGCATTTGACGCAGATGGCGTGTGTTTTTGTGATAAATTCGGCGATGGAAAGAAGTTGCGGCATCGGCTCGAACGGTCTTCCCATGTAGTCCTGATCGAGTCCGGCAATTATCACGCGCTTGCCTTTGTTGGCGAGATCGTTGACGGTTTCGACGATTGCCATATCGAAAAATTGTCCTTCGTCAATGCCGACGACCTGCGTGTCGTCTTCCATCTGTTCGAGCAGTTCGGCGGCGGTCATCACGGGTTTTGAAACGTGTGTCATTCCCGAATGCGACGCGATCTGTTCAATCGAATACCGGTCGTCAATTTTCGGTTTGAAAACCTGCACTTTTTGTCTGGCGATTTGAGCGCGGCGGAGACGGCGAATCAGTTCTTCCGATTTGCCTGAAAACATCGAACCAACAATCACTTCAACCCAGCCCGAACCGCCGTTTTGCCGCGTTCGGCGGCGTTCTTCCGTGTTGTCGAAGGCAAATTCATCAATCATTTTATTTGTAAAATTCCTATTTGAGTGGTTTGAAAACGCTAAGATTATCACAAAAACAAAAGCAAAGTCTAAACGGGAAAAGAGAAGAAAATAGTAAATGATTTACACTATACTTTACACGGTTTTTATTCCTAACCTGCGAGAGCAGGTGACAGCATAAAGCCTCGTGCGTGAGCGCGAGGTAGTAATAACAATAGAAATTTAAGCCCGTAAAACGGGCGATAGAATTTGGTTAAAGCGCATCTTTCGCCCGTTTCACGGGCTAATCAAATCTTGCTTGCGCTAACCTCGCGCTGACGCACGAGGCTTTATGCTGTTGCCCGTTTCACGGGCTTAAAATCAAACAGCGTGTAATTGAATTTTTGTACAAGAAACACTTGAATAACTCATTTGAAAATAAACTAAATCTCTGCAAAAATCTTCCAAACAGTGCGTTCTGCAAAACAAAAGTTTTACCAAACCTTTAGAAAATGAGGAGCAAACATTTGAATATGAAAAATCTTTTTTTAATCGGCTTGATTTTATCGGCGATGGTTTTAGGCTGTAATCAGAAGGAAGACGAAACGGCGATCAACCTTTCGACCAACACGAATACGGAAAACAAAAAAGCGAACACGACCACCGAAACGCAGTTGACCGAAGACGGTTTTGTCCCGTCGGAAACGGGAACGGAAAAGGAAAAACCCGAAGCCGGAAAAGCCAATGTGCAGGGCGTTGCTCTGTTTAACGAAAAACCGGCGGCAAACGTCGAGGTCAAACTTTGCGAAAAATTCAATTCGTTTTCCGGCTGTTCCGGTCAGCAGTATAAAACCAAAACCGACGAAAACGGCGAGTATTTGATCAAAGGCGTTGAGCCGAAAATCTATGACGCACTGCTGGTCAAGGTTTTCAATACGAATCTGAGTATTTTCGCTTCAAGCCGTTTCGGTATTACGGCGGCGAAATACAAGATCGAACCCGACAAGACGTTTTTCGCGCCGAAAACTAATCTTTATAAAGCGGATTTGAAAGTTCAAAACCCGAAACCGAACGGAAAAGCAGATGCGAAAGATTTGGAATTCAAATGGGACGCTTACCCGGACGCGGCGTATTACAAATTCGGAATGTATTCGAAAAATCCGGGCGTAACCGCGCCGTATGTCAACGAGCAGACCGAAGCGACGAGCTTTAAAGCCGACAAACCGCTGACCGACGGCGATTACAATTTAAAGGTCGAAGCCTTTAACGCCAATGACGTGAAGCTCGCCGAAACGCAGTTTATAACTTTCAAAGTGACGGGCGGCGAGCCTGCTCCGGCGGTAAGCGCGCCGCCGGCGAATAAATAATGTTAAAGCGTTTTGAGTTCCTGCTTTAGCAGGCTTCTTCTTTACGGTAAACCTGCTAAAGCAGGAACTCAAAACTTTTTAATATTTTATAAAAGCATTCTTTTGAATTTAAGAGAATGCTTTTTCTTTTGCCGAATTTGTTTAACTCTTCAAAGACGGCGATAATAAATTTCATAAAAAATTATGAGCGAAAATTTCAAAATTTTAATTGCCTATGACGGCTCGCATTGTGCGGAAGCGGCAATAGATGACTTAAAAAATGCCGGACTGCCTTCGGAAAAGGTCGAAGCCGTTGTTTACAGCGTCGCTGAAGTTTGGCTTCCGCCCGATGAAAGCGGCGAAGAGCAGGATTTTATGACCGAACGCCTTAAAAAAAGATACGCGGAAAATCTCGGAGTCTTTGATCAGGCAAAAGCGGCGGCACAAAAAGCGGCGGACAGAGTGCGGCAGATGTTTTCCGGTTGGAGCGTTTCGGCGGATGCGACATACGGCTCGGCGGCTTGGGAAATTTTGGCGCGAGCCGACGAGTTCGGAGCGAATCTGATCGTCGTCGGAGCGCAGGGCAAATCGAATCTGGACAGGGTTTTGATCGGCAGTGTTTCGCAAAAGATCGTTACCGAAGCAAAATGCTCGGTGCGCGTCGCCCGCGGAAAAATCGAGGTTGACGACGCGCCGACGCGCATCATTGTCGGTTATGACGGGACGAACGGTGCGGACGAAACCGTTAAAAATATCTGCGGACGAAATTGGAAAAAGGGAAGCGAAGCGCGGCTCGTGATCGTCGAAGACACGGCGATCATTCGCCGTTCGCTGGACATCGAAGCCGGCAAACTCGAACAGACCGGCGCGGAAATAGTCGGAAAACTGAATTCGGAAAATCTTTCGGCAATGCTTATCGTGCGCGAAGGAAACCCGAAACAGATTCTCGTCGAAGAAGCCGAAAATTGGGGCGCGGACTGCATCTTCGTCGGCGCGACAAAGTTTAATGATTTTCTGACCAAATATCTTTTAGGAAGCGTTTCGTCGGCAGTCGTAACGAGAGCGCACTGCTCGGTCGAAGTCGTCAGACCTTAGATTAAGTTTCAAGTTTAAGGTTTAAGGTTTCAAGTTGATTCTCTTGAAACCTTAAACCTTAAACCTTAAACCCGTATGTTGGAATATGAACATTCCGTCGAAGCCTTGAGAAAATTGCGGGAAAAGTTTTATATTCAGAAGGAACGCCGTCATCTTGACGGCAAGATTGCGTGAGCAATCTAAAAGTGCGATATTGAATTTTTCAATACCGGCGAAAATTCGAAAATCTTTTGAACGCCCTCGCGTTCATGCCGTCAGGATGACGGCGTTCCATTTTTAACAAAAATTTATGCCGATCTATGAATACAAATGTTCCG
>JBGTFE010000067.1:0-3719 GCA_041747435.1 Pyrinomonadaceae bacterium | reverse complement strand
AAAAGAAGCGTTGGCGAAGTTTCGCGAAGGCGTAAAAAACGGAGCAAAGCGGGAAAAAGATTGGGAAGCGCTGGTTAAAAAATACGAGAAACAATTTCCCGCGCTCGGCAAGACTTTCGCCGACACGCGCAAAGGCGAACTCGCCGAAGATTGGGAAAGATCTCTCCCTGATTTTAAAGACGTTGAAGCCAAAGCGACACGCGCATATTCCGGCGAAGTGATCAACGCGATCGCCGAAAAGATTCCGCAGCTCATCGGCGGCTCGGCTGATCTGACGCCTTCGAATAATACGTTTATCAAAGCGACCGCAGATTTTCAGGCGGGAAAATACCAAAACCGCAATATTCATTTCGGCATTCGCGAACACGCGATGGGCTCGACGATGAACGGAATGGCGCTTTACGGAAGCGTGATCCCGTTTGGCGGCACGTTCCAAACTTTCAGCGATTATATGCGCCCCGCGATTCGTCTTGCCGCGCTTTCGCATATTCAAACGATCTTCGTTTTCACGCACGATTCGATCGGCTTGGGCGAAGACGGACCGACGCATCAATCGGTCGAGCATCTTTGCGCTTTGCGGGCGATTCCGAATCTCGCCGTCATCCGCCCGTGCGACGCGCATGAAGTTCGCGAAGCGTGGCGCGCGGCTTTGAAGCGCTCGAACGCACCGACGGCTTTTGCGCTTTCGCGTCAAAAAGTTGCTTTGATCGACCGGAAAAAGTTTGCCGATGCGCGCAGTTTGCACAAAGGCGCGTATATTTTAGCCGAAGCCGAAGACAAAAACGGAAAATCCGCCGCACCGAAATTGATATTGATCGCCACAGGTTCGGAAGTCGGTCTGGCAATGGAAGCGCGGGAAAAATTAAACGCTTCGGGAACACCCACGCGCGTCGTTTCAATGCCGTGCTGGGAATTTTTCGACGAACAATCCGAAAAATACAAACAGTCCGTTCTGCCTTCATCGGTCAAAGCCCGTCTCGCCATCGAAGCCGGAGTTTCACTCGGCTGGGCTAAATACGTCGGACTCGAAGGCGATTCACTTGCCGTTGACAAATTCGGTGCAAGCGCGCCCGCCGAAGACGTCTTCCGCGATTACGGTTTTACGGTTGAGAATGTGATTAAGAAGGCAAGAAAACTGATTTGAATTAATTTTAGCTACGGAGTTTTTGTAACCAAGAATCAATTTGTTCTTGCATAAGCGGACTCCTTTTACCATCGCTGGAATCGATCGGGATAAGGAATTCTGCAACGGTCTTCAATTGATCGGACCTAAATCCGAAATCAAGACAAAGAGTCAAATATTCCAAACATAACACCTGATGCGCCTGTGAAAGCATTTCCAACTGATTTTTTAGGGTTACACTTCCAATTTCAGAGCGATTATAAAATCTACATGCTAAAAGTGTATTTTCTAGAGTAGAGGTTGCTAGGCGGCTCGCAGTTCCCCCATGAACAGCAAAATCACTTGTTAATGCATAAAATTTGGTCGCAATTTCAGGCAATTTCATCGCTACAAATCTCTTTTTTGCGCCGTTTACTTTGTTGTCTTCCGACGTATATTTTCTAAAGGCGTCACGATACCCATCAGAGTTGGGAGTATCACTAAACTGCAATTTTTCCGGAGATTTCCAAATATGTGTCAGCACTCCAAGGGTTTCAAAAGCTCTTCGAAGCGCAACACTCGCTTCTATGAGAAGCCCTCTAATCGATAAATAGACTATTAGTCCCATATCTCTAATGAAACTTTCAGATAGAATTAAACTCCAAATTTTAGCTTTTTCTTGTGAATTTTTATCAAAAACCATGATCGCCTCATCATTAACAAGGGACTTAAGGCATATTAAGAAAGAATTGTTCGCCCAGAGCTGCGATATTAATAGTTCAACTGCTTGTTCTCCATCTTCGGATAGAAAAAGTTGATTACAAAACTCGTGGTCGAAAGAGAAAGTATCTGTTAATTCGTCCACTTTGTGCGAAATGTTCATTCGAAACTAATCCACCTTAAATCCAAAATCAAACAATCTGTGAGAACCTACATTTATGAAAACCGGATTTTCATAGCCTCCTGTAAAATGCAGTCTTTCTCGGTCAGTAATTCTGATTCGGAATAAATAGTGCTTTTTAGATAACCGAATTTTCTTAAGGTTATTTTTTGGAATCTCTTGAGCCAAAAGAAGGTCTATTATTTTTCTGGCTCTACCCTTCGCGTCTGTCGTTAGGTTATTGAAAGAGTTGAAAAACTTAGTAGTCCCGTTAATCGTTAAAGTTCCACCTTCCGGCTTCGCTAATTTAGGGGAAAGCGAGTCTAAAGCATCGTCAGCTAAATCTAGGAAATTAGCAAAAATGTCATTAAGACTTAGCTTGGTTTGAATCTCTTTTGTTCGGAATCTAGTACTAGGCATCGAAGAATAGCCGCTTTCTTCTGAGGTAAGGACATTTAGCACCGAATCAACAATTTCATCATCATGAGTTTGTGAAAAATAAAGCTTTCCAAGGAGATTAGTTTTTGTATTAATAAGTGCTACGCACGGAAGAAAGGCGTCTTCTTCGGAAAAAAGTTGCGTGTAAAACAAATTTTCCAAACAAATTCTCGATTCATCGGAAACTGAAGAACGTTCATGTAACCGCCTAAAGATGTTTTTTGTTGATAGATTTATTCCCTTTGGTAAATGCGCGAGCCACGCTTCACTATACAAATATTTTCTGGACTCATCGGTGATATTCAAAAAATCAACGAAAACAGCCCTGTCTTCGGCTAGGACCGCCAACTCCAGCAACCGATTACTCAATGAATTTTTCTTGTTTGCCCAGTTTGAGTAGAAAACGAAAACAAACCAACTGTAGTGATTTATCGCTTCGGACAGAAAATCGTCGGCTAAGTGCTGTTTAGAGAGATGGAGTTGATAAAAGGGAAGAACGGGTATCCGTGCATAAAGTGTATAATATCTCTCTTTCATACTCGGGAACTTTATCATAGGTTCTTTGTTTTTTAGAATGAAATTATGACAACAAAAGAAATCCTGCTCGAACAATTTACCGCCTGCTACGACGAAAACGGCTGGTTAGTCGCGCTGAAAAATGCTTTGCAAAATTTGACGGCGGAGCAGGCGGCGTGGAAACCGGAAAATTCTGATAATTCGATCTGGGAAACCTTGAGCCACCTGAATTATTACAACGAAGCTTATTTCAAACGCTTTCAGGGAATCAAATATACATACCGCGTCGCGAACAACGACGAAACTTTTTCGAGCGCGGAAAATGCGTCGGACGAAGCGTGGGGCGCGGAAGTCGAACGTTTTGTTTCGGTGATGAGCGAGTGGCGAAAATTGCTTGAGGCGGCGGACGAAACGAAATTTGACGAACCGGTTTCCGAGAAAAATCGATCGCTTTGGGCTACGATCATTTCGGAAATAAACGCCCATAACGCCTATCACGGCGGACAGATCGTTTTGCTCAGAAAACTGCAGGGCAGTTGGGACGCCGCAACGGGTGTTTCATAGAATCTATGCCTCGTTTACATCTGATTTTCGGAATAGTAGTTTTCGTCGTCTTTCTTATCACGGGCAGATTTATGCGCACGGATTTTCCAGACAAAGAAATCATCTCGCAGGAGTTTCGTCTGCTGATGCGCTCGCGTCACATCTATATTTTGCTTTCCAGTTTTATCCACATAATGCTTGGACTTTATTTGCAGGTTTCGCCAGGCTCGTGGCGAAAAT
>JBGTFE010000066.1:0-40168 GCA_041747435.1 Pyrinomonadaceae bacterium | reverse complement strand
GCGAGACCGACTCCGGCAAAATGAATATGCGCATCATTAAATCCCGGCGTTACGAGTTTTCCGTTTAAGTCGATCTCTTTCGCCGCTTGGAATTTCCCTTTCAGATCGGCGGTTGTTCCGACAGCGACGATCTTTTCTCCGTCAACCGCGACCGCCTCGGCAAGCGAATAATTTTCATCAGCCGTAAAAATTTTGCCGTTGAAAAGCAAAAGATTGACTTTTTGTTTTGTCTGCGCAACCAGAAGAGACGGGAGCAAAAGAATTAAGACGAGCGAAACAGCGAATATTTTTTTCAACATCGGATTTTCCTTTTTTGATTTTGGGGTAATTATAAACCTAATCCGATAAAAGCCGAAATACGAAAGATTTGGCTTTCGACGCGCAACTCGCGTAAAATCCGAAAAGAAATGAAAAAAATATTGTTCGCCCTTTTCGTCGTTTTTATATGCTTTTCCGCGCCGGTTTTGGCGCAAATTCCGACCGGCGTTTTGGTTCAGATCGTAAAAGCCGAAGACGAGCTTCGCTTTGATAAGTCGCTCGAAGCTCTTATAAACAGTCCGAATCCGCAGATTCAGATGCGGGCAATTCTTGCCGCCGGAAGAATCGGTGATGAACGCGCCGTTCCGATACTAGCAGAAATTGTCGCTGATCTGGTCAATCCCGAAGTTAATGCAATGGCGGCTTTTGCGCTTGGCGAGATCGAATCAATCAAAGGCGCGGATGCCATTTTAACGGCTCTTACGGATTCCAAGATCGGAGGCAAAGCCCGCACGGTCGAAGCCGCCGGAAAAATTGCCGCCGCGAATCCGAAAGAAGAAAAATCGAAAGGACTTGCCGAAGCCATTCTGAAAGTTCTCGAAGATCAACTGCTCGATCCAAAACAGCAAAACCGCGAGATTATTTTGCTTGGATTAACGGCTGTTTTAAGAGCGCGTCCCGAAAACGGCGAGATTACGACGGCTAAATTTTTGACTTATTCCGACGGACGAATCCGCGCCGATGCCGCGAATACTTTGACACGGATTCGGGCGAAAAACGCGAATGAGACTTTGCGGAAAATGTTAGTGAGCGACGATTACGCGGTTGCGCGGGCAAACGCGGCGCGTGCGCTCGGCGCAGCGGAAGACAAATATGCGTTTGATTTGCTTTTAAATTCTGCAATTGACGATGAAGATTCGCGCGTGAGAGTTTCGGCAATCCGCTCGCTTGGAAATTTAAAGGACAAAAACGCGGCAGAAAAACTACTTGAGCGCGGCGAAAAGCTTTTAACCGATTACAAGAAATCGAAATTTGCGAATCCAACCGAGAAAAATGAACTTCTAGAAATTGCGACCGCATTGGGCAGAATTCTGACGAATACGAATAATGAAAAAGCCGTCAAATTTCTTGACGATCTCCGGCAGGCTGACAAATATTCATCGGCGGAAACTGAGATTGCCGTCGCGCGAATCGCGCCGAAAGTTTATGCCGATTCAATCGAAGAAATCCCCGAAGATATCTTTACCAAAGATTGGCGAACGAGTTCCGCGGCATTTCTGGCGCTCGGTGAAATCGCAAATCTCGAATCAAACGACAAAAATAATCCGACAAAATTAAAAGTGCGGCTTCTGCTGGTTCAATTGATCGGAATTTGGGTTAATACTCCGGCAAAAGATAAAGCGACCGATAATACAAGATTTGCTATTCCGGATCTGCTTCGCGCGTTCGCAGCTTTCAAATCCGAAAACACTTCGAATATTCTTCGCCCGATGCTGCAAACCGAGCCGGATCCATTTATCCGCGTGGCGGTTGCGGAGATCCTAGCCGATCAACCTGCGTCAAAGGAAAACGTCAACGCTTTAGAATCCGCTTTTATCAAAGCGGTCATACTCGATAAAGATTATAACGATGCGCAGCTCGCGATCCTCGATGCGCTTTTTAAGCTCGATAAAGACCAACCCGATTTCGATATACTGATTACCGCTGTAAACTCAGAAGATTATCTAGTACGCAAGAAAGCGCTGGAGATTTTGAAAAAGCTCGACCGACCAATAGCGCGGGAAATGATTGAGCGTTCTCTCGCCGTCAAGGATGATCAGCTTTCGCCATATTCGCCGGCTTTCGGAACAAAGCTCGGCGCAATTTTGAACACAAACGCCGACTACACACGCGCCGTTTCGCGCAAAAACCGTCAAACCAAAGCCGTTCTGACGACCGAAAAAGGCACGTTTACAATCGATCTTTTGCCGGAAGACGCGCCTTTGACCGTTGATAATTTCATAAAGCTTGCAAGATCCGGTTATTTTAACGGCTTGGCGGTTCATCGCGTCGTTCCGAATTTTGTGATGCAGGACGGCGACCCGCGCGGCGACGGCAACGGCGGTCCCGGCTGGGAAATCCGCTGCGAGCTGAACCTGCTTTCATACGAACGCGGCGCGGTCGGAATGGCGCTTTCGGGCAAAGACACGGGCGGCTCGCAATGGTTCATCACGCATTCGCCGCAGCCGCATCTTGACGGCGGCTACACGATCTTCGGTCGCGTGAACGAAAAAGATATGCAAATCGTAGATTCAATCGTGCGCGGCGATAAAATTTTGAGTGTGAAGATCGTCGAAGGAAAATCGCCGCGAAAGAAAAAATGATTTATGAATTGCCAAGCTTTACCTGGTGGTTTAGGTGATTAAAGGATACGGGCTTTAGCCCAGTTAAAATAAATGCATCCGAACAGCTTTAGCTAAAGCAAACAGGATGCTTGGTGCTTTTCTCAAAGTTTGGCTAAAGCCGGTTCCTTTATCAATGCGTGATCCTCCAGCTAAAGCTGGAGGCAATTTATCAAAAATGGAAAATCTTGAACCTCTAGAAAAACGCGGCACTCTGATCCGAGATGCGCGCAAGCAAATCGAGCTGGAGAAAGGTCTCGAAGATCTGTCGCGCTATCTAGACGATTGGATAAAAATTCCGGTTGTCGGCTGGCGTTTCGGGCTTGACGCGCTGATCGGCTTGATCCCGAATGTCGGCGACGTCGCGACTTCGCTCGCGTCCTTTTACATTCTCGTCGCGGGCGCGCGACACGGCGTTCCGAAAATTACGCTGCTTCGAATGGCTTTTAACATCGGGCTCGATTATGTCGTCGGCGCGATCCCGTTTATTGGCGATGCTTTCGACTTTTTCTGGAAGTCGAACAAACAAAACATCGAATTGATCCGCGAACGCGGCACCGGCGAAGGCACGACGGGCGATTATGTTTTTGTTTTTGCGATGATCGCAATTTTGATCCTGCTTCTTGTGGGTTCGATCCTGCTCAGCTTATTCCTGCTCGGGCTACTTTTTTATTACACGACCGGAAATTATTATGGCTGACCCGTTTTATCGAAGAAGCGGCGCGCAAACAAAGATCAGATCTTTTTATTTACCATTTCCAGAATCTCGGCTTCAAGCTCAATTGCCTTCCTCTCGATTTCCGCACCTTGCCGCAAAATCGAATCCGCAGAATCTCTATCCTTCAGACTGCCTGCGTTAATGCGGACATTTAGAAATGCGCCACGGATCGCCGACCTGGCACATAACGCGCCAACGCCTGCGTCGGTGACGGAATTGGGATTTCCGGTTTCGACCATCGCTTTGATAACTTCAAAGGCATCAAAGGCTCGCTGCATCGTGCGAAAAGGAACTTCGGTGGCGTACCTGGTCGCTTCCTGAATGGCGGCGCCGCGGGCGGCTTTCTCGTCGTCAGTGCCTTTGGGTAAGCGGAAAGCGTCCATAACTTTATTGAAGGCGTTCGTGTCGTCGTCAACCAAGGCAAGCAAATCGTCTTTTATCGCCTGACCTTTGACCGCCCAATGTGAAAATTCTTCCCAGCGTTCGTCCCAACCTGCTTTGTGCGAAGACAAATTAGCGACCATCGCCGCCAGCGCCGCTCCTAAAGCGCCGAGATAAGCCGAGATAGAACCTCCGCCGGGCGCGGGCGATTCGGATGCGGTTTCGTCCGCAAACTCTGTGCAGGTCAAATCAACTAATTTTTTCGTTTTGTTCTCAGCCTCCAAAACATATTCTATGATTTTTTCAGCCGGATCAAAGGGTTTCAGATCGCTTAAACCCATTGATCTTATTGCGACCCTGATGATTTCCGTTTCAGTGATTCCAAGCGAGCAGCGCTGCTTTGCGAGGTAATATTTGCCTGCTTCGATGAGCGCTTTTTTCGGGACTAATCCGACAATTTCCATCCCCGTCACGCGAATTCCGCGAGCTGCGGCTTTCTCGGAAACTTCTTCAAAAGCCACGTGCAAAGGCGTTTGAGAAAGATTAGTAATATTCATCGAAACCTGAGCGATGCCATATTCTTCGATAAACCACCCGATCGCTTTCGTGCCTTTCAGAGTTCCCGGAATCATTACGCGCGCACCTTTTTCATCCAAAATCGGTTTGCCCGTGATCGCGTTTCCTTCTCGCCTCGGACGACCTTTTTCGCGGACGTCAAAAGCAATCGCATTAGCCCTGCGGGTTGAAGTGGTGTTGAGATTAAAATTGACCGCGATCAGAAAATCTCTGGCGCCGACGGCGGTTGCGCCTGAACGAGCTACGCTTTCGTTAAATTCGTTAGGTCCAAAATCCGGCTTCCATTCCTGACTCGAAATTCTGTCTTTTAAGCATTCATATTCCCCTTCGCGACAGTTTGCAAGGTTTCTGCGAACCTCTTTTGTTGCGGCATTTTCGTAAAGAAATACGGGAATTCCAAGTTCTTCGCCTATTCTCTTTCCAAGCTTGCGCGCGTATTCGGCAACTTCTTCCATCGAAATTCCCGAAATCGGGACCAACGGACAAACGTCGGTTGCGCCGAAACGCGGATGGTCGCCTTTTTGAAAACGCATATCGATCAATTCGTTAGACTTTTTGACGACCGCGAAAGCCGCTTCACAAACTTCGGCGGGCGAGCCCGCAAAAGTTACGACCGTCCGATTTGTGGTCGCGCCGGGGTCGACATCGAGCAGCATTACGCCGTCGATTTTTCCGATTTCGTCCGTAATTTGTTTGATAACCGACATATTGCGTCCTTCGCTAAAATTCGGGACGCATTCAATAAGACTTTTCATAAGGGTGTTCGTGTTCGGTTCAAATAAAGAATACCGCGTGCAAACCAATGTTGTCATGTTTGCCTTGATGCGGCTGTGTTTTGTGTCGCAAATATTTCTTCGAGCGCGGGTGTCGAAACCGCGATGTTGAAATCACCCGCGCTTAAGTTTTTTGAAGATTTATTTACTCGATTTATTAACAACAAACTTTCGCTTGCCTTGAATTTGAATATCGGCGCGGCGCGAAGTGACTTCGATGTTGCGGACTTCGCCGTCGGCGGCGTCGTTAAGCGGGTTTTTTGGCGTGTATGTCGCGACGTATTGTGAATCGATGTTTTTTGCGAGCGTCGCCATTTTTTCGATCATTTCTTCTTTTGTTTCCGGCAAAAAGATCTCGCCGTTCGTATCTTCGGCGATCGCCGTAAGAAGCTTCTCGCTTTTTTTGAGACTTTCCGATTCCTGTTTTCGCTTTCTTATCATCGCGCGATCGGTATTGATCGAGCCGAGGCGCGGCATACGCAGAATTTGCTGCTGATCTTTTGGCAGCGCGATCAAAACTTCTTCGGGCAGACGCCGCGGCGTCGGCTCGCCTTTTTGCCAGATCGATTTTTTCGGGGCAAGCACGCTTTGCTGCATGGTTGTGTAGCTTATTACGTGGACGTTTATATCAGACGAAAGCAGATTTTTTTGCCACGCTTCTTTTAGTTTTGTGTCGTTGAAACTGTCGATTCCGTCCGTGATCAAAATCAGGTGACGATTTTCAAGCGGCGAATTTTGAAAGAAATTCACTGCCGAATCGAGCGCGGAATTAAAAGCTGAACGCCTGCCGAAACCGAGCTTTCTATAGTCGAGTATTTCGTTAAGAAACTCTTTATCCCGCGTCCAATCGGAGAGAATCTCAACTTTATCGCCGTATTGCATCACAGCGACGGAATCGTCCGCTTGCAGTGCGTTGACTAGCGCTTTTGCCGTTTCAGCGGTGATCTTATTGCGTTTTGCGTATGAAATTTCGCTGCCGACGTCGAGAACTATCAAAACATTTGCCGGAAGGCGTCTCAGACTCGTCGCCTGATGAAGCCGTCCGTTTTCCGAGATCACGAGATCTTCTTTTTTTAGATCGGGCACGAATTTTCCGCTTTCGTCAAAGGCTAGAACGCCGAGTTTGATTTCTTCGGTGAGAATTTTTTCGTCATCATCTGGAACCGGTGTCGGGGTTACGCGCGCTGATTGCGCATGCGCTGAAGCGGCGAATAAAGCGGCGAAAAAAAGCGGCAGAAATGTTGATCGAAGAAAAAACATAAAACCCTGTTCGGCTATGATGCTCAAAACTACAGGTTCGGATGCAGTGCCACAAATTTCAGAAGATTTCTAACGTAAGTGCGAAAGTTCGGGCACGCAATATTGTGCTTTTCGAGAAGCTGTTCTGAAACGCTCGTATCGTACGTTTGCGAAATAAAAAAATACGGCACGCCGACAAGCGGCAAACCTGTTATTGGCGGCGAAATCGAAAGCGAAAGCGACCATTCGACCAATTTCGGCGGCGGCGCGATAATCGATTTTTTGCCCGTCATCGCTTCGGCGATCGCATCGAAAAGTTCTTTTGTCGTCAACGGATTCGGATCGGCAAGCGCAATGGTTTTTCCGATTGCGTTTTTGTCTTTTGTTAGCGCTGCGATGCCTTCGACGACAAAATCGACCGGCACAAGATTTAACTTCACATCGTCGTTTCCGACGTTTATAAATCGCAAAAGCGAAGGCGATTTTCGCAAATAATGGATCAAATAATAAATTCCGTCATATTTTGCGGTTTCGCCCGTTTTTGAATCGCCGACGACGACCGAAGGACGAAAGATCGTCACCGGCAGATCGTGTTTCAATTTTTCGACCGCCGTTTCGGCAAGATATTTTGTTTCCTCATAAAAATTGCGAAAGCCGGCGTCGTGCGCAAGCTCGGTTTCGAGAATTTCGCCAATCCGCTTTCCGGCGACGTAGCACGTCGAAACATAATTGTATCGGCGCAGATTTTGGAGAGATTTTACGAGACTATTTACGTTCTCCGTTCCTTCGACGTTTACGCGAAACGCCAGATCTTTTGAAACCGCCAGATCATAAACCGCCGCGAGATGAAAAACATCGGTCGTTTCTTCGCGAATAATTTTAAGATCGGCTTCCGAAATTCCAAGATTTTCCTGCGTTATATCACCCTCGATGATCGCAAAATTTTCAAGCGGAGTTTTGGTTTTGGCGGCAATTTCTTCGATATCAGCTTTCGCCTTTTCGATAAACTGCGGCTGAATGAGCAGGAAAAACTGAGTGTCTGCGGTTGCAAGGCGCTCAACGAGCCGTCCGGCAATAAAGCCCGGAAAACCCGTCAAAAAAATAGTTTCGGTGAAATTCATCCGTAAAAAATTATAACTTACTTGCGAAATCGGCGTAGCAAGCCGCGATTATTCTGAAACTGCAACGCGGTTAAAACTTTTACAATCAAACAGATGCTATGCTAAATTTGGCACGTAAGAAAATGGCGGCAAAAAGCAAAAAGAAGAGAGTTGAAGCAAAAGCGGCGAGTTTCGCGGATGAGTTAAACGAAGCGCGTTGGTCGGTGGTTTCGTTTGAAAAGTGCGTCGCGAAAAATTTAACCTACGCCGCAGCTGAGAAAAAACTCGCAAAACTTGAAGCCGGAAAAATTGCGGGACTTTGCATTGTTTCGGACGAAACTGCCGCGCGAATTTCTAAATCTCCAAAATAACCTTTCCAAAACTCGCGTTTGATTCCAGATATTCATGCGCTGCTTGAATTTCATTAAGCTGAAAAACGCGGTCGACATTTGGTTTTATCGTTCCGTTTTCAAATAAGGGCACAACTTCTTCGGCAAATTTTCTCGTTGCTTCGGCTTTTTCGTCGGTCGATCGCGCGCGCAAAACCGTTCCGATAATTTTCAGACGCTTGACGAGCGCCATGCTTAAATTAAATTCCGCCGTTCTGCCGCCGAGCGTTCCGACAAGCATCAGACGACCTTTATGCGCGAGACTTTCGAGATTTGCCTGAAAAAAACTTGCGCCGACAAGATCCAAAATCACGTCAACGCCTTTTCCATTTGTTTTTTCCTTAATAATTTCAGCGAAATTCGTGTTTTCGCTCGTCAAAATGGCTTCATCGAGTCCGAATTTCTTACATTCTTCGAGCTTTTCCGCCGTTCGCGAAGTGCCGAAAGTTCTAATATTTTTCGCTTTTGCGAGCTGCAGCGCGGCAAGCCCGACGCCGGAACCGACGGCGTGAATTAAAAGAGTTTCGGTTTCTTTGAGGCTCGCTTGTGTAAGAATTGCGTCGTGCGCGGTGATAAAGGCTTCCGGAACGGCGGCGGCTTCTGTAAAAGAAAGATTCTCGGGAATTCGCGCGAGCAGAGATCCTTCGGTCAATAGAAATTCGGCTTGCGCGCCCCCGGCAGTGATTCCGAAAACGCGGTCGCCAATTTGGAATTCTGAGACATCGCCGCCGATCGCGGCGACTTCGCCGGCGAATTCTAAACCTAAAATTCTTTCCGGAAATCCTTTTGGTGCCGGATAAAGTCCGCGTCGCTGTAAAAGATCGGCGCGGTTTAGAGCGGAAGCTCTTATGCGAACTAAAGCTTGCGTTCCTTTTGGTTTTGCGGGATTTTCGACTTCGCGAATTTCGAGATTTTCTGCGCCGCCGAATTCTTTGACGTAAACCGCCTGCATAAGTTAATAGAGTTGCCGAGTTACAGGGTCACAGAGTTAAAAAAATCTAAATCCTCCAACTCTGGAACTCTAAAACTCTGGAACTCAGGGAACTATTTCTTGGTGTTTCGCTGCGCCATTGCCATCAATTCTTCCGGCATCCATTTGCTCAGATTTTTCGCTTCTTCTTCGGCGATGCCTTTGTGTCGGTTGCGCCATTCTTTTTCGGGCGCGTCTTCGCGCATCGATTCTTTCGGGTAATTTTCGACCTGTTCAAGGCTGATGATTATTCCGTGGGCGATCTCGTTCCAATCCTCGGTTTGAATGCCGCGCAAAACGACCGGCAGACCGGCGGTCCAATCTTCTTCTGGCGCGATGTTGTCGTATTCGGGAATCGTAAGCTGCGCAGTCGATGGAAACGGATTGTGCGAAAACTCACTCACAAGCTGCGATTTTACGTCTTTATACGAAGCGTCGGGATTCGCTTTTCTCATTTCCAAAGCGCGGCGAAAAATGTCGGTTACGGTGATTTGATCGGTCATCTTTTTAAAGTTACACCGTTTATTTTCTTAACGCAAAGATGCAAAGCCGCCAAGAAATTGTCGTTTAAATACTTTGCGTCTTCGCCTCTTTGCGCCTTTGCGTTAAAATCTAAAACAAATGCGAAAATATATTTATCAAATGCATCTTTGGCTCGGAATTTTTGTTTCGATTCCGGTTTTGGCGTGGGCGTTAAGCGGACTTTTATACGCGCTGCCGAACACGGTGGAAGGCGGAACTGTCGAAAAGATCGATGCTGTGCGAATAAAAGTTTCGCCCGCGGACGCGATGCAAAAAGCAAACGAGCTTTCCGGAAAAACTTTGCCGACGACGGCTTTGACGTTGCTAATGAAAGATGGAAAACCGGTTTATCAATCGATCGGCGGGCTTGGTGCGGATTCGATCTTTATAGATGCCGAAACTGGCGAAGCCAAACATTCGGAACCGCCGAGCGCGAAAACCCAATTCTTTAGGCAGGCGCATTTTTACTATTTTGCCGGAAGCTGGCAGATTTGGCTTTTGGTGTTATTTTCGGGTTTGGCGTGTCTGTCGGCGAGCACAGGTATTTATCTGAACATCACGCACTGGTTCAGCGGGCGGCGAATCCGGCAATACAGGAGATTTTGATACTATCTTTTGCGCGTTTTGTAGCATCTGAAAAGTTAGTCAATTATTGGAATTTATATGAAAACGCTTTTATTTTTTGCAATTTTTCTTTTTAGTTTTACTTTTAGCGCGGCGCAAACCCATGAATACGCTCCGCTCGGCGAAAAGGAATTCAAATATAAAAACTGGAAATATAAGTCGATCAAGGGCGGCGAGGAGATTGATCTACGCGATTTTGCAAAAGGGAAAAAGCTCGTAATGGTGGTCTATTTTGCGCCGTGGTGTGAAAATTGGAAACTGCAGGCGCCGCTAACCCAAAAACTCTACGAAAAATATCACTCAAGCGGGCTGGAAATTATCGCCGTCGGCGAATACGATACGGTCGAAGCGATGAAGGCGAATCTCGATCTCTTCAAA
Organism: Pyrinomonadaceae bacterium; assembly: GCA_041747435.1. GTDB lineage: Bacteria > Acidobacteriota > Blastocatellia > Pyrinomonadales > Pyrinomonadaceae > JBGTFE01. The sequence continues at coordinate 29,859 of JBGTFE010000066.1, read as the reverse complement.
ATAACATTTCCCGCCGTATATGAATCTGAATCGAAGGAAGACCGGCTTAAAACTCCGCATTATGAATACCGGACGGCGACCGGCGACACGCGAAAATGGGGCTCGCCATGGAATTTATTTTTGATTCCGAATCAATTAAAGAACAAAGGCGACACGCTTGTGGAAAAAGCTTTTGTTATTAACGGCGAGTTCATTAAAGCTGAAACCGAGGCGTTCATTCGCGAAAAGCTCGGTTTGCCAAAAGAAGAAATAAAAGCTGAAACCGCCGCGAAAGAAAAATCCGCCGAAGTTTGCACGGAAGAGACGACTGCTGATCTGAAAAAACCTTAAGGCATTGCTTCCAACGTGTCAGAGAGCTTTTCGATCGCGGTAAGCAGCGGTCTGCCCGACGAAATAAATTGCCCTGCGCTTGCGTAATCTTCCGACTGACTGCACAAAGCCGTTATTCCTTCAATTTTCAAAAGGTACGCTCTCAACGCAGGCTTTGTGCGAAACTCCGTCTCTAATGTTGCAAGACCGGCGCGAAGATTTTTCAAACCCGTCATCACAGCCTGTTTGTTGCCCGCGTTTAGATCGATGCCTTTTTGCGAGGCTTTACCGGCTTTGATCTCTACGTCGAGATCTTCGATCGAACGCGCGATAATTCCAAGGTTATAAATAAATTTCGAAACGTTTTTTATCTGGATCGAGACTTTCTCGGCTCCGGCTTTAACGTCAGCGGTATTTGTTACGGACGTAGTCGTCGGCTTTTTTACCGTCGTCGTTTTCTTTTTTTGCGCCTGCGCCGCGACTGCGAAAGACATCACACACAATAATATAAGACCGATCTTTATTAGATTTTTATTCATTTTAACTTCCCCTTTTTCGTTTTCACACGGAAAATTTTATCATTAAAGTGAAGATGCGAGAAAGATCACTGGAAGTTCGCCGTCTTGGGCGTTTTGATTATGACGCCGGGCTCGAACTGCAAAAGGAGCTCGAACGCGAAGTTATCGCAAACGGCGAAAAGAATTTTTTGCTGCTTTTAGAGCATCCGCACACGTTCACGCTCGGGCGCCGCGCAAAAACCGACGGAGTTTTGGCTACCGCCGAATTACTGAAAACGCTCGGTGTCTCGGTTTTTGAAACGAATCGCGGCGGGAAAGTTACGTATCACGGAATCGGACAGATCGTCGGCTATCCGATCATAAATCTTTCGCCCGATCGCGAAGACGTTCACCGTTACGTGCGCGATATCGAAGAAGTTTTGATCCGCACAATGAAGGATTTCGGTATCGAATCGTTCCGCATCGAAGGTTTGACCGGCGTTCACACAGGTGAGGGAAAGATCGCGGCGATCGGAGTTCATATAAAGCGATGGGTGACGACGCACGGTTTTGCGCTCAACGTGAACACCGATCTAAGCTACTTTAACTGGATAATTTCCTGCGAAGGCGAGCCGGTCGTTTCGATGGAAAAACTTCTCGGACGGGAAATTGAACTGGCGGAAGTTGAGGATAAAATAATCACAACTTTTGCAGAAGTTTTTGGGTTTGAATCAGGAGCGCAGGCAGCCTTGCCTGCAAACGTCGCGGAAGCGGCGTAATAAAACCAAATATTTTGAACGCTTGCGCGTTCATTGCAGGCAAGGCTGCCTGCGCTCCCAAAAGGAGGAATTATGAAATTATTTATTTGTTTGATCACACTACTTTTCATCGCGGCGTGCAGCGCGCCGAAAACAAATACGAATACAGCGAATATGACCACGCCTGCGCCGCAGGTTTTGACAGAAACCGAACGCCCGCAAAAGATCAAAGATATGTCCCTTGAGCGCGGCGAACAGGACGAGGCAAAACCGGTTCTGAAAATTGTCGAGCCGAAAGCGGATTCGACGGTTTCGAGCTCGACCATCAAAGTAAAATTAGAGCTTTCCGGCGATCTCAAAGGCTACAAGCCGATGAAGGATATGGAAACCCAAACGGGAAATCACATCCATATCATTCTCGACAACCAGCCGTATGAAGCCTATTACAACATCGATCTCGATTTTGAGCTTAGAAACGTTTCCGACGGCGAACACACTTTGCGCGTTTTCCCGTCGCGCCCATGGCACGAAAGTTACAAATCGGAAGGCGCGTTTCAAATGATAAAATTCACCGTAAAAAATGGCGGCGCGGATACGTCAAAACCGGTGACGACGAATTCGAATCAGCAGATGTCAAACGCAAATCCGCAGCCGGAATTTAAGGATATGCAGAATTCGAAAGCGGGCGCGGTCGATCCGGCTAAGCCGCTTTTGACGTACAGCCGTCCGAAAGGCGAATACAAGGGCGCGGACACTGAGGCGATCATGATCGATTTCTGGCTCGCGAACGCAAAATTAACAAGCGACGGCGGCGAATTCCGCGTACGTTATTCGATCGATGGCGGCGAAGCGAAATTTATAGACAAATGGGAACCGATCTGGCTAAAAGGCTGGACGGAAGGAAAGCATAAAGTAAAACTCGAGTTGGTCGATAAGGACGGAAAGGTTGTCGAAAACGGCGGCTATAATTCGACCGAGCGCGAGATCGCGATCTCAAAATAGGATTTGCGGTTGAAATCGATTTCTTTTAACCTCGATAATTAAACTAATTTCGGAGCGAATTTTAATGAGACGCGATACAACTTCATGGTATAGCCACAATCTTGGAATGGACATGCCGCTCGTTGCTTACGGCGACAGCGGTTTTCCGCTTTTGATGTTTCCGACGGCGGCGGCGGATTTTCTCGAATATGAGCGATTTTTACTGGTCGATGCGATAAAACCTTTGATCGAATCGGGACAGCTTCGTGCATATTCGATAAATTCCGTTAATCGTTACAGTCTGCTCAACGATAAAGCTTCGCCGCAATGGAAAGCCGAGCTTTTGTCGCGTTACGACCGCTATATTATGGAGGAAGTTTTGCCGCTCATCCGTGACGAATGCGGGCAGGATGCAAAGCCTTTGACGACCGGCGCATCTCTCGGAGCGTTTCTCGCTGCAAACTGCTATTTTCGACATCCGGATCACTTTCGCGGCACGATCGCGATGAGCGGAAGCTACGATATTCGCTCGTATTTGAAGGATTATTACGACAACAACGTCTATTTCAACAACCCGGCGCAATACGTCGCAAATTTGAACGACGATCATTATTTGCCGCTCCTGCAAAAGGCGGATTCGATCGTGATCGTCACCGGGCAAGGCGCGTTTGAAGCGCCGGAAAGAAGCAAGGATTTTTCAAGAATTCTTCACTCGAAAAACATTCCGCATCTGCTTGAGCTTTGGGGACACGATGTCAAACACGACTGGGACTGGTGGCGCAAAATGCTGCCGCATTATCTCGGCAGGTTTTTCGCATAGCGAATAACGAAAAGGGAAAAAGTGAATAGTGAAGAAACAAAATTCTCACTATTCACTTTTTGTTTTTACCTTTAACTAATTTCCGCCCTTCTTTCCTTTTCTTGTTGCGCCTTGCGGCTTCTCTGCCTGCGGATTGGACGGATTTACCGGTTTTGGCTTCGGATTATCATCGCGCGGAGGCGGATTTGGTCGCGCCTTATCGTCCGGTTTATCGTCAGTTGGAGCGCTGGAATCGGTGGGTTTGTCCGTAGTCGCTCCGTCCGTAGGCGTAACTACGGTCGTTCCAGAATTAAACGGCACGCCGGTTGTTTTGCCGGCTTCATCCGCCTTTTCCAGTTTTTCAAGTTCTTCTCGCTTATTGCGATCTATCTTTGTCTTCATCTCAGCCGGTATCGGCGGAACTTTCGGGAAAGTTTCGCGCTCTTTGTCCTTCATAAACGGGATCATGAACGCGTTAAAGAACGGCAATGCGCCGCCTCCGCCGGTCATTCCCGAACCGAGACTTTCTTTGCGTAAAGGATTTCCCATCCAAACACCCGTCGAATAGGTCGGCGTATAGCCGACAAACCAAACGTCCGTGTGATCGTTTACCGTTCCGGTTTTACCAGCCAGCGGATGTCCGCCTGCGCTCGCCCCCGGAGCTGTTCCACCGCCGCTGGTGACGCCGCGCATCATATCGACCATCGTCAATGCGACGTATTCGTTGGTGACTTTATACGTTGTTTTTTTCCATTCTTCGAGAACGGTGCCGTCGCGATTTAAAACCTTCCTGATCAGATGCGGCTGAACGCGCACCCCTTTATTCGGAAAAGTGGAATACGCCGAAACCATTTCGAGCAGCGAAGCTTCGCTTGCACCAAGCGCGGACGGAAGAGACGGTGCCATCGGATTTGTGATCCCAAAACGCCGAACCATTTGAGCACCGGTTTGAATTCCAACCATTTCAAGTAAATGAACGGCAGCGATATTGTAAGATTTTGCGAGCGCGATCTTCATCGGAACGTTTCCATGGCTCAGACTGCCGTCGTAATTGTGCGGCATCCAGCCGCCCTTTTTTATCGGCGCGCCGCTGACGATCATATCGGGCGTCATTCCCCATTCGACCGCTGCGGTATAGATAAAAGGTTTGTATGCCGAACCCGTTTGCCGCAAGCCCTGGGTCGCGTTATTGAATTTGCTCGTCGCAAAATCATAACCGCCGACCATCGCCACGATCTCGCCATTTTTCGCATTTATTGTGACGATCGAAGCTTGAATTTCCGGTACCTGCGAAAGCTCTACATTAAGCTTCTGATTTTCATTGTCGACATCCTTGATCTCAAATTCCGCCAAAGTACCTATTTTCAGTTCCTCGCGCGGGCGTTTTCCGCTTCTGCCCATTTCACTCGCTGTCACGATCGCCGAGTATCTGCCAAAGCGAACCGTCACTTCGTCCCGGGCGGCATTTCCGCTAATCACCAAACCCTTAATAAACTCGCCTTTTTCGTACTCGTCTCCGTACCAATCGGCGTGTTTGTAATTTTTCAGACGGCTTTGAATTTCCTTTTCGTCCGTGATCGGCTGATCGGCTTCATCGTCAAGCAGGATATTCTGATAATTAGAGCGCCAGCCGCGACCGCGATCATATCGCCGCAAACCTTCGCGGACGGCTTTTGTCGCGAGCATCTGCGCCTCGACGTTGATGGTCGTATAAACTTTCAAGCCGCCTTGCGCGACGCGCGTCGTATATTCGTTTTCGAGATATTTTCGAACTTCTTCGACCGGATAATCCCACGAAGTCGATTTCGGCTGCGATTGATAATATGCTGTATCCGCAAGCTTTATCGGCTTGGCTTTGGCGGCATCGGCATCGGACTGCGAAATGAATCCATATTTCGCCATTTGATCCAAAACGATGTCTCGCCGCTCTTTCGCCTTATCCATATTGCGCGTCGGCGAATATTCTGGCGATTTAGGAATTGCCGCTAACAAGGCGGCTTCTTCGAGATTCAAATCCTTTAGAGATTTTCCGAAATACGTTCGCGAGCCGGCTTCAAAACCGTAAGAACCCGCGCCCAAGAATACGTAATTCATATACATTTCGAGAATCTGCTCTTTCGTATAGAGACGCTCGATCTGTAAAGCGACCATCCATTCGTTGACTTTCCGAGAATATGTTTGGTCTTTGTAAAGAAAAAGATTCTTTGCGAGCTGCTGTGTAATTGTTGATGCGCCTTCGACTTTTCCGGTCGTCAGATTCTTAAAAACAGCGCCTAATATTCGATACGGATCGATTCCGATGTGGTCTTTGAAACGCGAATCTTCGATGGCTAAAAGCGCGTGTTCGACGACCGGCGGCACGTCCGCGTATTTGATCGGAATACGTTTTTCGATCGCAAATTCGGCTAAAACGGTCTCGCCGTCATCGGCGTAAATCGTCGTCACTTGCGGCGGACGATACGTTGCGAGTGCGGAAACTTCGGTCGCATAACGCGAATTGTTTAAATAATACGAGAAAAGAATTCCAGTCAAACCGCCGGCTGAAAGGGCAAGCAGCAGCGCCGTCGGAAGCCACAAAAATTTCCAGGAGTTTCCATTTTTTGAGGGAACCGTCGAAACTTCTTTTGTCTTAATATTCTTAAATTCTTTTGCCATGTTAAAAAACTCCTAATTGACAAAACGGCGCAGCTTAACGCTGATAACAAATCCGATCGCTATAAACGTCGCCAGGATCGCCGAAAGCCCGGCGCTCATCAGCGGCAAAGGAACTCCGATGACCGGCAAAAATCCCAGAACCATTCCGATATTCATAAACGCCTGAAAAGACAATAATCCCACGATCGCCATTATGACAAGCATTCCCGCACGGTCTGGCGCCTGCCGCGCACCGGCGACGAGCCGCGAAAGCATAAGTGCATACGCGAGAAGCAACGAAATACAGCCGATAAATCCCGTATTTTCAGCCGTTACGGCAAAAATAAAATCGGTGTGCGGCTCCGGCAAAAACTTCAAAACGCTTTGCGAAGTTTCCGTTTCGCCTTTTATTCCTGACAAGCCGCCTTTGCCGACCGTGATCATCGATTGGATCGTATGATATCCATACCCGCGCGGGTCGGCGTTTTCCGGATCGAGAATCACGTTGACGCGTTCGATCTGATATTGCTTGATCTTACCGGTCTGAACTCCGACATAAAACGCGAGAGGAACAAAGATCAGTCCCGCCGCGAGCGCCAAAAAAACATATCTGAGTTTGACCGACGACAAAAACAAAATGACCGCCAGGATCGGGAAATATGTGATCGTCTGTCCGGCGTCCGGTTCGAGCATGATCAAAGCGACGGGCGCTCCTAAGATCGCAAAACCGATCATTATTTCCTTTAATTTCAGCGTTCCGGCTTTACGCGCGCCGAAATATTTGGCGAGCATCAAGACCGTTGGGATCTTTACAAATTCGGAAGGCTGAAATTGTCCGATCAAAGGTAATTTTAACCAGGCTTGCTGTCCGTTAACCTTTACGCCGAGCGGCGTCAAAACCAGAAGCAAAAGCAGCAAACCGATCGCGTAAAAGATCGGTGCGGCGTCGACGATTCGCCGATAATCCATAAAGGCGACGACGAGCATCGCCACCAAAGCGATCGCCAACCCAACGATCTGCTTGCTCCAGTAATTCATCTCGGGCTGCGCATTATAGATCTGCCAGATGCCGAAACAGACGATCGCAACCGCCAAAACTCCTACGAGCCAGTCAAAATCCCTGAAATTTTTTCGTTCGATTACCGCAACCATTTCTTATTTGACCGTAATTTCCTTTTCGCTCGAAAGATTCGGATGCTTCTTCGCGATATATGCATCGTAAACGCCTTTCACCGCGGGCGCGGCAAAACTTCCGCCAAATCCGACGTTTTCGACAAGTCCGAGTACAGCGATCTCGGGTTTATAGGCAGGCGCAAAGCTCACAAACCATGCGTGATCCTTATTTGCGCCAACATCTTTTCCGAGACTCGCAACTTGCGCCGTTCCGGTTTTTCCGGCGATCTCAAAATTCGGAATTCTGATTCCGTAGCCCGTTCCGCCGGGAATTTGCACGACGCCCCACATTCCGTCCAAAACGACTTTATTCTGCTCTTCCGTCATCTCAATGATCTTCGGTTCCGGACGTTGAAACGCAAATCCTTCGCGCGCCGGAAAATAGCTTTTTTCACCTTCATTGCCGATCGCGCTGATCGGTTTGAATTCTTTAAGAAAATGCGGAACGAACATTTTTCCATTCACCCCGACGCTGGATACGGCGCGAATCATCGAAATCGGCGTCACGACGACCGTGTCTTGCCCGATTCCGGCGTAGACCGTGCGAATATCGCTCCATTTTCCTTCGCGTTTTTCTACCGAAGCGCGCCAACTTTTCGGAGTTTGACTGATCTTCTCATTTGGGAGATCGACGCCGGTTTGCTTGTCGTATTCAAAGTTTTCGATCATTTCGGTCAGACCGTCGATGCCCATTTTCAACGCCAAACGGTAATAATAGCCGTCACACGACTTCGTGATCGCGTAACTGAGAGGCGGACTTCCGTGATTGCCCATGCATCGCGTGAATTTATTGCCGATCTGTATTCCGCCGCCGCAAGCGAGATTCGAACGCGCGATCGTTATCGCGCCCTGCTGCAAGCCGGCGACCGATTCCGGAATTTTCCATGTGGAACCGGGCGGATAGCGTCCCTGGATAGCGCGATTGTAAAGCGGTCTCGACTCGTCTTGCCAATACGCGGCGATTTGCTTGCGTCCTTCCGGCGAAGAACTCGATTGGATAAAAATATTCGGATCAAACGATGGCTGCGACGCCATTACGAGCATCTCGCCGTTGTTCGGATCCATTGCGATGATCGTCCCGCGCTTGGTGGGCGTAGCGGCAAGTTTTTCTTCTGCAGCCATTTGCAGATCCAGATCGATCGTCGTTATCAGATCCTGCCCGGCTTGCGGCTTGACTACTTCGATCTCGCTTTGAACGCGTCCTCGGCTGTCAACGATAACTTTCCGGTAACCGTCGCGCCCGCGTAAATATTGGTCGTAATATTGTTCGAGCCCGCCTTTACCGATTATGTCGCCCGGACGAAAAGTATCTTTAAACTCTTCTTTTTCAAGTTGTTTAGGACTGATCTCACCAACGTATCCGAGAACGTGCGCAAGCACTTTTCCCAACGGATAAAAACGCTGCGGCTGAAGCTCGACGCGAAGTTCGGGAAATTCGAGCGCGTGAGACTCCACCCAAGTAATGTCCTGGATCGTCGCGTTTTCCTTCAAAACCATCGTTTCAAATTCGTTTTGGTTTTTTATGTATTTTAGACGATCGATCAAAAACTGCCGCTCGAGCGAAAGACCGATCGCATATTCGTCAACGCGCTCGGAAATATCGATCTTCTTCAGCGGCTCATTGGCGAGCGTGATGTTGAAGGTCGAGCGCGAATCAACCAGAATTTTCCCATTGCGGTCAAAGATCGCTCCGCGCGGCGCTGGGATTGGGATCAGTCGAACTCTTTGATTTTCAGCCTTTTCCGCGTAATAGTCGCCTTTGACGAGCTGAAGATAGTAAAGGCGCGCACCCAGGATCGAAAGCAAAATAAACGCGAAAATATGAATCGCGGCAACTCTGGCGTCCAAATTTTGAGTGTGATCGTATAACTTCATAATTCGCTATCAGGTTTTTCGTCCGAGTCTGATCGGATTACGCCGGCGCGTCTGCCGCCGAGAAGAAAACATCTCACGCTTTCTTGGTTTTACCGCGCCTTCGACAAAAAAGCTGCCTAAGATCACATAAACGATAGTTCCGGCGATCGTAGTTCCGATGACGGAATAGGCGATCGTCGTCATTACCGAAACCGAAGGCTCCTGACCGAGCAGCCGGTGCGCGCCGTAATAGATCAAATTATCAGCAAAACAAGCACCTGCTATGACGGGAATCTGCAGCAAAAGGTTGTCCATATAGACCCGCCGGACAATCTCCGAAACTATGTATGCTATCAACGTTTTAGAGAGTCCGTTGGCACCCAAAAGCCCGCCGCTGAGCGCATCGACCGAAATGCCCGCGATCGTGCCGAAAATGATCGCTTTGATCGAATTTCTTTGAAGCGCGGCGTAGACCACAATTATCAGCGGAAAGTCGATATACGCAAACGGCTCGGCGACGTTTCGAAGCGTCCACTGAAGCAGAATTGCGACAACCAATGCAATTGTGATCTTTACCTGTTCCATCAAATTTCGAATTCCAAATTTAATCTGGAATCCGGGAATTTGAAATCTGGAATTATTTCTTCTTCTCGTCTTTCACCGCATTCGGTAGAGCCTTTTCAAACTCGGGACGCGGCGGCGGTTCATATAAAAGTACCCCGACTTCCTGCATCGAGAAAAAATTGGCGCTCGGACGAACAAGGATCTTGTGCGGCACCGTTGCCGAGCCGGACGTGACCTCAACGACTTCACCCAATTTCAAACCGGCGGGGAAAATGCCGTCCTGCCCCGTCGTATAAACGATTTCACCGACGTTAACTTCGACGCTGCCCGGCACATAATCCATCTCGAGCAATTCCTTCTTGCCGGTGCCGCGCAGAACGCCGAGTGCGTTCGATTTGCCGAGTTCGCCGATAACGCCGCCCAACCCGGCTTTATCCTTTGTTATCGCGTCAATCTGTGCTGTCAAAGGACTTACGGCGGTCACGCGACCGACAAGCCCGCCGTTTGTGACAACCGCCATATTCAGCTTAACGCCGTCGAGACTGCCGCGATTTATGATCGAGGAATTAAACCAGGCGGACGGATCGCGCCCAATAACGCGCGCCGGTAAAACTTTGTATTTGGAATCTTCCTTGAGTTCGAGAAGCGTTTTCAGCCGATCATTTTCTGCCGTTAATTCTCCCTTTTGCTGAAGTTCGACCTCGAGTTCCTGGATCCGCTGCTTCAGCGCGTCATTATCGCTCTGAGCGGTTCGAAGACTTGAAATTGACTGGAAATAACCGCTAACCGAAGAACTAACCGACGAAACGGGAGATTGAACAAAGTCGGCTACCGCCTGAGCCCAGACCCTAACCACTCTCTGATTTGATTCGCGCTCTCGAGCGTCAAATGCCATCAAGATGAAATTTCCCAAAAGTAGGGCAACTGCCAGCCACGGCGTCAGTCTCCAAACTTCTTTTTGGCTTCGCTCGACCATTCTTTACAATTACGAGTTACGAATTTCAAATTACGTGATTTGTAATTCGTAATTTGAATTCGTAATTGCTTAGCTTCCTGTCATCAATGAATTATCCCATTTGACGCGCTTGAGCAGTTCAAAATCCGAAAGCATTTTGCCCGTTCCAAGCACAACTGAAGATAGCGGATCGTCCGCTAAAACTACCGGTAAGCCGGTTTCGATCATCAATCGTTTATCCAAATTTTTCAGCAGCGCGCCGCCGCCGGTGAGAACGATTCCGCGTTCGACAATATCGGCGGAAAGCTCCGGCGGAGTGCGCTCGAGCGCAACGCGTACGGCATTGATAATAGTCGAAACCGAATCGGAAAGCGCCTCGCGAATTTCTTCGTCGGTGATAGTGATCGTTTTGGGAATACCTTCGATCAGGTTTCGCCCGCGAACTTCCATCGAAAGCGGCTCGTCAAGCGGGAAGCCGGAACCGAGCGCGATCTTGATCGCTTCGGAAGTTCGTTCTCCGATCAAAAGATTGTATTTTCGTTTTATATATTGCGTGATCGCTTCGTCCATCTCGTTTCCGGCGACGCGGACGGCGCGCGAGTAAACGATTCCGGATAAAGAAATTACGGCGATATCGGTCGTGCCGCCGCCGATGTCCACGACCATATTTCCGTGCGGTTCGGTGATGGGAAGCCCCGCGCCGATCGCTGCCGCCATCGCTTCTTCAACTAAATAAACTTCCGATGCTTTCGCGCGATACGCCGAATCTTCGACCGCGCGGCGTTCGACCTGAGTGATTTCCGAAGGAATTCCGATAACGACGCGCGGGCGCACCCACGATTTTCCGTTATGAGCTTTTCGGATAAAATGCTGGAGCATTTTTTCGGTGACTTCGAAATTCGCGATGACGCCATCCTTCATCGGACGGATCGCAACGATATTTCCCGGTGTTCTGCCGAGCATTTCCTTCGCATCGCGCCCGACGGCTTCGACCTGATTGGTAACTTTGTTGATCGCGACGATCGACGGTTCGCTGACGACGATGCCCCGACCTTTTGCGTAAACGAGCGTGTTTGCCGTTCCGAGGTCTATCGCTAAATCGCTCGAAAATAAACTAAATAAAGACTTAAATGCCATTTTATATTAAATTCCGTATGTTAAATGATTTGTGTTTTGAAAAGAGATTGTCGCACTCAAAAACCGCTTGAGCCTCACTTCGCACGAAAGACCTTCGCATCACACTTCAACCTATAAGCATACACCGATTTTGTTTGATTTTGCTATCTGAAAGGCAAGTTTTTGAAAACTTTTACCGATTTTTATTTTTCTTTAGCTGCGAGCGTTTCGCCGGGTCGATCAGAATCACCTTCGAGGTTCTGAATCGGATAATCTTTACCTTCGGGTTCGATTTGCGTATTCTGCAAAGCCGCGCTCAAAACATCGTTAATTCGAGCTGCCGGAATGATCTCCAAATCCTTACGAACGTCTTCCGGAATATCTTCGATATCTGCTTCGTTTTTTTGCGGCAAAATTATTCGTCGAATTCCCGCGCGATGCGCCGCAAGAATTTTTTCCTTTAGTCCGCCGACAGGAAAAACCAAACCGGAAAGCGTAATCTCGCCGCTCATTGCCGTGTCGCCGCGCACTTTTTTGCCGGTGTATATTGACGCCAGAGCGGTAGCCATCGTCACGCCCGCGCTCGGTCCGTCTTTCGGAATTGCCCCGGCGGGAACGTGCAGATGAACGCCGTTTTCCTTGATGACATTCGAATCGATGCCAAGTTCAGAAGCATGCGACCAGAGATACGAACGCGCCGCCTGCGCCGATTCTTTCATTACGTCGCCGAGTTGTCCGGTCAACGTCAAACCCGAACTTCCGGGAAGCAGCGTTGCTTCAATGAACAAAACTTCGCCGCCCATTTCCGTCCAAGCCATTCCGGTAGCAACGCCGGCGGGAAGTTCGTTTCGCGCTTCTTCGGGATAAAATCGCGGCGCGCCCAAATATTCTTTTACTTCATCTGCCGTTATCGTAAATTTTTCCGTCGAGCCTTGCGCAACTTTCAACGCAACTTTTCGCGCCAGATTTCCGATCGCGCGCTCGATCTGCCGAACGCCCGCTTCGCGAGTGTAGCGAGCCGTCAAAAGATTCACCGCGTCGTCCGTAATTTCGATCTTCTCGGGCGTCAATCCGTTTTCCATGATCTGTCGCGGAATCAAATACTGCTTTGCGATATTCAGTTTTTCGGCGTCAGAATAGCCGGCAAGATTGATGATTTCCATTCGATCGCGGAGTGGCATCGGAACCGGCGCGATCTGGTTCGCCGTCGCGATAAAGAAAACCTTCGAAAGATCGAATGGCAGATCGAGGTAGTGATCGCGGAAAGAATTGTTCTGCGCCGGATCGAGAATTTCGAGCAGCGCCGATGCCGGATCGCCGCGAAAATCCATTCCGAGCTTGTCTATTTCATCGAGCATCATCACCGGATTATTTACGCCGACGCGCCGCAAAGTTTGGATAATCCTGCCCGGCATTGCCCCCACGTAAGTTCGTCGATGCCCGCGCAATTCGGCTTCGTCGCGCATTCCGCCAAGCGAGATCCGATCGAATTCTCGTCCTAATGCGCGCGCGATCGAGCGCCCGAGCGAGGTTTTCCCGACGCCCGGCGGTCCGACAAAACAAATGATCGGGCTTTTTGAATCCGGACGAAGCTTGACGACGGCGAGCGATTCCAAAATTCGCTCTTTGATATCTTCCAAGCCGTAATGATCTGCGTCCAAAATTTTCTGCGCCTCGTCAAGATCGAGCTTTTCCTCGCTTGATTTTTTCCACGGCAATTCCAAAACGTATTCAAGATATGTTCGAATAACGTGATAATCCGGCGCCGCCTGCGGCAACTGCTCCATTCGTTTGAGTTCGCGGTCTGCTTCTTTGCGAACGTCGTCGGGCAAATCGGCTTTTTCCAACCGCTCTCGAAGCTGCGCGGCTTCCGCCTTTTCGCCTGTTTCGTCTTCGCCAAGCTCTTTTTCGATCGCCTTTTTTTGCTGACGCAAAACGTAATCGCGCTGCGATTTATCCATCTCGGTTTGCGCTTCCGTCGCAATTTTGGAGCGGATCTGCATAATTTCAAGCTCGCGCGCAAGCGAGGCGTGCATTATTGTCAAAAGCTCGTCGACCGTTGAAGATTCCAGCATTTTCTGCTCGTTTTCCGCGCCAAGATCAAGCACCGAACCGAGAAAATATGCAAGCTGAACCGGATTATTTTGCGACAAAACCGCCATTCGAACTTCCGGCGGAACCTGCGGAAGCAGCGCCAGCGCCTGCTGGATCATTCCGTGAATATTTCGTTTGAGCGCCTCGACTTCTTCGGAGTCCGTGACGGTGAGATCGGGCAAAACCTCGACGCGCGCCTTCAAAAACGGCTGTTCCTGTTTCCATTCAAGAATCCGCACGCGGTCAACGCCCTGAACGATGAGCTGCAAAACGTCTTCGTTGCGCATCATCCGCTTGATCGTGCCGACCGTGCCGACCGAATAAAGATCAGCCGGTTTTGCGTCCTGCCCGGTCACGTCTGCATTTTTGGTGGTGATGCAGGTGATGAATTTTTCTTCGGATTCAAGCGAAGATTCGACCGCCTTTACCGAGCGCTCGCGCCCGACGGCAAGCGGCACGATCGTTTCCGGAAAAAGCGTCGTGTTTTGCAGCGGCAGAACCGCAACCTCAAATTCGTGCGGCGGAGTCGGCGGTTCCGGTAATGTTTCCTGTAATATTTCTTCAGCCATAAAACTTAAGATCTCTCATCATCCGCTTTCCACAAGCGAATTATCAGCAACCCGTTTTCAAAATTATGTTCGATGCGCGCGCCTTCGATCGAAGCCGGAAATTGCAAAGTCTTTTCAAAACGGCTGTAAGTTATTTCCATTTGATGAAACGAAACGCCGACTGCGCAGGATTTATCGCGGCGAGTTCCGGCGAGATAAAGCTGATTTCCCTGAATGTCGAGCTCCAGATCTTCGGGCGAAACGCCGGCAAGCTCGACCTTTACCAGCCAGCCGTCGGGCGTTTGATAAACGTCAGCCGCCGGATACCAAAGTCTGCCGGAAGGCTTTGCGCCTTTTGACGACGCAAGAAAGTGAAAGTAACGATTGATAGATTTAGCCATAATCCGATTTTGGATCTTAGATTTTGGATTTCGGATTTGTTACCGATAAAACATTCTTTGTCATCAATTTCCGAAATCCGCGATATCCGCGTTTATCCGGGGCTAATTTCTTTTCCAGAAGCCCGCGCCGGAATTCGACGGATCTGCTTACCGTCATCCGGATCGCTTCAAAAACAAAATCATTTCCTCTTACGGAAAAAATTTCGGTCGTCATCGCGCTGACAGCCTTCCTCGCGGATTTTCCCAAAAATCTTGCTCAGACATCTTCCTAATATTTTGAGCGAGCAGAAGCGAGAAAGCAAGCTTTAATTGGATTCGCGGCGTGTCACTCCAATGAACCGCGGTTTCGGTAGAACCTTTGTTCTAATTGATCACGACTTGTTTTATTTCAATGCGGTCGATCACGGCGTCTGCTCCGCCTTCGCCGAGTGATTTAAAGTGGTAGAAAATCAATATTTTCGATTTTAGATTGGTAGGCAGGAATTTTGATTGGAGTGCGGCTTTTTCGGAAAGAATTCTAAGAATCGGATGCCCCGACAGACCCTTTGCTTCGGTGACTATTCCCTTTTCATCCACCTTCGCTTCAACCAAAACACCCGGTTTTTCTCCAAATCTGCAATTGCAAAACGGCGGCGGCGGTTCGACCAGGGTTATCGGAGTTCCGACGGAATCTTTATCGTTGCTCTCTACATCCGTATCGATTTTTCCGCCGGGTCTGAATTTATAAACAAGCAGCGCCTTTACTGTTATCGGCGGACCATTGATCAAAGTCGGCGAAAATGTAGCCTGGCGCGCAGCAATTTCGCAGATTAAGCGAAGCATTGGGTCACCATTAATTGCTTTTGCATTCGTAACTTTTCCGTTCATATCAACCATAATTTGAACTGCTACAATTTCTTCTTTTTTGATCTCTAGATTTAAAGTGGCAGTTTGCGGTTTCGGAAGCCTCAGCGCCCGTTTATTAACAATTCCAACCGTTAGGCATTTTGAAGTAGAATCGAAATTATAGACGATAATTCCTTTGGTATCGGCACCCGAAGCAGCGAGATTTTGATTGAATACAGCTTTCCTCCCGGCTTTAACCGCCGAATCCCGCAAAAGCTCGTCGCCCGAAATTGCTGTTGCTTCAATAACCTCGCCCTTTTTTCCGATCAAAACCCCGACTTCGACGTTGCCGCTCACGCAAAACTCTTTCGCTTCTTGTGAAAGTTCGGGCTTAGGCAAATACGTAGCATTTCCGTTTAGAATGCCGCGCATAGCATTGTCTGTCGCCGATGGTTTACTTTCCTGCCCAAAACTCTGCTGCAGAGTGGAAAGAAGAAAAATATTTATCAAAAGTAAAAAAAATTCGGCATCCTGTTTTGTTAGACATCAAACAATTACATTTGTTCCAGATTTTTTCAAATTAGTGTTAAAATTCACTAAACTTTTCCAATGAATCCGCTTGAAAAATATCACGACACGATCGAAGAAGCCGTTGCGCGCATAATTTCCCGCGCCGAAAATTCGCGCGAGCTCATCATTGCGGATCTTTTTTCGCGCGTCGCGTCTTCGCTCGAAAAATATCTTTTGAAGGAAAACGAACACGCTTCAAGTCTTGAAATAAAAGAGTTTATCGATGAACTTCGCGCGGACGATCTTTGTCTGATCGTCGCGTGCGAAAAGGGCGACGCCGCGGCGTGGGAAGATCTGGTGAAGAATTTTGACGCAACGGTAAAATCCGCGGCGCGGAAAATTTCTTCAAATGCCGAAGACGCCGAAGATCTCGCAGGCTCTATCTGGGCGGAACTTTATGGCTTAAAACATGACAAGGACGGGAAATTAAAAACAAAGCTTTCGTATTATTCGGGGCGCGGAAGTCTAGGCGGCTGGCTTCGCGCGATCACAAATCAGCTTGCGATCGATGAGTTTCGCAAAACTTCGAAGCTCGTCCAAATCGAAGAAAACCGGGAATTTGAAAATCTGGCGGAAGATTCGTCGCAAAAAACGGGAAACGAGCTGGTTGTTTCGCATTCCGCAAATCCGGAAGAAATTTTGACCGAAAACCGAACCGCAAAAGACGTTTCGGAAGCTTTGAAAAAGGCGATCGCAAAGCTTGAAGCCGAAGATAAGTTGATCTTGAAGCTTTACTATTTTGACGATTTGAAGTTAAAAGATATCGGCGCGAGTCTAGGTTTTCACGAAGCGACCGCAAGCCGAAAACTTGCGCGTGTTCAAAACGAGATCAGAAAATCGGTCGAGAAAATTTTGTGCGCCGAGCACGGTTGGAGCGAAACCGAAGTCAAGCGGTACTTATCCGAAACGGCTTCAAAACTTGGCGTAAATTTGGAAAAAATGTTCGTAATTCTAACGGTTTTGGCGCTCGCGCAAGAAGTTTTTGAAAAAGGCGTTCTGTAAATGGGTTTTTTGCCGGAAAGATTCGGCAAATAATACGATGATAAACGAATTCGACAAGGAAATTGACGCGATTCTAAGAAAGATGCAGTCCGAACCGTCCGCAACCGCCGCGGGCTTGAGCACGCATCTCGACGCGGACGAAATTTCCGCATTTGCCGAAAACGCATTGCCGGAAAATGCGAAAATGCGTTCGATTGCGCATTTCGCGGATTGTGACCGATGTCGAAAAATTCTCTCGAATTTAATTCTGCTCAATGCCGAACCCGCAAGTGAATTTGTTCACGCTGAAGAAGCCGCGGCGTCGATAATTCCGTGGTATCAAAAGCTATTTGCGGTTCCGAAAATGGCTTACGCGCTCGGCGCGTTGGTGATGATCTTTGGCGCGATGATCGCATTTACGGTTTTGCAAACCAGCACGTTAAAAAATGCCGAAGTTTCGCAAACGGGCGAAACGACGTTGGAGTCGAAAAGCGCGCCTGCAACGGCGGCAAATGTGCCCTTGGCTTCCGCGCCGGCGAATTCCGCTTTTGAAACCGAGTCGAATACAACTCTTGCCGCAAATAATTCCGTAGATCTGGCGCGCGCGCTTCCGAAACCCGCCCCGAACGAGAAATCCGAATCGAATTTCGGCTTGGTTTCGGAAGATAACAAACCACTTGCCGTTCAGCCGTCGGATTCGGCGAAGAATAAGATCGGCGCCGGAAACGCGGAAGTAAGCCAACCATTAAAAAACGAAGCTCAGCGCGCGGATCGCGATGAAGCCAAGGATGACGAGTCTGCGCTTAAAGGGATATCGCCCGCGGCTTCCGGCGCGCTAAACCAGGATGCGCGGAAAAAGGCTATGAAAGAAGCCGATGCAAAAGAACGTGAATCAATCAACATTGGCGGCAAAACATTCCGTCGCGAAGGCGATGCGTGGATCGATTCCGCTTACCAGCGCGGCTCAAATATGATGCTTCCGCCGTTGAAATATGTCTCGCGCGGCTCGAGCGAATATAAAAAGCTGGACGGCGATCTGCGTAAGATCGCGGAAAAACTCAAAGGCGTTGTGATCGTCGTTTGGAAAAGCAAGGCGTACCGAATTCAATAAAAATCAAAACTTTCTCCCCGAAACGGGCATCACACGAATTGACGCAAGTTTTTGTGATAATTCGTGTTTTTTGTGGATAATAATTGTATGAAAGTTTTTGTCTTACTTTTATGTCTTTGCTGCTTTTTCACTGTCTTCTCAAATGCGCAGCCGGTTTGGAACGTAAATCTCGATTCCAAGATTCAATTTTATCAAACGACCGATTTCGGGATCGTACTCGCCGGAACGGAAAATTCACTTTTTGCGCTTGACGGGCAGACAGGCGAAAGGCTTTGGCGCAGGAAACACAAGGGTTTGGATGAAACTTCGATCACGCCGATTCCGGCGACTGATTTGATTTTGGTTTCTCTCGATTTGGGCGACAAATCGCGCATAGAAGCGGTTGATCTGCTTTCGGGCGAAACGATCTGGCGTTCGGATAAAGTCAAAGGCGATGTGATGCAGCTCGCTGTTGATCCGCAACAGGATTTGCTCGCGGTTGTGTTGGTAAAAAAAGCGAAAGGCAAGATCGGCGAGGAATTGAAACGCTCGCCCGTCGTTCACGTTTTGCGGCTTTCGGACGGCGAAGAACTTTGGAAAAAACAGCTTGGATCAGACGTTGAAATGATGCCTTCGCGGTTCGGCGAAAATTTGGGCGAAATTCCTTTTACGCTCGACAATTATCGTGCGCCGTTGATGTTAGACGGCAGAGTTTATCTGTTTTATGAAGGCGTTACGTCCTATGACGCCAAAACCGGAAAAGAGGGCGAACGCGAAAAATTCAAGGTCAACGAAAGCGGCTTGGCTCTGACGGAAGCCGATCCGGTTTTTGATGAAAAATATCTTTATGCGTCAGGACGCGGAAAAGTTCGCGCCATAAATCGCAAAAATTTCAAAATCGAATGGGAAGCCAAAGATCTGGGAATTTCGGCAGAAATGGCGGTTGTCGGAAATGTTTTATATGTCAGAACTGGCGGGCAATTTACGCGCATTAAAGACGGTGAAATCGACGAAAAAGGTTCGCTCGGCATTTCGGCGATTGACACCCGCAACGGCAAAACTCTCTGGCGCTGGAAAGGCGCGGACAAAGGTTTGACGAATTTTGTTTTTACCGATCTGAACACGATTTTTGTCGCGGACAAAAACGATCTGGTCTCGCTCGATGCGCGAAACGGCAAGCGCATAGCGAAATTTGAACACGATGTCGAAAAAGCGCAGTTTGTCTTGATCAATGAGGGGGGAAACGCCGTTGTCGGCGGACGCGATGAAATCGCTGCTTTCGACATCAAAGACGGAAACCCGCGCGCGAGCAAGGGTGTAAACTTCGCAGAATCGAATTCGATTTTGCGTTTTTCAAACGCATTGCAGGCTGGCAGCCTGCGCTCCGGTCCAAACGAAGTTTGGCGAGTTAAACACAAACCGCCTTCACGGGGAGTTTTTCGTATTGTTACGGGCATTGCGTTGCGGGCGGCGGCGATCTATTTTCGCTACGGCGGCTTGGCGACTTCCGCGTTGAATATTGTGCGTGGCGCGAACGTTGCGCGTTCGGTTTTGTCGCTTCGCTGGTCGGGATTGAAGACGCGTTTTTCTTCTTTTGATTTAACAACTCTGGCGACAAATTCGGCGAGAAATTACGTTACAAATCAAATCAGCGTTTTTGGCATTGCCTCGCGCACGCCGAATCTTTTAAATCGCGTCAACGGTTTGCAGATTCAGCGTCCGAATATCCTCGGCAAAATCACGCCTTCGCGCGCCGATGTGCAGGAAAGTTTTCTTGATAGAATTGACCCGATCCGGCAGGTCGAACGTCTTTCCGACTATTTTCTCAAACGCAAACGCCTTGTCGATTTGCGCGGAAATTATATGTATTTTTACACCGATTTGCCGCGCCCTTTCGACAAAAAAGGCTTGGTCGGCGTTAACGTTCACACCGGACGCGATTCGCGCTTCATTCTAGTTTCCGATCCCGACGCACGTTTTACGACGGACGAATCAAGCGGCTTGCTTTATTCGGCGGACGGCAGCCGTTTGCAGGCTTATGACGTTTTGAATAGATAATTTGGCGCAAAATTGATTTAATATTTCTACAAATTATGAAATTAAAAATTATTTTTGCATTAACTCTGTGTTTCTGCATGTTTGCGGTGAATTCCTTTGCTCAAAAGGCGAAAAAGGAAACTTTGAACCCTGAAATTCAGAAAATGCTCAGGGAAATTTCGGCGAAGAATATTGAAAATTCGATTCGCAAACTTGTCAGTTTCGAAACGCGCAATACTTTGTCGGAGCAAACAAGCGCGACACGCGGAATCGGCGCGGCGCGGGATTGGATTTTTGCGGAATTTCAGAAAATCTCGGCTGATTGCGGCGGTTGTTTGCAGGTTGAAAAGCAGTCTTTTGAACAGCCGAAATCGAATCGGATTTCGCAGCCGACGATTTTGACGAATGTTGTTGCGACATTGAAAGGGACGACCGATCCGACGCGAATTTATGTTGTTTCGGGGCATTACGATTCGATGTGTTCGTCGCCGATTGATGCCGTTTGCGATGCGCCGGGCGCGAATGACGACGCTTCAGGAACCGCCGCCGTCATTGAACTTGCGCGTGTAATGAGTAAGAGAAAATTTGACGCGACAATAATTTTTATGACCGTGCCGGGTGAAGAACAAGGGCTTTTGGGCGCGGCGTATTTTGCCGAACAAGCCAAACAAAAAGCATTGAATATCGAAGCAATGTTCACCAACGACATTATCGGCGGCGCGATGAAGTTTAAGAACTCGCCCGACCGCAAAAAAGTGCGCGTCTTTTCGGAAGGTGTGCCGTCAAACGAAACCGAAGCAGAAGCCGGTTTGCGGAGAAGCGTCGGCGGTGAAAACGATTCTTCGTCGCGGCAATTGGCGCGATACATCAAAGAACAGTCCGACAAATACTTGAAAAATTTCGGCGTTTGGATGATCTACCGGCGCGATAGATATTTGCGCGGCGGCGATCATATTCCCTTCTTGGAACGCGGATTTGCCGCCGTCAGATTTACCGAATCGAACGAAGATTACACACGCCAACATCAAAATTTGCGAACCGAAGAAGGAATAAATTACGGCGATTTGCCCGATTATCTAGATTTTGAATATATTGCGAATGTAACGCGGGTGAATATGATTTCGCTCGCCAATCTCGCGCTTGCGCCCGCGAAACCGAAAAATGCGGCGATTCTAACGGCGCGTTTGACCAACGACACCGATTTGAAATGGGATGCAAATACGGATGCCGATCTGGCAGGCTACGAAGTTGTCTGGCGAGATACGACGAGCGCGACCTGGACAGACTTTTTATTTGTAGGAAACGCAACAAGTTACACGGCGAAAGAAATGTCGAAGGACAATTACTTTTTCGGAGTCCGCGCCGTCGATAAGGATGGAAACAAAAGTCCGGTGAGCTTTCCGCGACCGGTGAGGTAACTTAAAATGACAAAGAATTCAATTTTCATATTGCTTGTTCTCCTCGCAATGAGCGCCGTCGAATTGCGGGCACAGACGACCGGAATTTTCGAAAAAATACGTGGTAATTGGAAAGGAACGGGAATCGTCAACCAAATGGATTCTGCGCTGACAATGAAATGGGAATTTTTCCTCGGAGAAAAGTTTTATCGCCTGACTTTCAAAAACACGATGAAATCCGGCAAAGGCGACATCATATTCGAAGGATTGGCTGTTTATCAATTACCGGAAACAGCGTCGGAAACCGACGGAATTTGGTACGATTCGTTCGGTTTTATGCGCCCGATCAAAGCGGTTTTGGAAAAGGACGCTTTGACCGCAAATTGGGGAACACTGCAAACGGAAGAAGGAAAAACCGTCTATCGTTTGCTCGAAAACGACAAAATGGAAGTCGTCGATTCGGTAAAAACGAAAGATGGCGCGTGGCGCGAATTTGGTCGGTCAAATTATGTAAGAGCTGTCGAATACTGAAACAGCACAGAAATCTTTCACCACCCATTCATCTGCGCTCGTTTGTTTTGAAAACTGTCGGTCGGCGATATCCTGGTTCATGGTTCCGTCCGATTCAATAAGATCAAGTGCCGCGGACTTCATGCCCCTGAATGTTTTCTTGAAAACAGACACGCGGGCATCTTCCTGTCATACTGCCTTGTTTACGGAAAAATTTGCACTGATAATAAAAATAATTTGCCTAAGCAAACGCTTGGAAAAGTTACAAAATTTGAAGAAAACAAAATTTTTTTTTAGAATAAGCGCATAAGATATTTGATGATTTATTAGGTAATTTCACAAAGGTGGGAGAGCATAATGAGTAATCGCGGTAGAAAGATAGTTTTAGCGGCAAGCACTTCGGAATCTTCCGAATATATGCGGAGTACTTGGCGGCAGATGCTTCTGGGCACTTTGCCCGCAAAATATTCCCGGTTCCCCTATTACATGATCGACATTTCGTGGAAAAACGAGGTGCATGACGACGGAATTGCGGTCGCCGTGCCGAACGGTTTGCGCGTTGTCGAATCGATCCTTTTGGAAAAATTTTCGGCGGACGAAATCGCTGTTTGCTATCCCGATCAGCTCGACTTGTTTGTCGGCGAGGACACGAAAGTTATCGGAATTCACGCGCATAATCCGCTCGGAATTACTTTTGCGACAGATGTTTACGCACATTTTTACGGCGACGCCGTAGAGCCGATCAACGCCGCAGAGTTTCGCAGGCTGATCACGCATCCGGCGATCAAAAAACACAAAGATCATTTGAAGGTTATCGTCGGCGGTCCCGGTTCGTGGCAGATCGAAAAGAAAAATTTGGTCGATGAATGGAATATAGACTGCGTCGTTGACGGCGAGGCGGAAGATTTTATTCTCGACCTTTTTGAAACCGCGATCCGCGGTGAGAGTTTGCCAAAACACGTTGACGGCAGATCGCCGAGAATGGAAGATATTCCGACGACGAAAAACCGCTCGACGTTCGGCGTCGTCGAAGTAACACGCGGCTGCGGTCGCGGATGTCAGTTTTGCTCGATCGCGCTTCGAAAAGGCAGAAGTTTGCCGCTCGAACATATTCTCGAAAACGTCCGCGTTCAGGTCGCCAACGGCGCAGATACGATAATGCTCACAACCGAAGATATTTTTCTTTATGAGCAAGGTCCAAAATTCGATACCAATGTTCCTGCGCTCGTAAAATTGTTCGAATCCGTCGCGGCTGTTCCTGGCGTCAAGCACGTCGTTCAATCACACGGAACGATCGCGCCGATCGTTCGCAACCCGGAAGTTATCGAAGAGCTTTCGCCGGTGTGCGTCAATAGATCGACACATATTCATCACGCTTCGACGCATCCGGAAAATCGTTACGCGAGCCTTTTTATCGGTTTGGAAACGGGAAGCCCACGCCTTTTTAATCAATTTATGAAAGGCAAGGCTTACCCTTATAAAGGCGAGCAATGGGGCGACGTTATCCTGAAGGGAATGGAAATTATGAACAAACATAACTGGTTTCCGTTCTGCACGTGGATCGTTGGACTTCCCGGTGAAACGGAGGAAGATGTGAAAAAATCGCTCGATCTTTTGCACGCTCTTCGAGGCTCGAAATGGGTGATCATCCCGACGCTTTTTGTTTCTTTGGACGAAACCCGTATGGGCGGCACAGACAGCGCTCAGCTTTACAAATTGACCGAGCTGCAGTGGGAATTTTTCTTTACGTGCTGGCGCTACAATCTCGATTTTTACCGTGACGACGCGAGTTTTCACCGCAAATTCAATCTCGGCGTGCCGATCTATTATTATCTGCTCGGTCGGCGTATGTTCGGCAAAGCGATGAAATACCCGATCATGCGTTTGGCGCATTTTCCTGAGAAGTTTTTGAGCCGGCGGCTTTATTTAGATCTGCGAAAAAACAGCCCGCTGACTGCGCCGAAAACGATCGAGATCCCACAGCCGAAAGCGCGCCCGACAATTCCGGCGGAATTAGAGTTGGTTTAACTGCAGAAGCCTGCACGAAGTAAGTGCGTAAATGACACACACTTACTTCGTTCGTGTTTCTGCATCCTTCTGTTCCAGCAATTTGCAGTTAAGCTTTTTCGCCAAACCTTCGCCGCCCCAGTTCATAATTACGTCGTGATTCCACTTGAAGAACGGCTTGGCAAGCGGCGCAATGAAGTTCATCCACGGCTTTGTCGTTTTAACGCGCCAATCGTATCGAACGTACGTAATATTTTCGTTTTCAGCGGTCAATGTCCAAAGTCCTGCCCCGTCTAATTCGCCGAAAGCGCGCGCTTCGATAGTTGTCATCGGCTCAACGCGCAATATCTCCGAATCAAATTCAAGCGTGTATGGAAGTTTGCTTTTCCAGGTTGAGCGGCGAATGCTGCCAACGCCGTCCGCGTCGCCTTTCTTTAATTCGACGACTTCAATAACGCCTTTCCACCATTCGTGCCAACTTTCCGAATGCTTGATCGCGTCCCAGACTTTCTCGAGCGGCGCATTAAAACGCCAAACGGTTACGAATTCGTAATACGACATACGCAATACGAATACGATTTTTGCTGATCAAAATCAAGAAGCGCGCCACGTATCACCAATTGCGAATTACTTTTTAACGGGTTTATCGGTCTTTGCGAAATAACCTTTCCGGTGCGTAATGGTGATCTTTTGCTTCGCAAGCTCTGCGTTTGTGAGCTGAATGTCGATGGTGCGAAAAGAGCCGTCGCGGTTTTGATTTAACGGCGCATAAGCGATCAAATACTGCGAGCGCATTTCGATCTGGATCTGCACAAAAGCCCTGCGAAGTTCGGCTTCATCGCGCGGGAAAAACGCGCGACCGCCGGTTCGCTCCGAAATTTTGTTTAGCGAGCTTTTATCGACGCCGCCGTAAAAATCATCGCCGATCCCGATCGAATAGATCACGGCTTCCGCTTTTAAAGCGGCTTGAATGGCGTCATCAATCCTTTTTTGCCCGAATGTATTCACGCCATCGGTGAGGAGAATGATCGCCCGGCGTGTTTTTTCCGGAGTGCCTCTTAAAACTTCGTCCGATGTGATCCAAATAGCGTCCCAAACGGCGGTCGAGCCTTGCGTTGTTTGATTCTTGCCCGAAATCGGAGGCGTGCCGACGATCACACCGCCGCCGACATAGCCCGAAGGCGGGACAAATTCAACACGCTCGATCGCGCGCCGAAGTCGGGTCAGATTGTTGGTCATTCCCTGTTCGAGCGTCGCGTCGCCTGTGAATGAAACGACCGCGACTTCGTCTTTTTCAGACTTGATCACCGAATCGACGAACGAAATTGCCGCGGCTTTTTCTTCGGGGAGGGTTCGTTCCTGCGAGATGCTCGTATCGATTAGGATCGCCAGGCTCATCGGCAGATCAACCTGGCGCTGAAAAGCAATAATTTCCTGTGGCTGCCCGTTTTCGAGCAGACGAACGTCTTCTTGTTTCAGATCAGTAAGCAACCGGCGATTTTTGTCCTGTGCGGAGAAAAGAACGTTAACGACCTCGGTATCGATCTTAATCGGCTCATCATCGTCGTCAATAATTTCAGGAGTCGGCGTTGGTGTCGGACTCGTTTTTGTCGTTGAGCTCTGTTGAGCCTTTGAAACATCCGATACAAAAAAAGAGACGCCGATCAGCAGCGAAAGAGCCAATAAAATTGCGATTTTGCCTTTCCAACTCATTTTCATAACGTTAACCTTAACAATCTATTTCAAGCTGTCTTTTATCGCTCGATAGCTTTTCTTTGTCCGAATTTGATATTTATCCGCCTTTTCTTTGTCCCTGAAACGAACTTCGATCTTTCGTTCTTTGCCGTCGTAACTTTGATTTTCCGGGCGATACGTAATTATATATTGCGTACGAAGTTCCTCGCTTATCTTCTTAAAAGCGCGTTCGAGCTCCAGCATATCGCCGGTAAAAAAAGCCTCGCCGCCGGTTTCTTCGCAAAGCTGCGTCAAATATTTATCGCCTCTGTCCTTGACCGTTCCCGCACTGACGCCGGGAACCGAACCCAAAAATCCTTCCTTAGTAGAGATGGCAAAGATCGTCGTTTCAGTTCGCTGCGCAATGTCGATCGCGTCGTTTAATTCAGCGCGGCTAAAAGTATCGTCGCCATCGGTAATAACAACGATGACGCGTCTGCCGGGCGCATTCCGCAGTTTTTCATCGGTAAACTGCCAAACGGCGTCGTAAAGCGCAGTTTGAGAGCCGACTTTTTTCACTTTCTCGACGGCTTTATCGAGCAAATCCTGCTTGTCCGTAAAATCCTGCCGCAGGTTCACTTCGTGATCGAACGTCATAAACGCCGCTCTGTCCTTGCGGAGCTTGAGCACGGTATAAAGAAAGTTCCGCGCGGCTTCTTTTTCAAAATCGAGCTTGCCTTTGGTCGATTCCGAAGTGTCCATCAAAACGCCGACGTAGACCGGCGGATTTGTCTTTTCATCGGTAAAAAACGTGACTTCCTGCGGAATGCCGTCTTCAAATATGAGAAAATCGCCGCGCGTCATTCCCGAAACCAGAGTTTTCTTTTTGTACGTGACCGTAACCGGAAGCCGAACTTCAAAGGTCTTGATCGGATCGTCGTCGCTAACCGGCGGCGGAGTGGGACGCGGCGTCGGGATTTGCGCGAACGCTGCAAAAGCGAAGACAAAAATAATTCCTGTAAAACAAAAAAGACGAAACAAATTTTTCATAATCGATAAATGAAATATTATGAACCGGACGCAAATTTCGATGCCGTTTGGCAAATGTTTGTTGCCCAAATCAAAGCACGAGTATAGCAAAATCGCCGCGCGGAGACACGGGCGAACTAGAGACACGGAGAATTTTCAGTTTTACCTTTGCGTTCTTTGCGCCTTTGCGCGAAACTTTTTTCTTAATTCATGAACCCAAATATTTTCAGAGAATATGACATCCGCGGAATCGTCGGACGCGATTTGACCGAAGAAACGGTCGCGATTTTAGGACGCGCGATCGGCACTTTTTTTCGCCAAAATGGCGCAAGACGAATCGCGATCGGTTTCGACGCGCGCGTCAGCTCGCCTGTTTTTGAAAAAACCCTGTTAGAAGGTTTTAACTCGTGCGGCTGCGATGCGGTTTTGATCGGTAGAGTTCCTACGCCGGTTCTTTATCACACAGTTTTTACAAAAGAGGTTGACGGCGGCGTGATGATCACCGGCTCGCACAATCCGCCAGATCATAACGGCTTTAAGATCTGCCTCGCCAAGCAGGCGCTTTTCGGTTCGCAAATTCAGGAAATAAAAGCGATTGCGCTGTCGGGCAAATTTTCCAACGGTAGCGGAACAGTTGAAAATATCGAAGTTTTAGCCGATTACGAAAACGATATTTTGTCGCGCATTGATTTCGGTACGCGCAAATTGAAAGCCGTTGTTGACAGCGGAAACGGAATGGGCGGCGTCACCGGCGTTCCGATCTACAAAAAACTCGGCGTCGAATTGATCGAGCTTTTTTCCGAACCCGATTCGAATTTTCCCAATCATCATCCCGATCCGACCGTAACGGAAAATCTTTACGACACCATTCGCGCCGTGAAAGAAAATCGCGCCGACCTCGGAATCGCATTTGACGGCGACGGCGATAGAATCGGCATCGTTGACGAAACGGGAAGAATAATTTGGGGCGACGAACTGATGATTTTGCTCTCGCGCGAGATTCTAAAGGAAAAACCGAATTCGACGATCATCGCCGAAGTAAAATGCTCGCAAAATCTTTTTGACGACATTGCCGCGCGTGGCGGAAAACCCATTATGTGGAAAGCCGGGCATTCCCTGATCAAGGCAAAAATGAAGGAAACCGGCGCCGCCTTGGCGGGCGAAATGAGCGGACACATCTTTTTTGCCGATCGATTTTACGGTTTTGACGACGCAACTTACGCCGGCGCGCGAGTTTTGGAAATTTTGTCAAAGACCGATAAAACGCTTTCCGAGCTGCTTTCCGATCTGCCCGAAACATTTTCCACGCCGGAGCTTCGCGTCGCTTGCGCCGACGAAAAGAAATTCGCCGTTGTCCAAAAGATCGCGGAAGAATTTTCAAAAACGCACAACGTCATCACTATTGACGGCGCGCGAATAATATTCGAAAACGGCTGGGGCTTGGTTCGCGCGTCAAACACACAGGCGATCCTTGTTTTGCGCTTCGAAGCCGATTCGGAGCAAAATCGTAAGAAAATTCGCGAAACGGTTGAAAATCACCTTAAAAGACTGATTGACTAAAATCCGCTTTACTGGCATAAATATATCTGGAAAAAGTTTATGAGATTTACATTCGAAATAATTATTATCACCGAAAGGGACTTTGCTCCGTAGAGAGCTGAAAGTAGATCATCGTTCGATAAGTCCCGAGTCTTAAACAAAAGATTCGGGACTTTTTGATTCGGGATTTTTTATTCGATAAATGCTAAGATTTCATTTTTATGACCGAACCTTTGGAACTAAAGAAAACCGTTAATTTACCGAAAACCGATTTCGCGCAAAAGGCGAATCTCGGGCAGGCTGAACCGGCGCGTCTGAAAAAATGGACGGATGCGCGGCTTTACGAAGCGATTCAAAACGAACGCAAAGACGCGGAAAAATTCATTCTGCACGACGGTCCGCCGTATGCCAACGCCGACATACACATCGGCACGGCACTCAACAAAATTTTAAAGGATTTCGTCGTCAAATCGCGTTCGATGATGGGTTTTCAATCGCCATATATTCCCGGTTATGACTGTCACGGTTTGCCGATCGAAACGCACGTTGAAAAAAAATTGGCGGAAAAAGGCAAGGACAAAAAAGATTTGCCGGTGGCGACTTTTCGCCGCATCTGCCGCGAACACGCTTCGACGGCGATGAATAATCAAACGCGCGATTTTCAGCGGCTCGGAATTTTGGGCGAATGGGAAACGCCGTATTTAACGATGTCGCCCGAATACGAATCGGAAACGGCGCGTTTGTTCGGAAAATTCTTAGAGCGCGGTTATGTCTATAAAGGCTTGCGTCCCGTCTATTGGTGTATTCACGATCAGACGGCTCTTGCCGAGGCAGAGGTCGAATACAAAATCCACACATCGCCTTCGATCTATGTCAAATTTCCGCTTCTCACCGATCCGGCTGAATTGGACGAAAACTTAAAAGGCAAAAAGGTTTCGCTCGTCATCTGGACGACAACCCCGTGGACGATTCCGGCAAATCTGGGAATTGCGGTTCATCCCGATTTTGAATATGTCGCGGTCGAAAGCGGCGGAGAAGTTTTAATTGTCGCGGCGGAACTTGTCGGTTTTGTCGTCGTCAAATGCTGTCTCGGCGAAGCGGACGAAAACGGCGAACGTCATATTCCGCCCGTTCTCGCACGTTTCAAAGGTTCAAAATTGAACAATTTGAAAGCGAAGCATCCGTGGATTGACCGCGAATCTTTGATAATGAACGGCGAGCATGTCACGCTCGGCGGCGAATCGGACGGGGAAACCGAACTCGATGTTTCAGCCTCACGCGAAAAAAGCGAAACGAGCAAAGCTGGAACAGGCTTAGTTCACACCGCACCCGGACACGGACACGACGACTTCGTGATCGGCAAGGAATACGGCTTGGATATTTATTGCCCGGTGGACAGCGCGGGACGTTTTACAAGCGATGTCGAACATTTTGCGGGCGAAAATATTTTTACGGCTAATCCGAAGATCGTCGAATTGATGCGCGAAAACGGTTCGCTTTTATTTTCGGAAAGTTAC
>JBGTFE010000065.1:0-10732 GCA_041747435.1 Pyrinomonadaceae bacterium | reverse complement strand
TCGCCGAGAAAATGCGATGCGTCGCGCGCCGCCTGCATTCGCGCAAAATTCGGCATGTAAGGCTGCTTGTGATTTTGCGCAACGTCTTTTCCGGTGATCCGGAAATATTTTAAGCCGAGATGTCGGCGATTTGCGTCTTTGTGCAAATGCGGCTTTAAGTATTCGAGCGGCAGGTCCCAGCCGACGTCGCGATAAAATTCGCGATAGACGGCGTTGCCCGGATAACCCACTTCGGCGCTCCAAACTTGCTGCGATGTTTCGACGTCGCGCGCAAAAACCGCGACGCCGTTTTCACACATAACGGGCGCGTGGACGCCGAAACGCGGGCGCGGCTCGCCGTAAAGAATGGCGTGCGAATCGCCGATAAAATATTCGATTCCCGCGTCGTGAAGCAGCGTTTCGATGCCGTTTTCAAACGCACATTCCGGAAGCCAAATGCCGCGTGGCTGCCGTCCGAAATGCTTTTTGTAATTTTGGGCGGCGCCTTCGATCTGCGCGCGGCGAGCTTCGGGCGTCGAGATCAAAGGCAAGAACCCGTGCGTCGCGCCGCAAGTGATGATTTCCAAAACGCCTTCGTCCTGCAGTTCGCGAAATGCGTTGATCAAATTTCGATCATAGCGAACGTTCCAGAGATCAAGCGACGCGCCCAGATTTTCGACATACATATGCACCACGTCGTAAAATTCCGGCGCTTCGTTTTGTGTTCTTTTCAGTTCTTTATTCGCCAGCTCGAGCAGATTTTCAAGGTGCCGCGTGTAGCGCGTTTCGAGCAATTTATCGGCAAGCATTTCGCAAAGCGGCGGCGAAACGTTCATCGCAAGGCGCGGTTTCGCGCCGGCTTCATGCAGATTTTGCAGAATAAAAACGAGCGGCAGATAAACTTCGGTTATCGCTTCGTAAAGCCAGTCTTCTTCCAGAAATTCAGGATATTCGGGATGCCGGACAAACGGCAGATGTGCGTGCAGAATGAAGCTGAAATAACCTACGGGCATAAGAGGATTCTAACGCAAAGGCGCAGAGACGCGAAGACGCCAGGAATTTTATAAATTGTTGACGACACGATGAATGCCACTTGAGACACGCTTTTCTCCAAAATTTATGACTAACGCCAGCTTCAAATTCAGCGTGCGCAAATAAGTCAACGCTTGCGTTTCAAAAATATTGTTGTAATTAACAAGGGCTTTTGCCTCGATAATGACTTTTTTATCAACCAATAAATCAAGCCGCAAAGGCGACGCAAGTTGGTGACCTTTATAAACGACCGGAACAGCTAATTCGGTTTCTACAAATAAGCCGCGAGACGTCAACTCCCAAAAAAGTGATTCTTTATAGACGCCTTCCAACAAGCCCGCGCCACCAAGCGTTCGGTGAACTTCTATTGCCGAATCGACGATTATTTTGCTGATCTCGTTTTCGGTCATAGCAGGATTTTAACCCAAAAGTAAAACTGCGCAAGAATGTAAAGAATTAAAAAATATCTTTGCGTCTTAGCGCCTTTGCGTCTTGGCGTTAAAAAATCTTAGCGAAGCGAACTGACAGGCGAGAATTTAGGCAGCGATTTGCGTTTCAGAGTTCGCGGGAAATTGATCAGACTTGCACCGAAAACAGCGGGCAGCGCTTCATCGGTTTCGTCGATAAACTCACCGAAATTTTCTTCGAGTGCGCCGCGCGCATTTTCCGCGGTCATTTTTTCAGAATTTTCGCGCAACTGACCGAAAAGGCTTGCACTAATTTGTCCGCGCAATTTTTCGAGCTGTATGCCGGACGCGAGACTGAGCAGCGCAAAGCGAATTTCACTCGAATCGTGGTGAACGGAATCGTCCGTTCCTAGAATTTGCGAAAAAGCATTTTGCGTTGCGTGCACGGCAAATTCGGTGTCGTCGCCCGCAAAGGCGACTTCGAATGCGTCTTGCGAAAATCCGGCAACGTCCAAAACTTTTGCGAATTGATGCGCGGAAACTGCCCATTCGGCAGTCGAAGCGCGTTTGGCGCTCGGACTTTTTCGCGGAGTTTCGATCGTATTCGAATACAAAACCCGGACGAACGGGCGATTTGGCGCGTAAAAGCCGACTTCCGCGCGGTAGCTGGAATCGCTGTCCGTTTCAAACCACCAATCGCCTTCCGTTTCGACCGGCACGATCTCTTCGCGGTCGCGGGTTTCGTTGATGAGTTTAGCAACAAGCGTATAGCTTCCGGTTTGTCCGCCGAAAGCGGAACTCAAGGTTTTATAAGGATTATTTTTCAGCGACCAGTAAAAGAAAATGCGGTTTGGCGACTGCATTTGCAAACGCGCGCGGTTTTCCTTTTCAAGCTCGGGCAGCCTCGGTTCGGAGAGCTCCTCGAAGATCGGATCGATCTCTTTTTCCAATATATCGGTTTCGTCGTCAAGCAAAACCTGCGGCTCAACTTCTGCCAAAGTCTCCGTTTCTGCGTTTTTTACGGTTTCAGAGGATGAGATCGTTTCGAGTTTCTCGTTCTCGACCGCAAATTCGTGCACGTCCGCCGATTCCGACGGCGCGGCTTTTTTTCGCTAATGTCTTCTTACCAAGCTTTTTCATAAAATCAAACAAAAAGTGTAATTATAGAGACTATACCGCAAAAGGCAAACGGTAAAGGCAATAATTTAACACGAAGTTAACTTATCGTTTGGGCGTGTAGCTGATCGATTTTAGCTTTATTTCGACTCTTCCGATATTGGCGTTCACCTGTCCGCGGATCGGAATCCGGCGTGCGTCGTCCGTGATCCAAATGATCAAACTTCCCTTTTGTTCGATCAGCCGTTTTTCGCCGAAAACTTCCGGCTCGAGACGAAAACACCAAATTTTACCGAAAATACTTTTTTGCCGAACGCGAGCCGTAACGTGAACCGGCACTTTATAAACCAAACCCGAATCGCTTACCGTAACCTCGAAAGTTTTGCCGACCGCAAGCGGCAGCGAACGAAGCGAGTAAACTCCGGAGACTAAATCCTGCGCGTTCGCTCCGACCTCTGACGCAACTTTGCGCGGAGCGCGCATCGGATCGGTCGGATCGGTTTCGGTATAGGTCACCTTTTTGTTGTCGTAATCGAACACGGCTTCGCTGTCGCGGATTCGGTCGTTTTGCGCGTCGTGTTTTACGGATTTCAAGACATGTAATTTGATCGAATCGACGGTCGATTGTATCTGCTGCAAAAAGCTGAATCGAACAAGTTTGACCAGCGTTCCTTTTGATTTTGCTTCGGATTTTATCAAATAATCCTTTCCGTTCGGCGCGTTTTCAACCTTAAAGGTCAGGTCGGCAACTGCGATTCCTTTAATTATTTTGCTGAATTTGCCCTCGTAAGTGAGAACTTCGCCCAAAACATACGATTTTGTCTGCGGCTGCTGCGCTGACGCGATCGACGCCAATATCAAAACCCAAACGAAAAGCAAAAACGAAGAAAGAAATTCTTTTTTCATAGATTTATTTGAGAAAGAATACTTTGACAACCAAAACGCCCAAGGCTAAGACCGCGCCAACGACTGCCCGATATTCGCGATAACGCATATATAAATTGAATTCAAATTTACCGTTGGGCGCTTTATACGCCCTAATTCGAGGAAAAAAAAGCGGAACATTCCCGGCGTATTTCCTATATTCATCGCCGAAAAGCTGCCGCAAATCACCAGATTCGACGCGCATCACCGGTAAATAGATGCCCAGGAAAAAGGCGATAAAAATCAATCCGAGCCACCAAACACCGGACGCGATCGTAAACCCCAAACCTAATATAAAGCTTCCGAAATATAGCGGATTTTGCGTAAAAGCATACGGACCGGCAACCGCGAGAGCCTGATTTTTGCGAATATGTCCCGAAGCCCAGGCGCGTATCAGCAACCCGACGAGCGCGATTGCGGTGCCGACTGCCAGACTAGCAAGTGTCGGACGCGCGAACGCCAAAAAAATGATGGCGAACAAAAACCCTAACGGAACGCGAAAACGCTGAAACAATCTTTTTTCCTTCCAATTCATTCAATCAAATTTTACAACAACCGAAATGTAAATTGCAGAAAATATCTCACGGATTATTCAGATTCGTACAGACCATCGGCAGTTTTTTCCGCCGAACAGTCGGCTTTTTCCACCGTGATCGAACCGCGCGGAAAGCCGTCTCGTCAAATAAAAGTCTAGCAAAATTTCTGCCTAATGTTTTATCCTATACACAGGACTTTTGGTAAAGGTCCGATTTTTTGCCTTTCTTATGAACAACGCGCCTCGTCCAAAACGCGATTTGCGTCCCGCCTTAGTTTTTTTGACCGGAGATCTGCTCGCCGTTCCGATTCCGCTCGAGCGCGAGGAAGTGATAATCGGTCGCGCTTTGGAAGCGGACGTGCGTGTCAACGATGCGAAAATTTCGCGCCAACATGCGCGCATTGCGACTGAATTCGACAGTGAAAAGAATCGGACGAGCTATGTTCTGACCGATCTCGATTCAAGAAACGGAACCTTTCTGAACGGGCAGCAAATTAAGGAAGAAACGCTGCAAAGCGGCGATAAGATCAATATCGGCGAGCATATTCTGCGTTTTGAGTTGCTTGACGAAATCGACCGCGAATACCAATTGCAGATTCGGCGCCTTTTGTCGCACGACGATCTGACCGGACTTCTTTCGAGCCGTTCGTTCTTTTCCGAACTGCGGCGCGAATCGGCGCGCGCGTCTGCCGAAAATCGCCCATTTTGCGTTTTGATGATGGATATCGATCATTTTAAGGAGGTAAACGATACTTACGGACATCTGACGGGCAGCAAAACGCTCGAAGAGATCGGTTTGTGTATTATGCGCAATCTGCGAAGCGGCGACGTCGCGGCGCGATTCGGCGGCGAAGAATTTGCGGCATTTCTGCTTGACGCGTCGCTTGCGCAGGCGATCGTTGCGGCGGAGCGGATTCGCGCAGAGATCGAAAGACAAAAATTCACCGTCATTCGGCGCGGAAAACCAGCCGAAACACATCACATCTCGATAAGTATCGGAATCGCATCGTTTCCCGCGGATTCCAGCGATCCGATCGAGCTCGTCGAAATGGCGGATTCGGCGCTTTACCGAGCCAAGCGTGAAGGCAGAAATCTGGTTTGCGTTCATCGCGACGCGCTTTTCGATGCCAAGAGCCGCGAACTTCCGCCGCGCCGCGAATAAAATTTTGCAACTTTTGAATTTGGAGTTACGTGAAAGCAGTGTTTTTTTGCGCCGCTTGCGTTGCTTGCAATTGATCTCGTTTGATAGACTTTTGAGAACGCCAAACCTGCGCGCGGTCAGAAGCGAGGAAATATTCTCGGGTTTATAAAACAACGGACGCAGCCCTAAGGACAATCTAACAAACGTGATTACAAAGATAAATCTCGCCAGCAATCCCTTTCGGAACCGCACTCTGCCGTATCTTATTGCGGTTTTGCTTCTTGCGGTCGCGATCAGCGGCGCCGTGCTTTCATTCGCCGTTTGGAGCGACGCCGACAAAAATAACGAGATCGTAAAAAGCGACATCGCGCGTATGGACAGCGATCTTAAGGATTTGCGCGCGAAAGGCGAGCTTGTGCAGCAGCAGTTGACGCCCGAGCAAAACGCGATTTTGGTCGCGGCTCACAAACTTGTCGCAAGCAAATCATTCGGCTGGTCGCGGCTCTTTGCCGATCTCGAAGCCGTTTTGCCCGGAAGCGTCAGCGCATCGCGCATCAAAGTCGAAAACATTTATAAAGACGGCGACAGAGTAAAAGCCGAGCTCGATTTGGGCGTCCGAAGCTACAACTACCAATCGGTGATGGCAATGATCGACAATATGAACAATTCCGGTGTTTTTCGCGCCGAGCTGCGAGGACAGGATCTGCAAAAAACGGAGAACGCCGTCTACACCGAATACTCTTTGAGCGTGATCTACACGCCTTCAGCAGGCTATTCAGCAGAGCGAACGGATGTCGCCGCAACAACGGGAGGAAACCCGCAATGAACGGATCCGACGAAACAAAAAAAGAAGGCGAGATCATCGTAAACGATTACGGCGAGACCAAAGATCAGGCGGTTGTCATCGAAGAATCGGACCGCACCGTTTTGCTCACCAATGATGAAACGATAATTATCGAAAAAGACCCGCTTTACGACGCCGTTCCGAAAAATCGACCACGCAAAGTTTACGGCGGAATGTGGGGATCGGCTGAGATCGCAACCGTCGGTTTGGCAATGCTCGCGATCCTTTCGGTCATCATTTTGTACATTTTCTTTGTTTTGCCGGCGCAAAAAGAGCTCGCGGATAATAAATCGAAGCGAAACCAATTGGAACAGGACCTTAAATCGGCAAAAGAGAAATACGGCTCGATCACAGATACCGAAACGCACGTCGCAAAACTTCTTCAAAGCGTCGACGATTTTGAAGGCAGAATTCTGCGTTTTGATTCGATCGGCAAACCGGCGCTTTACGAACGGTTGAATGGTTTGATCGCCGCATTCGGGCTTGAGAATACGACCGGACCGGATTACGCGCCGCTCGAGATAAACGCCCGGCAAACGCAGGAAGATAAGGGTAAAGCGAAATTTCAGAGTATTTTTCCCGGCGTTTATGTAACGACGACGCTTGAAGGCTCGTATCAAAATCTGCGCCGCTTTATCCGCGAGATCGAGACCAGCGAACAGTTTATCGTGATCAGCGCCGTAGAACTTGAACCGGCTGAAAATCCGGAAAAGAAGGACGAAAATCAAACAACAGTTGTGTCTGCTCCGCAAAATGAATTTGACAGAATAAGTAAGTTGCCGAGCACTGGCGCGACGCAGCAAACGGTAAAAGCGCCGCGCGGTAAAACGAGCGGTGAAGTCGTCGCGCTGCGTGTCGAAATGGCGGCATATTTTCGCCGCGCGAACTATCAGCCGATGATAGTGGATTCGGAGCAATAGAATTTTCGAAGTGTGAAAATGAAGATTTTTGAAGGCAAAACCCCGACCGAAAAAAAGAAGATCATCGCCGCGATAGTGCTCGGCGTAATGGCGCTGCTCGCTCTCGGATACACTTTCGGCGGAAGCTTTTTCGGTCGCAAAACGGATGTGAAAGTAAGCGTTTCGCCGACGCCGAAAGGCGCCGCATCTCCGTCGAAACCGGGCAATCCGACGGTATCTTCGCTGCCGAGCGAACAGGAAGTCAATTTCGCATACGCGACGACGGTCGTTCCAAATCCGGTCGTCCCGTTCGCGCCGGAAGCCGGCAGAAACATTTTTGCGTTCCGCGAACCACCGCCAAAAACGCCGTATTCACCGACGCCGATACCGGAACCGCCGACTCCAAAACCGGCTACGCCGACACCGACTCCGCCGCAAACGATAACTTATTTTCAGCCGCGGGAAGTGTTTACCGGCGCGCGTGCGTTTCTTCTCGAGATCAACGGCGATAAATTTACGCCGGATACAAGAATTATTTTTAACGGAGGCGAAATACCGACAACTTTCGTCAGCTCGCAGCGGCTCACGGCAAACATTCCGGGGAATTTTATT
The DNA here is from genome assembly GCA_041747435.1 of Pyrinomonadaceae bacterium. Lineage (GTDB taxonomy): Bacteria > Acidobacteriota > Blastocatellia > Pyrinomonadales > Pyrinomonadaceae > JBGTFE01. The sequence continues at coordinate 3,243 of JBGTFE010000065.1, read as the reverse complement.
TCGAGCGGCGGAATTCGAACGATCATGGTGCGAACGCCGGATGGAAAGCTCTATTCGAATCAGATAATGCTCAACGTATTGGAGCCGCCGACGCCGCAGCTTCAGTATATCGGCGCAAAACTCGCGGCTCGCGCCAACAATAACACGGCGTATTTTCAAGAGTCGGGGAAAGACAAACCGTTCAGTGCGCGTCTCAATGATCGGGTCGGGCGTTTCCGGCTGATCAGTATTTCTTCCGAGGAAGTTGTATTTGAGGATGCGGTACTGGATTTTAAACCCAAGCACCGGCTGCCGCTAGTTCGTCCCGCCGCTGGCACGACAAGCTCGCGCTTCGAACCGACGAACCCGACAATCGTGGTGCCGAATCAGCCTTTTCCGGTGAACAACACGGATTGTATTCCGGGTATACCGTGCAATATTCCGCGCTACAATCCGAATAATACGAACACGGTGCCTCTTCCGCAGCAGCGTCCTCCGCAAAAAAAGGATGAAGATGACGACGACGGGGACAATTAGACGAGGACGAAAATCGGAAAGCGGAATGTCTCTGATTTCGATAATGGCGGTGATGACGCTTGTTTCGATCGCGCTTTTGGCGGTTGCGCCCAGCATTCAAATTACCGTGCAGCGCGAAAAAGAACTGGAAGCGATCCGGCGCGGTGAAGAAATCGCAGATGCGATCCGGCAGTATGTCGATTTTTATCAGGGAAACAAGATTCCGGATTCGATGGACGACCTGCTTGAAGGACTTCCTTCGGGCACAAAAAAACGCATGATCTTACGACCGTCGGCGGCGATCGATCCGCTAAGCGAAGACGGGAAATGGCGGCTTATTAAATCCGACAGTCAGGCTTTTCTAAATTTCGGACGCCGTGTGCAGACTTATAACAACGGAATTTTGCCAACCAGTGCAAGCCGTATTCTCGATAAATTTGCGCTGCCTCTTGTTAATATCATCAATACCGCGAGTGAAGGCGATTTTCGCGAAGCCGACGATGAAGAGATCGGAAGTATCGTAACCGATAATCAGCCGTTCATTGGTGTTGCCAGCCAAAGCCGGAGCAAATCCATTCTCCACTATTACGGCATTGAAAATCACAGCAAATGGATCTTTACGCCGCTTTTTCGAGGCACCGGCGCCGCAAGTCTTAATCCTGTAAAAGTTCAGCGGGAAACACAAAACATCCGATAGAACGGTCATTTAGTTGTCGATCTTCGCCGCGGAATCGTCTGCGGCATTTTGAACAATTATCGAGCCCGGCGGATAAAGCTCAATATCCGATTCTATCAAAGCTTCTTTGACGCCCGTAGCGACACGATCGGTGACTTCGATAGCGCTGTGCAAATCAGTGTCGATCCAAAAATAGAGGGAAAGCATTACGCCTTCTGAAACCAGTTCCGTTACGTAAACGTTAGATTCGCGGTCTTGGCTCACGCCTTCCAAATTTTCGAGCGAATTCATAATGCTCGCTTTTGCCTTTTGTATGTCCGCATCATAGGCGATAGTGATCCGCAGCCTTTTCCGCCGTTCTGCGCCGGCGCCACGTATCACAAGCGCGTTTGAATACATTTCTCCGTTCGGCATAAGGATCTTTTCGCCGTCGTCCGTCCGCAGCGTCGTCGCGCGAACGCCGATATATTCCACCTTGCCTTCCTTGTCCTTAACAAAAATATAATCGCCGATGCGGAAAGGTTCGTGCCAAAGAATAAGAACGCCTGAAAAGAGATTGTTCAGAATATCTTTTGCCGCAAAACCGATTACGAACGACGTAAATCCAAGTCCGGCGATCAGATCGCCAAATTGAAACGACGGAATAATTACTGTAAACGCCGCAAAAATACCGAGGATCAGCAGTACGACGCCGATCAGGCGGCTAAATAAAATCTGTATGCGAACGTCTAAAGCGGCTCGCCTTGTACTAACACGGAATACCCATTTGAAAAACTTTCCGAAAAAGTAAAACGTGAGAAGAACTACCAAACCGGCGACGATATTCGGAAGACGATCAAATATAGTTGCGAGTAAATTATTTATCGAATCATAAACTATCTGAGTTATTTGCGAAGTATTATCTAGAATTCGTGAATTTTGTAAAATCATAATTCTTGTCCGACAAAAACCGGTATGTTTTACAGTTTACAGTATGCGGAAAAAGACTTAAATAAGCGGCTCGCCAACTGCCGCGCTTTTTGGCGATAAAAACACGCCGCTCTTTTACGGAAGCACCGCGCGGATCGACAAACTTTTGTGGTTAGTCGAAAAGCGCATATTCAAAAATTGATGGTTCAAATTATTGAGATCAAAAGGTGTAAGCTTGCTTTGATTCCTCCTTTTTATTGATTTTTGCCGCGATATTTCGTATATTTTAGCGCACTTCTTAATTTTTGAAATAAACGCGAATTCAGCGCAGCGGCTTAGGAATTTGTATTAAAATAAAAGACAATTATGAAAAATAATTATACAGCGGTTGTAAAGCAAGACGGCGATTGGTGGATCGGTTGGATTGAAGAAATTCCGGGAGTGAATTGTCAGGAACCGACACGAAAAGCGCTATTAAAAACGCTGGAAGTCACTCTCCGCGAAGCGTTGGAGTTTAATCGGCAGGAAGCGGTCAGCGTTGCGGGAGGCGCGTTCGAAGAAGTTTCAATTGCGGCATGAAGCGAAAAGATTTGATTCGCTATCTTCGCTCTCACGGATGCGAGCTTTTACGAGAAGGCGCTAAACATTCATAGTGGCATAATCCTGCGCTGAATCGACGCTCAGCCGTACCGCGGCACACCGAAGTCAGCGATAATTTAATCAAGAAAATCTGCAAAGACTTGGGAGTTCCGTCTGTAAAATAATAATAAATATATGAATCAAGCTGAACAAAAACAACAATCTGAAATCGTGCGAAAACACAAAGAATTTCTTTTCCCGGCGGTGGCGAATTATTACGAAGAGCCGCTCGCTTTGGTGAAAGGCGAAGGCGAATACGTCTGGGACGACGCGGGAAATCGCTATCTCGATTGCTTCGGCGGCGTTTTGACCGTCAGCGTCGGACATGCAAATCCGAAGGTCAACAAAGCGATCATCGATCAGGTAAATTCGATCGCGCATACTTCGACGCTTTATACCAACAAACCGCAGAGCGATCTGGCGGAAAAGCTCGCCGAAATTGCGCCCGGCGATTTGAAAAAATCTTTCTTTACCGTCAGCGGAACAGAAGCCGACGACACTGCGATCATGGCGGCTAAGCTCGC
>JBGTFE010000064.1:0-62164 GCA_041747435.1 Pyrinomonadaceae bacterium | reverse complement strand
GACTTTTATCAGTTCGAGCGTTACTTTTGCCAGCAATTCGCTCGTTCATCATAAAGAATTGGTTACGAAAATTTTCTTTCCGCGAATGATCGTTCCGGCTTCCGCGGTCGGCGCGTATTTTATTGATCTGCTTTTGACGCTTTTGATCTTGTTCGGTGCAATGGCTGTCTATGGCGCGGCGGTTTCGTGGAAAATAATTTTCGTTCCGGTTTTTCTAATGTTTTTGCTCGTGCTGACGATTTCCGTAAGCCTTCTGCTTGCCGCGCTTAATGTGCGTTTTCGGGATGTAAAATTTATCATCCCATTTTTTCTGCAAGTCTGGCTGTTCGTCTCGCCGGTCTTTTACCCGTCGGATTGGATACCGGAAAAATGGCGTTACGTTTTCGCGCTCAATCCGGTAACGGGATGTCTCGACGGCTTTCGCCATATACTTTTCGGGACAAATCTCGACACTTTGAGTTTTGCGATTTCCATCGGCGTAACGATCGTTTTGTTTATCACGGCGATCACCGTTTTCCGGCGAATGGAAGACGATTTTGCGGATCAGTTATGAATTTTTTTCGGGAGGAATTAACAGGGATGACAGGATAAATAGGATAAAAACAAAATAAAGATTTTATCCCGTTCATCCTGTCATCCCTGTTAATTCCTCTCAAATTTCAATGAAAATAATCGAGATCAGAGACATTTCAAAAAAATACAATCTTCGCGGTCAGCAAAAATTGAACACTCTGCGCGACGTTTTTACGAGTGTCTTTAAATCTTCAAATAAAAAAACCGAAAAGGAAAAAGTTCTCTGGGCACTGAGCGAAATAAGTTTCGATGTCGAAGAAGGCGAAACGGTCGCGCTCGTCGGCAACAACGGCGCGGGCAAATCCACGCTTCTAAAAATCCTTTCGCGCATCATCAAACCGACTAGCGGCGAAGCCGTTCTGCATGGTCGGACGGGTTCGCTTTTAGAAATCGGGACGGGCTTTCACCGCGAACTTTCGGGCAGGGAAAACATTTTCTTAAACGGCGCGGTTCTCGGAATGAAACGCGCCGAGATCGAAAAAAAATTTGACGAAATAGTCGAATTTTCCGAGATCGAAAAATTTCTCGACACGCCGATAAAATTTTATTCGAGCGGAATGTATATGCGGCTCGCTTTTTCGGTTGCCGCGCATCTCGAACCGGAAATTCTGATGGTTGACGAAGTTCTCGCCGTCGGCGATCTCGCCTTTCAGCGCAAATGTCTCAACAAAATGCGCGATGTCAGCCAACGCGGGCGCACCGTGATCTTCGTTTCACACAATATGCAAGCCGTAACGCGCCTTTGTTCGCGGGCGATCTGGATCGAAAATGGAAAAATCAAGCAAGACGCGACGGCAAAAGAAGTCGTCAGCAATTATCTGAATTCGCAAACCGAAACCGCGTCGGAAAAATTTTGGAACGATGCGGAAGACGCGCCCGGAAATGAAGTTGTTAAATTGAGAAGCGTTCGCGTTATGAATGAAACAGGAAAAGCTGATTCGGCATTCGATATTCGCCATCCGATTTTTGTCGAGATTTCTTATCAAGTTTTACAGGAAAATCAAATTTTGATGCCCGCATTTCAGCTTTATAATGAAGAAAGCATCTGCGTTTTTACTTCAAACGATCTTGATAAAAATTGGCGCGGCAAACCTCGAAAAAAAGGTTTCTATACGAGCCGCGCACAAATTCCGGCAAATTTTTTATCGGAAGGAAATTTTTTCGTCAATGTTTCGGCGGCGACTTTCGAGCCTTTAAATGTTCATTTTAACGAACGCGACGCGGTTGCATTTATCGTTACCGATTCGCTCGAAGGAAACTCGGCACGCGGCGATTTTGCCGGACAGATGGACGGCGTTGTGCGCCCGATTCTCGAATGGGAAACCGAATTTGAAACGAAAAAATAATGGCAAGGTAAAAAAACTCTTTCTCACGAACCACTCCTTTTTTGGGCTGGGTGCGCGAACGTGCCGCACAGGGCGGTTCGACTTATTTCGACCGGACTGCTCGCGCTTTCGTCAATCGAAATAGTTTTGGACTGGCGGCTTCAGCCATTTAAGGATTTCAACTTTCAGCCGTATTCGGCTAAATTACAAAATGCTCCTGCTGGCAATGAAGTCGTTATTCCGATGAGTCCCGATTGGGAAATGCGTTTTCGAAAGAAATAAGATGAGCTTTCAAAATTTCTTAAAAAAAGGATGGCGCGGTATCATCCAAGAACTGAATTGGCTTCATTACAGACTGCGTGAAAAACGAAATTATCAAAAATGGCTAAAACAGCACGAGATCAATGATGAAACCCGCGCAGCTGTTCGCCGACGGATCGAGGGATTTCAATCAAAACCCCTGATTTCCATCGTTCTGCCCGTCTATGATGTCGGTGAAAAATGGCTTCGTCTATGTATCGAATCAGTCATAAAACAAATCTATGAAAATTGGGAACTCTGTATTGCCGACGACGCTTCGCCGTCGCCGCATATCAGAAACATTTTGGAAGAGTATGCGGCAAAAGACGGCAGGATAAAAGTAATTTTTCGCCCTGAAAACGGGCATATTTCCGCCGCTTCAAATTCCGCGCTCGAACTCGCGACGGGCGAATTTACCGTTCTTTTAGATCACGACGACGAGCTTTCGATAGACGCTCTTTTCTGGGTCGTCAATGAAATAAACGACTTTCCCGAAACCATGATGATTTATAGCGATGAAGATTTGATCAGCGTAAACGGAAAGCGCTTTGATCCGAAATTTAAACCTGACTGGAGCCGGGATCATTTTTATTCAGCCAACATAGTCACACATCTTTCGGCTTATAAAACCGAGGTTTTACGAAGAATCGGAGGTTTTAGAATTGGCTTGGAAGGAAGTCAGGATTATGATCTCGCGCTCCGCGCGATCGAACAAATTTCCGAAAAACAGATTCGGCACATCCCGCGTATTTTGTACCATTGGCGCGTTGTCAAAGGCTCGGTCGCACTGAGCGGCGATGAAAAGCCATACGCTCATAAACGCGCGCCCGAAGCAATTCGCAGCCATTTTCAACGAATTGGGAAAAAAGCCCGCGTCATCCCGACGATTTATAATCTGCACCGTGTTCGCTACGAACTGCCTTCACCGCCGCCGAAAGTGAGTTTGATCTTAACGGCACTTGAAGATTTCGAATTTACGCAAAAATCTCTGAAAGATATTCTCGGAAAAACCTCTTATGCGGATTTTGAAACGATCCTGATCAGTCCCGGTAAGAATGCCGCGCGGTTTGACGAATTGATTTCTAAAATGTCCGGGCGTTCAATAAAAATTATAAATTCGAGCGGTCGGAATCTTGCCCGGGATCTAAATTTTGCCGTTTCGAAAAGCAACGGCGAAATTTTATGTTTTACCGAGATAAATCTCTTGCCATTGTCGAATGATTGGCTGACGGAATTGTCGGGTTTTGCCTTACAAGAAGAAATCGGCGCGGTCGGCGGGAAAATTTTCAAAACCGATCAAACCCTTCTGCACGGCGGTTTGATAATCGGGACGGATAAAATTGTCGAGACCGCTCATCCGGATATGCCGCGGAAAAAGAACGGTCATATTTCGCGGGCTAAGATCATCAATAATTTCTCGGCGGTGTCGGTCGCGTGTATGGCAACGCGCCGCGAAAACTTTCTGTCGGCTGGAGGTTTCGACGCGGAAAATTTACCTAATAATTTTTTCGATGCGGATTATTGTTTAAAACTGAAGGAGCAAAAATTCCGCGTCGTTTTCACGCCATATGCCGAATTAATCCAAAAAGATAAGAACCGGCAGTCGCATCTGAATACGAGTCCGACTGCCGGAGAAACAAAGTTTTTCACTCGAAAGTGGCAAAAATATATTATGAGCGATCCAGCTTATAATCCGAATTTTTCAAAAAAAGACGGGTCATTTTCAATAAATATTTAGCCTTGCAGGGATTTTACATTTTACGTTTTTCTGCCGATAGCGAAAAGTTTTACTGAAACGAGTCCGGCGACAAAACCGCCGATATGCGCCGCATAAGCCACGCCGCCCGTTCCTGCCGGAGTCATATAACCGAGAACGATTTGATAAAGAATCCAGATACCGACCGCGACAAACGCGGGAACTTCGGTCAGGAAATTAAAAATGATCGCGCGTACACGCCGCTGCGGAAACAGCAAAAGATAGCCGCCGAGAACGCCGGAGATCGCGCCCGAAGCGCCGAGCATCGGAATAACCGAATCGGTGTCCATCATGAATTGCGCGAGCGCGGCGGCGACTCCGCAAAAAATATAGAAAGCCGCGAAGCGAATGTGTCCGAGAAGATTCTCAAGGTTGTCTCCGAAAATAAAGAGAAACAACATATTACCGAAAATATGCGCGATGCTTCCGTGCATAAACATCGAACTAAGGAAATTGAAATAAACCGGTAGCGGCGTTGCATAATGCTGTACTCTTCCGAGCTCGCCGAATGCATCGCGTACAACCTGGACGCCGGTGATGTCAATGCCGGTTGAGATCTCCTTCGGCACAAGTGAAAAAGCGTAGGAAAAAGCGTCGTTTCCGCCCAAACCCTGAAGAAAAACGAAAACCAAAATATTTATCGCAATAAAAATATAATTAACGAACGGTGTGATCGTCCGGTCGGAATTATCGTCGCCAATCGGAAACATTTCTTAAACCCTCCTTGGTAAATTCTTTTCGGAAACCCGCACGGAGTAAGCGTCGTTTAGATTGCTCAAGCGACACGCTTACTTCGTGCGCGTTTCTGACAGTAACTACGCCCCTTTTGTGTTTTTCAAAAGCTCGTAACCTTCGCTGCGCGCAACAAAAGTCGCCGCAGTTATGTCGCCGACGACGTTCAATGTCGTGCGGCACATATCGAGAATTCTATCGACTCCTAAAATGATCGCGATCAGCGCCGGATCGATACCGATCATCGCGAGAATTCCGATTATAAACGGAATCGAACCCGAAGGAACGCCCGCCGTGCCGATGCCGCCGAGGATCGCAAGATAAACGACCATTAGCTGCAAGCCGACAGTGAGATCGTAACCGGCAAGCTGCGCCAAAAACAAAACCGTCACGCCTTCGTATAAAGCCGTTCCATTCTGGTTTGCGGTCGCGCCAACCGTCAAAACGAAACTGTTGATCTCTTTCGGAACGCCGAGATTTTCTTCAGAAATTCTCAAGGCGGTCGGCAAAGTTGCGTTCGACGAGCTTGTCGAAAATGCCGTGACGATCACCGTCCAAACACGGCGGAAAAAGTCGATCGGATTAAGACGCGACAAAAACCAGATCGAAAGCGAGTAAACGCCGAAAAAGTGCAGGCTCAAACCGAGCAAAACCGTGACGACAAACCACGCGAGCGACTGCAGAAGATCTAAACCGAACTGCGCGATGTTATTAAAAAGCAAACACGCCACCGCATAAGGCGCAAACTTCATTATGATGTCGATGATCTTCGCCGTTATTGAAAAGAGCGATTCCATCACGCCTACAAAAGGCGCGGAAATCGGCGCCGGAAGCAGCGTGATCGCAATCCCGACGATCAGTGCGAAAAACATTATGTGCAACATATTCGGGCTCGCGCTCGAGATCGAATTAAATACGTTGCTCGGCACGATCGTTTTAACGACCGACATCAAAGCCGAATCTTCGCCCGCCACCGCCCGGCGGACATCGCCGGAAAATCTTTTCGTGTCCGCCGAAAAATCCTTGGCTACTTCCGCCAACAAGTCCGGGCGAGTGGCGATCTTATCGGCTGCTTTTGTAAATTGGTCGGCTTCGGCGAGAAACGCTTTTGAAGGTTTCAAAGACGCCTGCGCTTCAACGGAAAACTCTTTCGTCTTTTGTGAAAACTCTCTTGCTTCCGCCGCGAATTTTTTTGCTTCTTCGCTATTCACCTCGGTTTGTCCGGCAAGCGTTTCGATCTTTCCAGCATATTTTTCAGCGGTGCCTGCAAAACTTGTCGCCGCCGCGCCGACCGCAATTGCGCTTTCAACACTCGACCGCGCGCCGCTGCTGAACTTTTCTTTTAACTGCGCGGCGACATCCGGCGCGATTCGCTCGCCCGGACGAATCACATTTGCCAATGTCAGACCGATAACGACGGAAATTGCGGAAATAATCAGAGTGTAGGCAAACGATTTCGCGCCGATGCGACCGAGTTTGCGAATATCGCCGATGCCCGCTACGCCGACAACCAGCGACGCAAACACGAGCGGCACGACGATCATCAAAAGTAGATTTAAAAACAATTGCCCGATCGGGCGCGTAAAATTTTCGACTGCCCAGACAACATTCGGATTGTCGCCGCCCAGCGTCCAATTGACGCCCAAACCGCCGAGAACGCCGACCAGCAAACCGATCAGAATTTTCGTATGCAAAGCCATTCCCTTCGGCTTGTCTGGCGTGTCGTCATCCAAATCCGTTGTTAATTCACGCTCGTAATCGTCAGGTGGAATAATGTTATTTTGCTCGTTATTTTCCTGGTTATTTTCTGCCATATATTTTAAGAATTTGCGCCCCGTGCTGACGCGCGGGCTTCTACCGAGTTTGTTTCAAATCCGAAATCCAAAGTCAAAAATCTAAAATCGAACTATCTTCCCCATTTTAATTTATTTCGCAAAACGTCAAAATAATTGCGGTTCGGCGGCTGAACAAGATTAAAACTCGTCGCGCTTTTGCGAATCGAAACCGAATCGCCTGCTTTCATCGCAGAGCCGGTTTGCCCATCATGCGTCAGCACAACACCGTCGCTTTCATTTTTCAAACGCACGCTTATTTCCGCTGAATCGGGAATTACGATCGGGCGGTTTGTCAGCGTGAATGGACAGATCGGCGTCAGCACAACGGCATTCATCGAGGGAAAAACGATCGGTCCGCCGGCGCTCAAATTATATGCGGTCGAGCCGGTCGGCGTGGCGACGATCAAGCCGTCCGCGCGAAAATCGTTGACAAAAAGTCCGTTCAAATGAACTTCGATCTCGATGATTCGCGCAAGAGCCGATTTATTGATGACGACGTCATTCAAAACGCGACCTTTCCCGATTATTTCTTCGCCGCGCCGGTGTTCGGCTTCGAGCATCACGCGGCGGTCGATCTCGTAGTTTCCCGCGAGAATTTCCTCGAGTGCGGCAAACACTTCCTCGATCCGGAATTCGGTCAAATAACCTAGACTTCCGTAGTTGATACCCAAAACCAAAACTTCGCCGTCGCCGATCAGCCGAGCCGTTGAGATCATCGTGCCGTCGCCGCCCAAAACGACGATTAAATCGGCTTCGGACTGAAATCTTTCATTTTCAGCGGCGTCAATGTCGCAATCTTCGGCAACAAATCGCTCGGCTTCCTGTCTGGGCTTTCCGATTATCGCGATCCCGCGTTTTTCGAGCCATTCGGAAATCTCACACGCCGTCGTCCAAGCCTCGTTATTATTCGGCTTGACCACGACTCCAACGGTTTTTATTCCGTCATTCGACATATCGATGAAACTTCGCTAAATGATAACCGATAACGCGAAATTATTAAATCTTAGGTTTTGAAACACAAAAAACGAGAGCTTTGCAGCTCCCGTTTTTTCTGATCGACCTTCCAAAAACAGAAAAGTTTTAAGCTTCCGCCCCGGCTTCTTCGCGTTGATGAAGCTTGCTGTTCTTGTAGCCGTAAAGGAAGTAAACTCCCAATCCGACAAGCATCCAAATGCCGAACCGGAACCAATTTGTCCACCCAAGTTCGGTCATAAGATATGTGCAGCACATCACACCTAAAACCGGAATCAGCGAAAGGCGTTTTGCCACCGAAAGATACGTCATTACAAACGAAAGAAGTATAAACACAAAATACGGAATTTTGTGCAAAAATGCGCCGAAAGTCGATTCTCCTTTTGCCGTCGGCGAAAAATCAGTGAAAAATCTCAGAATCGCGTCACCGTTAAAATAGATCAGCGTGCATAAAAGAACCGTAAACCCGATCGGGACGATCCACGATGAATCAATATACGGCACAAAGCGTTTTTGACCCGCAAATTCCTTGTCTTTTACCAAAACACCGGCGCAGACGATCGTGAACGCGAAAAGCGTTCCGATGACGGCAAGATCGGTAACCTCGGAAAGATTCATAAACAGCGCCGGGATCGACACCATCAAACCGGTCAGGATCGTCGAAAACCACGGCGTTCGAAAGCGCGGATGGATCGCCGAAAAGATCTTCGGCAAAAGTCCGTCGCGGCTCATCGCCATCCAAAGACGCGGCTGTCCGAGCTGGAAAACGAGCAAAACCGTTGCGATCGCGATTATCGCGCTTACCGCTATAAGACCTGAGATCCAGGGAATATTTACACCTTCCGGACCAAAAACGAACGCCAACGGATCGCCGACGGCGAGCTTTGTATAGGAAACCATTCCGGTCAAAACCAGCGCCAGCGCGACGTATAAAACCGTGCATATCAAAAGCGAATAGATCATTCCGCGCGGCAGATCTTTATAGGGATCGCGGCATTCTTCGGCGGTCGTTGAAAGTGCGTCAAATCCTATATACGCGAAAAATACAGCCGCAACGCCCGTCATCATTCCGCCAAAGCCGTTTGGCATAAACGGGCTCCAATTCGTCGTTTTGACAAAAAAAGCGCCGACGATAATAACAAGAAGAATTACCGCAAGTTTGAGCGCAACCATTATGTTCGACGCCGTTTTCGATTCTCGGATTCCGATATAAACCAGGCACGTAATAAGAAAAACGATGCCGAGCGCCGGCAGATCGAGAATTACCGGCATATTGAAAATTTGCGGAGCGGTTGTCCACGCCGTGTAAGCTTCCACAATGGTTGGCGTTAAGCTCTCGGAAACCGTCTTAAGCTGATCGCCCGTCATTGTTCCGAGTTTTTCCAACGTTTGTCCTTGCGCCAAAACGCCTTCGACGAGCTGCTGATTCTCGGCAAAACTGCGCGACGCGCTAAGGTAATCCATTGTGTAATTTGCAGGAATGACAATGTTGTTCGATTTCAGCAAACTCGTAAAATAATCGCTCCAGCTTATCGCCACGGCGATATTTCCGATCGCGTATTCGACCAGCAGATCCCAACCGATTATCCAAGCCAAAAGCTCGCCAAAACTTGCGTAAGCATATGTGTAAGCCGAGCCGGCGATCGGAATTTTGGACGCGAATTCTGCATAACACAGCGCGGAGAATCCGCAAGCGATCGCCGCGAATATGAAAAGAATTATGACTGCCGGTCCGCCGTCATGCGAAGCCTGCCCGACCATTGCAAAAATTCCCGCGCCGATGATCGCCGCAATGCCGAGCATCGTCAAATCAAAAGCTCCGAGCGAACGGCGCAGCGAAATAACTTGCGCATCGGCAAATCCCGCGGCGGCATCAGTTTGTATCTGCGCGATAGATTTTTTGCGAAATAATGATTTACTCATAGTTTTTTCAACATTTTAAAGTCCAAGATAAAATCGGAAGGAAAATAAGAATTTGCCGGTTTTCACGCCAAAATTCTTCCTAAATACGGCTTTGTCCGAGAATTTTGAACGAAAATCAAAAACTATGCAATGGAAATCCGGCTAAATTAGTCTTTTTATACCACAATGCACGAGATTTTGTAAAAAATTTCGCCTTAAATACGCGCTTTGAAGCTAATTTTACGTCTGAAAAAATGAAACATAAACCAATTCACGAAAATCTTGATACATCTTTTGTAAACTTATCGGCTCTCGTCCGGTATCTGCGCCGGCGGCAATTTGTCGGGAAGGTTCGCATCGAGCTGAGCGGATACGAGGCGGATATTTATCTCTGCAAGGGAAATCAGCTTCGTGCGCGAGAATACGATCGCATTACCGGGCGCGTTTCTGAAGGCGAAGAGGCGCTGCAAAGAATTTTGATCCGGTCGCGCGAGGCGGGCGGAACTGTAAACGTTTTTCAGGAAGTCGCGGAAGAAAGCGGCGCAAAACTTCCGGCAGCGAGTGAAAACGGTTCAAATCCAAAATCCATTCAAAACATGAAACCGGTAACCGTTGTCACGCAGCCGAAAAACGGAAAGCCGAAAAGTCCGATAACGCTGGACGTTCCGAAACCCAAAACGTCGCTGCCCGATTTTCCGTTTGAATTAAGCAATAACGTCGAAAACAAAGCGCGGAAAACAAAGCTTTCGCCGAAGGATTGGCAAACGCTGATCGGTCTTTTGAGCGAGCTTTTCGCAACGGTTGATAAAACATTAGCCTCGGCAAATCTCGATTTTTCGGCGGCTTTGCAGAAAGCGCGCGTGCAGGTCGCTTCCGACTATCCTTTTTTGAATCCGGCTTCAAACGTCTTCGATTACAAAAACGGGAAGATCGCCATGCGCGAACAAACCAGTGCCAAGCTGTTTGTCGCAAGCATTGTAGAAATTCTGCATCGGATTCTCGAAAAGCTTGGCACGATACCGAAATTCGCCCCCGTTTTTCGCGCCGCAACACAAAGAATTCATTTGCTTACGCAGCATCGCAAATCGTATTACGATAAATTTTTCGTATCCGAACCGTTGAAAAAGATTTTATAAACGCAAGTCACATTCTGAACTCAAATGGTTTCAATTTGATCGTCGCCGTCGCGTTCATACTGATCGGCGCATTAATGTGATCGGTGAACTCTAACGCGTTTCGGTTTATCCGGTTTTCGTTTTTTGTTATTATTTTGGAACTATGAAAAAGCGGCTTGTTGTGTTTTTGACAATCGTTTTTGCGGTTTCACTGTTCGTTTTTCTGCAGGAAACGACAGAAAGCAAACTCATTCACTCTTCAGAAACACAAACTTACTCCGAGCTTCGACCTCAAGTATTTAGAGCTGCGGCTGTGGGCGTTTCCGCGCCGGTCAGCAGCTTTGCGCCGCCCGAGCCGGCATCCGGCGAAACGAATAAAAAAACCGCCGAAGAAAAGGCGCGAGCCGTGCCGAATAATCTGCCTTTTCGTAAGCAAATTCCCGGCGCGATTCACGATGCGGATGCTTCGTTGGCAAAGGTTTCCGCCGAACCGATGCCGACACCTTCCCTTTCTTTCGACGGCATATCGAGCAACGACAATGCCGCCGCGTATGGTTTTCGCGTCATTCCGCCGGATACGAACGGCGACGTCGGTCCGGAACATTACGTTCAATCCGTAAATTCGCTGACGCGCGTTTTCGATAAATCGGGGAATGCGCTGACGCCGCCTTTCAAGCTAAGCAGCGTTTTCGCGCCGCTCGGAACACCGTGTTCAACGCGCAACGATGGCGATCCGATAGCGCTCTACGACACACTCGCCGATCGATGGCTTTTGAGCCAATACTGCAACAATTTTCCGCCGTTTCGGCAGATGATCGCGATATCAAAGACGGGAGACCCGACCGGCGCATATTATGTTTACGAATTCGTAATGCCGAATGTAAAACTTAACGATTACCCGAAATTCGGCGTTTGGACAAATGCATATTATATGTCAACTGACGAATTCCTGGGCGGTGATTACGCCGGAAGCGGAGCGTTTGCCTTCGATAGGCAAAAATTATTATCGGGCGACGCAAGCGCGAGCTATATATATTTTGATCTCGGATCGCCGACAACACTTCGCATTGGCGGTTTGCTTCCGACGGATTTCGACGGTTTGACACCGCCGCCAACGAACACACCCAATATTTTTGTCGGTTACACCGCAACCGAATACGGCGAACCGCAGGACGCCGTAAGACTTTTCAATTTTCATGCCGATTTTACCGATCCGCTGAATTCGACGTTTACAGAACGCGCCGAAAGCCCGATTCCGGTCGCGGCTTTCGACCCGACTTCAAACAATGGACGCGCGGATATTTTGCAGCCCGCGCCGGGCGAAGCGCTCGATTCGCAAAGCGATCGGTTGATGTATCGCGTCGGATATCGAAATTTTGGAACGCACGATTCGCTTGTTTTTAATCAAACCGTTCGCACGTCGCCGATCGGTCAAACGTATCGCGGCGGTGTTCGCCTGTATGAATTAAGGCGCAATCTGCTTTCCGTTCCGCCATTTACGCCGTTCACCGTAAATGAAGCCGCAACCATTGGCGACACAAACACTTCACGCTGGATGGCAAGCGCCGCGCAGGATCATGATGGAAATCTTGCCATCGGTTACAGCAGCGGAGACGAAACGGCAAAGCCTTCGGTGCTTTACAGCGGAAAACTCGCGAGCGAACCCGCCGGAACATTTCGCGGCGAAACTAAGATTGTTAGCGGAACCGGTGTTCAAAAAGCGTTCGGCTTCCGCTGGGGCGACTACAGCGCGATGTCGATCGATCCGGCGGACGATTGTACATTTTGGTACACGAACCAATATTTCACACAGGCGAGCGAAGATGAGAGCGATTTTGGCTGGCTGACGCGAATTGGAAAATTCAAATTCTCGGAATGCATGAACGCTCCGAAAGCGATTTTTCAGGGCGCGGTCACAAATTCTTCAAACGGAATGCCGATACCGAACGCAACAGTAACGGCAAATGCGGTCTATCGCCGAAACACAAACGATGCCGGAAGTTACGGCAGCCTCGTTGTTGTTCCAAACACCTACACTTTGACCGCGTCGGCAACCAACTTTCGTTCGCAAACCGTGATCGCGGCAATTCCAAACGGGCAAACATTGACGCAAAACTTTTCACTCGCACCGACCGCAGTTCTCGAAAATCCGGTGCGGAGCGTGAGCGCCGAAAGCTGCGCACCAGATGGCGCGATCGATCCGTCTGAAACGGTTACAATGAACATCACGCTGGCGAACACCGGCGCGATAAACACGACAAATCTCGTCGCAACCCTTCTTCCGGTCGGCGGCGTTACGAGTCCGGGCGCGCCGCAAAATTACGGAGCTTTGACGGTCAACGGTCCCGGCGTTTCGCGCGGTTTCACATTTACCGCGTCATCCGCATTAAACTGCGGCGACGTCATTTCTATAACTCTGCAACTGCAGGACGGAAGCGAAAACCTCGGAACACTTGTTATAAATCTGAATACCGGGACGCAGCGGATCGCGTTTCAGGAAAATTTCGATGGTGTGACCGCGCCCGATCTTCCGGCGGGCTGGACGACGAGCGCAAGCGGCGTGCAGCAGCCGTGGAAAACGGTTACAAATCGCCAGCAGACAGCGCCGAATTCGATCTTTTCACCCGATCCGAACAATATCGGATTAAACGAGCTTGTCTCGCCGCCGTTTCTTATTTCATCGACAAAAGCTGAGATCCAATTTAGAAACTGGTATGAATTCGAGACCACGTTTCTACGCAACCGGCTTTATGACGGCTCCGTTTTGGAAGTAAACATCGGCGCGGGCGGACCCTTCGCCTGGCGGGACATCGAAGCGGCGGGCGGCGTATTTTTAAGCGGCGGCTATGACGGCATTTTGGACACCTGCTGTCAAAATCCGCTTGGCGGCAGACGCGGCTGGTCGGGCAGAAGCGGTTTGAATCAGACTTCGGAATTCGTCACCGCAAGAGCAAAGCTTCCCGCCTCAGCAGCAGGAAAGTTTGTCCGGCTTCGTTGGCGCATCGGCACCGACATAGGCGGTTTTCGCGAAGGTCAATACATTGATAATTTGCGTGTTACTGATGGTTACATGTGCGCATGCGCAATAAATCCTTCGCGCGCGCCATTTGATTTTGACGGCGACGGCAAAACCGATTTGAGCGTTTTTCGTCCGAGCGATGCGGCAAACGAGCCGGATTTTCTGGTGCATAACAGCTCAAACGGTTCGTTTTCGGGTGCGGCTTGGGGAAGCGTTTCCGATCGCGCGGTTAATGCCGATTATGACGGCGACGGAAAAACCGATTACGCAGTTTTTCGTCCTTCTTCGCGAACGTGGTTTGTGCTGCAAAGCTCCAATAATTCGATAACGATCTTAAATTTCGGGCTTGCCGACGATAAGCTGACGCCTGCGGATTTTGACGGCGACGGCAAAGCCGACATCGCCGTTTATCGTCAATCGACCGGAACTTGGTATGTTTCGCAAAGCACGACCGGTCAGATCTTCATTCAGCAGTTTGGTCTTGCGGAGGATTTGCCGGTTCAGGCGGATTTCGACGGTGACGGTAAGGCGGATGTCGCGGTTTTTCGCCCGTCGAGCGGTCTTTGGTACGTTTTTAGAAGCTCGGACAGCGGCTTGACGATCTATCCGTTCGGTTTGAGCGGAGATAAACCCGTCGCGGGCGATTTCGATAACGACGGAAAAGCGGACTTCGCCGTTTTTCGTCCGTCAGACCGAATCTGGTATATGCTCAGAAGTACACAGGGATTTATCGCGGCTCAATTTGCACTGGTCGGTGACAAACCGCTGCACGCCGATTTTGACGGCGATGGAAAAGCCGATATTTCCGTTTTTCGTCCTTCGACGGGCGTTTGGTATTACATAAAAAGCTCGGATGGAAACGTCGGCATTGCGCAGTTCGGCGTTGCGGGCGATACGGCTGTGCCCTCTATATTTATTGATTAATTTGAGCTGCTGAAAGAATCTAATTCGTCGCTCGGACGAAAGATCGCGCGCAGCTTCCCGATTTCGGCTCCTATTTCATTCCAGTTTTCAGCGCCCAGATCGATCACTGCCAAAGCTGCGGTCGGCATTGAATGAGTTTCGCCGGTGAGAATTCTTATCAAGCCTTCCAATCCCGGATTGTGCCCGACGAGCATCGCCGATCCGGTGGTTTGATCAAGCTCAGAGATCACTTCCAAAAGCCGGTGGGGACTTGCTTCATATATTCGCTCATCGTATTTGATCGGGCATTTGAGCTGCGCCGTTTCCTTGATCAGAACCGCCGTCTGCTTCGCTCTTTTCGCCGGCGAGCTGAGCATCGTCGCCGGTTGAAACTGATTTCTAAACATCGCATTCCCCATTTGAGGAAGAGCTCGTAAACCTCTTTTATTCAAACGCCGTTCAAAATCCGAAACCTCGGGATTTTCCCAGCTCGATTTTGCATGACGCAGAACAAAAAGTGTTTTCATATATTCGAACAACTATCGACCTGATCTTTACATCGATCAAATAATATATCAGTTATCAGCGCACAATCGCGAGCCAAACGTTTTCCGCAAGCATCGATTTCTCGCTTAATTCGTAGTTTGCCCTTTCGTTTGGTAAGATTACCTTTCAGCAAAAACAAGTAGAAAGGGAGCACATTTTATGTGGAAAGATTTTAAAGCATTTCTCGCGCGCGGAAATATTCTCGATCTGGCGATCGCGGTGATCATAGGCGCGGCTTTCGGTGTTGTTATCAAGACCTTTACAGACGGGATAGTTATGCCGTTCGTCACGTTGTTTACCGGCGGCGTCGATTTCAAACAAAAGGTTTTCAGTCTGAAGAGCTGGTCGTCGCTCTCGCCCGAACAAATAGATGCCGCGGTAAAAGCGAAAGAACCGCTGATAATGTATGGGCAGCTTATCAACGACATTATCAATTTCGCGATCGTCGCCTTGATTATGTTTTTGCTGGCGCGCTGGGCGCTGAAATTCTTCAAACGAATGGAGGCGGAAATCGCGCCTGCCGGACCGACGGAAACTGAAACTTTGCTGACCGAGATTCGGGATATTTTGAAGGAGAAAAAATAGTTTCACGCCAAGGCGCAAAGCCCGCAAAGATTTCTTCTTAGCGAGCTTGGCGTCTTGGCGTCTTGGCGTCTTGGCGTTAAAAATTTCCTCCGGTGTGACGCAAAAATCAAGCATCACGTCGGATTCCCAAGCATCCGAGATCTTTTCGATCGGCGGAAAATAGCTCAGCCCGATCTTCAGACAATCTTTGCGGCAATTTTTTAAAAATCGGTCGTAAAATCCTTTTCCGTAACCGACGCGTTGACCCGATCCGTCAAAACAAAGCAGCGGAACCAAAACCATATCGATCTTTTCGGTCTCGACCTTTTCGCTGTGCGCAGGTTCATGAATCAGCCATCGATTTTGAATTAGCTCGGTTTCCGATGTGAAAATTAGGTTTTCGATCTCGCTTGTTTCAAAATTGATGCGCGGCGCAAGCGTTTCGATGTTGGAAAAATCGCGCCAAATCTTTGTAAAGATCGGCTTTGTGTCTATTTCGTTCGTTCGTTGGATCGGAAGAAAACAATGCAAAAAATGAATTTTGCCGAGATCAAATTCGGCAAAAAAACGTGTGAGAATTTGAGCGCTTTTTTCGGTTCGTTCGGCGGGCGAAAGCGCGATCTGTCTTTCGAGATAGATTTTCCGAAGGTCGAATTTACGCATCTCAAACTAGAGATACAGTAAACAAGTCCGCAGCCGTTGGCAAATTTGCTCTATTCAGCCGCAGGTTTTTGTTTCGGCTCGAAATGGAAACTTTTGTAACGATCTTCCATTCGCCGTCGATTTTGAGCAGCGTCATAAAATCGACGAATTTACCGCTCGGATAATCAAGAATGATCTTGCCGACGGCGACATTTCCGGCGATATCAATGCTTTCGATCCAGCGTTTGCGCTGCGCTTCGTCGGCGCAAACGCTGGATCGTAGTCGACCGCACTTCAAGTTTTCTATCCGCGTTTCTTTTGCGGTCTCAATTTTTTCGGTCCGCTCGGTTTGGGCAGCATATCAGCCGGTTTGAAATGTTCGTCTCCCGAATCGTTCGGCGTTTTTGCAGTTGCCAAAAGCTTGGATTCTTCCAGAATTTTCTGGGTGGCTTTTGCCCTTTTATTTAATCTCTTTTTTCCCTTTGTCATAATTTCTTTTATTTATTCGATCAGTGCAGCAAATTACCGTAATTTTCCATACCGATTTCAATTTCGTATGATCCAGCCGCCGCCGAGGGTCTCTTCGCCGTCATAAAAACAAGCCGCTTGTCCCGGCGTAATTGCTCTTTGCGGTTCATCAAAAACAATTCTCGCGCGATCATTTTCAAGCGCGTAAATTGTTGCAGGCGCGGGTTCATGTCGATAACGCACTTTGACATCGGCGCGCACCGGTTCGTCGGGCGCGTCAAACGCGATCCAATTTACACCTTTGGCGACGAATTCCACGGAATCGAGTTCCTCGCGCTCGCCGACGATGATTTGATTTCGCGCCCGTTCGATCTGCACGACATACAATGGCTTTTCGTGGGCGATGCCAAGCCCGCGGCGCTGCCCGATCGTATAGCGGTGAATTCCAGAATGTATGCCTAGTTTTTCGCCTTCGGCGTTGACGATCTCGCCGCCTTCGGGCAATTCGTCGGAGCGATTTTCATGTTCCAAATATCTATCAATAAATTCCGAATATTTTCCGTCCGGAACAAAACAAATTTCCTGCGATTCTTGTTTTTCGGCGGTGTAAAGATTCGCTTCCCGCGCGATGTCGCGAACTTCGCTTTTTAGCATATCGCCGAGCGGAAAATACGCGTGCGAAAGCTGTTCCTGCGTCAACTCCCACAAAAAATAACTCTGATCCTTCCAATGATTTTTTCCGCGAAACAAGCGATAACGATCGGCTTTTTCATCATATTCGACCCGCGCGTAGTGCCCGGTCGCGACTTTGTCGCAGCCCAAACTTATCGCCATTTTATCGAGCGATGCGAACTTCAGACGCGAATTGCAAGCGACGCACGGAATCGGTGTTTCGCCGTTCAGATAGCTTTCGACGAAAGGCTCGACGACCGATTTTTCAAACTCTTTTTCGAGATTCAAAACATAAAACGGGAAGCCCAAACCTTCGGCAACGCGGCGCGCGTCGTAAACGTCGTCGAGCGAGCAGCAGCGCGACGGAAGCGGATCGCCGTTTTCGTCTGTCGAGATTCCACGCCGTTGATTCCACAACTGCATCGTGAAGCCGACGAGTTCGTGTCCCTGTTCTTTTAATAAAGCCGCCGCGCTTGAAGAATCGACGCCGCCGCTCATTGCAACCGCAATTTTCATAACTTTTTTATTCTTACAGCCGAAATGTTTAGTTGCAAGCAGCGAAAATCGGGATGCTTCGCAAGATCACACCAACTATGCGGATTCGAGCGGTCGGCGTGAGCGAAGCATAACGAGAATGATCAGGCAGCCGATCGCCGAAAGGAGATGTTTGATTGTGTGACCGCTAATGATGTTTTGGCTCGACTCGAAGATCTTTACGTCGCCGAGTTCGGTAAGCTTTGCCATTGCGTAAAAAGCTAGAGCGGCGAGAAGCATCCAGGCGCGCGAAAACCGGGCGCGATACAAGATCATTACGATCGGAATTGTCAAAAGCGGAATCAACTGAACCCAAATATACAGCCGCAGATCGTCGGATCGGCTCCAGTAAAAAACGCTAAATGCGCCGAGCAGCAGCGCCGGCACGAGCAAAATTTTTCCGACGCGCTCGCTGACATATTCACCCAAAAGCGCGGCAAATAAACCCATAAATCCAATCGTCATCGGAAGTCTGTCCCAAACGAGCGTTTCGCTATTCGGATTCCAGTGGTAATAAGCCGAACCGGCGCTGACCAACGCGATGCCCGCAAACAAAATGATCCAAGCCGCGCGCATTTCGCCCAAACGATTTGCAACACAGATTCCTAATCCTGCGATGCCAACGAAAAGAAAAGGAAGATTTGACGCGACATCGAAAAAATTCGGGATACCGAAAAACTCACGCCGGTCCGCAAAATTATGATATTCCAAAGGCTGCGCCAACGGATCAAGCGAAAACATCGCGATCAAAGAGCCGACCACAATTGCCGCCATCAAAAGATGCCGCCAATTTGCCTCGAGCCAACCGGTTGAATGGTTTAGCGATTGCCGCATAATTCGCGATTATACTAAATTATGCGCTCTAACTATTCTATAAACTGCCTAATTTTTGATCGTCAATCAGCCGATTCGCTCTCAGAGCAGCTTTGATCGCTTCGGCGAAAGCCTTTGAGCCTTCGACGTTCGGGTGTCCGATTGCCGCGAGCTCGCACATTCGAGTCGACAGTCTTCCGTAATGTTGATATTTTAGCTCGCTGAAAACTTCAGAGCACATTTGTTTTCGCTCCGCGTATCTTTCATCGCCCGGAAGATTGTCCTTATTCGTTTCCCATAACAGAGATTTTTTCGTACCGTAACAATTTTCTTCCGTTATTGGCGCTTCGACAAAAAGCGCACGCAGATTATTAGATTTGGTGTTTATTTTTGCAATCGCTTCGCGCATTTCACGGTTTGATTCAGCGACCCAAATCCTCGAGCGCTGCGTCATTTTTTTGCGGAGAACTTTCATAAACTGTTTGCTTAAACCATTGGTGAAAGTCCATTGCAGTGGATGCGGAAATTTAAGAGGTTTGAATAGATAGCGCGAGATTTTATTCACGTCGCTTTTGGTCGAAATGATCGGAAAATATCCTACGACGACGACGAAAGCATTCGGAAACGCGTCGGTCGTTCGTTCCAGAAGCCCGAACATCGCTTCGTTGCAGTATTTATGAATCAGCTCGCGCATTTTCTTTTCTTTGAGAAACGGATTGATCGTGTTGGCGACCAAGACGTCTGTTATACCGCCAGAAAGCATTATTAGATCGACTGATTCCGCCCGCTCATATTCTTTTCGGGCGGCGTCGATTTGCGCTGTAATGCTTGGAAACGAAAGGTTTGCTTCCACATGATAAAATTTAGTGAAGTCATCGCCCGTTTTTTTCATCGCTTCGACTTCGTCTTCGTGCAGATAAATCCGAGAACCGGAATGCGCTTTGACGTTTAGATTCACTTTACGGTTTTCACTGAAAACATCGTTCTGAAGCCATTCTTTGACGAGATAGTAGAATTTGTTTTCCTCTTTCAAACCTTGCCCGGAAATATGCGAATCACCGACGACGAGCATTTCGAAGGTTTTCGAGTCGCCTGCGAAATCAAACCTTCGCAAAGACAGAGCGCTGCGGCTCAGTAAAAACAACCCTGCTGCTGTTCCGAGCTGTTTTAGAAATTGACGACGTGAATATTCTTCCATTTTATAACCTCCTTTGCCGTCGCTCACGACAAAAATAGACAACAGTAATCCTGTACGGTGTGTTTGCCAGACCAGCGATAAAATCGGGCTGATTGTGACTATCCTTTATTTCCGCTTGACGCTGATCGGCTTTGCGAATGCGCCCTGCGTATTCAAATGCGCAAGCAAAAACTTTTGCAATTCTTTCGGCGACGCGGTGAGAAGTATTTCGTCTCCGATTTTTTCGTGGCGAATTGCGGTCGGTTTTTTGGCGAGCATTGTTTTCAGCCATTCCGGTTCGAGAAACGAAATCTGAACGGTTGAACCGGTTTCCGTAATTTGCGCAAAACTGTGAACCGCCAAAAAATGGTCACGGTAAAAATCATTCTGTGAAAAAGATGGCTTGACCGGCGTCAAATCCATAAAAGTTTTACCGTCGATTTTCACCAGGTGAGCGATAAATTCGCCCGATTTGCCGTCTTCGTCCGTGTAAACGAGTTTGTATTGTTTCTCGTCGTTTTTTGTCAGTTCCCAGGTTTCTTTGGAATCTTATCAATCCAAACGCCGATTAGAGTGGCATCGAAAACTACATCTTCTTCGGTATAAAGCTGATTCAGCGAAGACACGCAGCCTGCCAGCGTTAGCATAAAAACAAGGGTTCCTAATTTCATAAAGTTTTTCATTACGGATTCTTCTCCTTAATTTTCGCAGTTTTTCGCAGCGAAAATCCTTGGTATTCAATATGTTTTGCTTTATAATGCTCTGACGGAAACTTCAATCAGCAATCAATCATTTAATATCGCTTCCGTCAGAGGTTTGCCACGAATCTTATTTTCGTTGGACATTCGCATTTAATCTGAAGCAGCGAAAAAAGTCTTGAAGCGGCGGTGAATTGTCTGTTAATTACTTGTGAATTGAACTATGAGCGAGAAAAAACAAGGCATTTACGTATTCGGAGATTTTCAATTAGACGTTGGGAAAGGCATCCTGCTACGCGAAGGTCAGACGGTTGCGATGCAGTGGAAAACTTTTGAATTGCTCTGCGTGTTTGCCAAGTCAAATGGAAATCTCATCACGCGCGACGAATTGATGAACAAGCTTTGGGCTGATACGTTTGTCGAAGATAATAATCTATCGCAACATATACGTCTGCTTCGCAAGGCGCTGGGCGAAAACAGTAGTAACGCGAAATTTATCGAAACCGTTGCGGGACGCGGTTATCGTTTTGTCGCTCAAGTCAAAAAAAACATTGAAGAATCCCCCAAAGAAGCGGCGGCGAAAGACGATTTGGAAACGCCCACTTCCGCTGAACCGCGCGAAAAATTTCCCATTTCAAACAGTTTGTCGCAAAAACGAGTTTTTATTGCCGCCGGTTTGCTCGTTATTTTTTTTCTCGGCGGTTTTTTACTTTATTCGCGTTTATCGGGGCGGACGGAACAAACACAATTCCGCCTGGCGATTTTGCCTTTGACGAACCTGCAACCGAGCGACGAAACCGATTTTTTAGGTTACGCATTGGCGGACGCGTTGATTGCTAAACTCGCACCCGTCAAATCTTTGGGTGTGCGTTCCACCTCGTCCGTGTTCAAGTATCGAAATCAGACACCTTCTTTGGAGCAAGTCGCCGAAGAGTTAAACGCCAATTTGCTTTTGACGGGAAGTTATTTAAAAGTCGGCGACCGTCTCAAAGTCAATGCCCAACTCGTCAAAATTCCGCAAAACGAAATTGTTTATCAAGACGCTTTCGAGATTGATTATCGTAACCTCTCCGATTCACAGGAACATATTTCGCGCCGTCTGATCTACGCTTTGGGTTTGAGTTTGAGCGACACCGAATCAATGCTTTTGCAGAAACAACTACCGCGCAGCGAAAAGGCTTACGAACTTTATTTACGCGGCATTGATTATTACGGGACGGGGCGACTGCCGCTCGCCATCGAAAACTTTGAAAAGTCAGTTTCGCTCGACCCGAAATTTGCCCGCGCATGGAGCTATCTCGGCGCGGCGTATATGATAGATGCTTCGATTCATTTTGGCGGACGCGAACAGTATGACAAGGCGCAGACGGCTTTTGAAAAAGCCACCGCACTCAACCCGAACGATCCGCGTCCGCAGATTCTCTTGTCCAATATATTAATTGATACGAATCGCGTCGAAAATGCGGTGCCGATTCTGCGAAAAATAATCGGCGAGCATCCCGAAGTCGCTTTGGCATATTGGAATCTGAGTTATGCCTACCGCTTCGGCGGGCTACTCGAAAAAGCGGAGCAAATGGGCGAACAGGCTCACGAGATTGACCCGGGTTTTGTTTTAAGATCGGACACGCCGATTTATTATCTTTACACGGGGCGATACGAAAATTTCAGAGATAATCTAACCACTTTTGAAAATACGGCTTACATAACGTTTTATCGCGGATTTGCAAATTATCACCTTCAAAATTTCGATTTGGCGAAAAAAGATTTCGATTCGGCTTATGCGACGGATTCCGGTATGCTGCAAACACAAGTCGGTAAAGCTCTGAGCCTTGGGCTGGAAGATAAATCGCAGGAAGGATTGAAAATCTTGAGTGAAGCCGAAAGACGTATTGACCGGCAAGAGATTTACGATGCCGAAGGCATTTATAAAATCGCCCAAGCTTATTCGGTTTTGGGCGATAAGGAGTCAGGATTGCGTGTTTTTCGTAAATCGGTCAGCGGCGGTTTTTTCTGCTACCCGTATTTTCAAACCGATCCGCTTTTGTCAAACATTCGCGACGAACCGGAGTTTCAAGAAATTTTAAACTTAGCTGAACAAAGATATATTAATTTTGTGGAGAGTTTCTCATAGCAAATCAAGCCGAACACAAAATCGAATTATGCTTTAGCTGTAGCGCTCATCCGGCGAATTACTTTTAAAGTTAAGATAAACGACTTTGCGGTCGGAACTGCCTTGAAGTTTTCGCGCCCAGGACGTTTCGAGTTTCGACCATTCGGAAGCATCTAAAACGCCGCTTTCTAAAAAATCAAAACCCGCCGCTTCGTATTTCGGGATCAAAATATTTTGCAGATATTCGCCGGAAAGTTCCGGTAAATTTAATCTTTCGATTTCCGATTTGTCGCGCTCTTCGTCAATGCCGATGACGATTTCCAGAAGGCATTCCGGAGCACAAATCCGGCGCAAAGCTGCAAGAATATTTTCATCGCCGAGAACAACGGCGCGAAGCAGACTGCCCCACGGAAAATGGATGTGAATCTCGTCCGCCGAAGCATTTAATTCTTCCGGCAAATCTTCGACTGCCGCCTGAATAAAAAGTAAATTCGGCAAACCGCCTTTAGACGGTTTCCGCGTCGCCTTCATCGAGATTTTTTCCAGCGGTTTGGTGTTCGCGTCTATCCCGATGAAAAACTTGTTCGGGTTTTTCCGCGCGGACGCAGACACAAAGCGACCGTCTCCGGTCCCGATGTCCACGATCACGCCTTCGCCGGTATGGTCGGATAAGTTTTCGGAATCTTTCCCGGTCGAGTTATCAGATAGTGCTTCCACGAATTTGCTTGATCATAATTTTTTATCTGCGATTCCTATGTTTTGCCTCAGGCGGGTAGACATTTTTTACTACCATCCATTTATCATCCTGCCATTCAAGTTGGTAAGTTTGAATGTTTTCTTCTTCGTAAATGTCTTTAGCGTATCTTCCTAGTTTTTCATTAAACCATTTTAAGTAAAAATATTCTTCAGTTCTAACTGTCGCCCGATCCATATCGTTTATCATATCCTTTAAGGGCGGAAGAGTTATCTCTGTCAATCTTTTAGTCGATGGATTGTGATGATTTTGTAACGTATGACTTTTTGAAGTTCTTCGTTCTAATGTTAATAAAATTTTCTTAAACGCCTCACCGCTTTCATTAAACACTTCTGTTAATTTTGAAATCTGTTTGTTCCAATTTTTAATGGGAACTTTTTTATAGCTGTCGAATTCTATATCAATTGCATCAGCAACTGTTTTTGCAAGAAGTTCGTGCCTTTCCAACAGATTGCCATTTTCTGCCACTACAAGACTATAACCTTTATAAGATGGATAATTCTCATCTTTCAGATATTGCGGAAGACTTTTTTCTGGAAGAAGTTTAAGTGCAAAGAAAGGTGGAACGTTTCCTACCCCTCGTTTTTGTTTTCTTCCTTCGTCAAGTTTCTTATTGGCTTCGTGAATCTTACCGCTAAAGTCTTTTTCACATTCAAAGGCATTCTTAATACCGAATGCTAAATCTTTGTAATAAATTACAAGCTGCCAATAAATAGGATCAGACTTTTTCTTTCCTACTTTTTTCTCTCGAATATATTTAAGTTCTTCGAGTATCTGCTCTGCATGTTCTTGAACTTCTACGAGAGACAAAAAGAAATTCATAGCTTTCCAATTTTGTTTCCAAAAAAAACCACAAATGGAAATCGTTATAGAGATTAAATTAAATGTGCGGTAAAACTATACAACGAATAAGCTAATAATCCAAATCAAATAGATGTCATGTCATCAGTCTCTTTGAACGTCTATTTTGGAGAAAGATAGAAATAGAGAGAAGACGTTTGCTCGTGCAACTGTTCTTTTGAATCATTCCATGTTACTTCATCGGATATTAGTTAAATTATGTTTTTAACCCAATCCGATCAAAGCAAGTGTTCAAATAACAACCGAATAGGAGGGATTTTCAGCTATGTTGAAAGAAATTTTTGAAAGAAACAAGGGTTCAACAGAAAATCTGATGAACCCTTTAGGGCTAGCAAAAGCTAGCTTTAAACGCCCAAAAGTTATATCTAATAGTGATCCTGGCAGAATCCGAAAAGATAAAAAAAATGAGCGCTTAAACTGTCGCCAACAATGGAATAAATTCGTTAATTGGTTTGTCGAAACATTGCTTTCGTATGTAAGAGTCGTATTACTGCTTTGTTTCGCGTATGGTCTTCTCAAAGCAAAGCAAATATTTGCAGACACACCAGAGGTGCAAAGCACCCTATCAATTTTGACTTCATTCACATTGTTTTGGTTAAGTTTAGAATACCTTGAAGCACATACCGGATTGCCAATCAAGGAATATATAAAGCGGTTCCTTGATCGCTTCCGATAACCCAAAGTAATTCCCCAAAAGGGAAAAGAGGACTTTTTACTCAAGTCCTCTTTTTTAATTTTTGTTACATAAAGCTTTTTGTTAGCAACTATTTCACCAACCGGATGATGGGAGTTTGTGATTGAATTTTGAACGGTTACTTTTTTCACTTAAGTAAGTTCTCTTAATTTAAATACACAAATTCTACAACGTTATAAGTAAATTTATGTTCGCTTTATTAGTTCAAAACTTAACTAGACACAAAAAACATTTCGAATGCTATCATAAAGAGTTTTTTGTTTCAAGCGATATGATTCAGTTGGGTGTTCGAAAAGTTGCCTAATTAAAAGAAATTTTAATAAGAAAATTTTTCCAAAAAATTATGATCGATCGTCCAACGTTATCTCGGAACTTCAACGGTTTTGATGATGTCGGCGATGACCGCGTCGGTTGTTGCGCCGTCGAGTTCGGCTTCGGCGCGCAGCGCGAGGCGATGCCGCAAAACGGGCAGCGCGACATCGCGCACGTCGTCGGGCGTGGAAAAATCGCGTCCGCGAATGGCGGCGAGTGCTTTCGAACATAGAAGCAGAGCGACCGAAGCACGCGGGCTTGCGCCGTAGAGAATCGTCGGGTGCGTTCGCGTTTTATGCACTATGTCAACGATATATTTCTGCACGCCGGGCTCGGTTCGCATCGCTTTGACCTCGTTTCTGCAATTCTCGATCGCGTTTGCATCCGGCAAAGGCTGCACATCAACTTCTTCCAAATGCCGCGAATTGAATCCCGAATCCCAACGCGAAACTATTTCAAGTTCGGCGTCTTGCGTAGGGTAATCGATCAGAATTTTCAACAAAAATCTATCGAGCTGCGCTTCGGGCAGCGGATAAGTTCCCTCGTATTCGATCGGATTTTCTGTCGCCAAGACTGTGAACATCGGCGAAAGCTTATAGCGTTTGCCATCGATCGTCGCTTGGCGTTCTTCCATCGCTTCGAGCAGCGCTGCCTGCGTTTTCGGCGGCGTGCGATTGATCTCGTCGGCAAGCAGAATGTCTGTAAAGATCGGTCCCGGACGAAGCGAAAATTCCGAGCTTTGCATATTGAAAACGTTCGTTCCGGTAATGTCGGACGGCATCAGATCGGGCGTAAACTGAATCCGCGAAAATTTCGCGCCCGCGATCCGCGCCAGCGTTTTTACCATTAAGGTCTTTGCAGTTCCGGGAACGCCTTCGAGAAGCGCGTGTCCCTCGGCGAGCACGGCAACGAGAATTTGTTCGATAACTTCGTCCTGCCCGACGATAACTTTCCGAAGTTCGTTTTGAATGTGTGCGATGGTTGTTGGTGTGTGATTAAGCATAATTCGATTTTGGATTTTAGATTTTGGATTTTGGATTTGTCGAGTGTTTTAAGCGCAACGTTTTAATAGAGGCGACAACCATAGCCGTAATTTCATTCATTTCCTTTGTAAATCTGCCAATCTGTTTTCGGGAATAATACTTGATTCAATTAAAAGTTCCAGCCAATATAGGCTTTCGTCAGCTTCTTCTTCGACAATACTTAGCTTGTGAATTACATCCGCAACCGATTTTCCCCGACAAGCAGCCCGATAATTTGCTCCGACCGAAGTAGATGAACGCAGAAGTTGTTTCCCTATGACTCTGCTTGTAGTTGTTTCAGGCAACAGTTCAACTAATTTAATAATTCGCAACGCGATTTTCTTTGTTCTGTCTTTGAATTCCTTTCGTTCATAAAACGATTCTGAAACAATCCAAAATCCAAAATCTAAAATCTAAAATCTAAAATCTAAAATCGAGTATCGTCTTAACGGCTAAGATCAAAACCGTCGTTAAAAAAATTCGTTTCAGCCAAAGATCGTTTAATTTTGTGACAAAATGCGCGCCGATATATGCGCCGGTAAACATCGTGACGGCTAAAATTACGCCGAGTTTGTAATCTATCAAACCTTGCCACATAAAAACAATCGTCGCAATCGCCGATGAAAAAATATTTATGAATTTCGTTCCCGCGACGGCTTCCGAAAATGTCATTCCAAGAAATGCGACGAAAACCGCCGTCAAAATTGTGACGTAACCGCCGCTGTAAAGTCCGCCGTAAATTCCGAGAAAAAATGTCAAAACGTAAGCGATTATCCGTGTCGACGTTAAACCATCCGCTGCCGCAGATGGTGCTGACAAGCCGGCGTTGCGCTTTACGAGCGTAAAGATCGAAACTGCTATCATCGCGATCGAGACAATTATCGGGATCGTTGTATTCGAGATCCAGCCGACCAGAAGCGCGCCTAAGGTTGAGCCGATCAGCGTCAAAAATATCAGCGGCGAAAGGCGTTTATAAGGAATCGTGCCGCGCCGCATAAACGGAATGCTCGCGCCGACGGACATAAAAAACAAGCCGAACATATTCGTCGCGATCGCTTGTTTCGGCTCGATGCCGAACTGAAACATCACCGGAACGGTTATCAAAGAATTGCCGCCCGTGACGACGCCGATCGCGGTTGTAACGAAAAACAAGAAAACGAGAATAATTAGCGCGCTTGTCGACATTCTTATCAGGAGCTCGCACGTTCGGATTTGCTTCGCCTTAACCCGCGCTCACGCTTGGGCTACCGAGTTCGTTTCTTCCGCCTCTGCAAGCCGAGTTTTTCTTCAATTTCGCGCAGCCGGCTGGTGATCTCTACCATTTCCTTTTTGTTGGTCGGCTCGCCATATGTTATGTCTTCGCATTTAAACATCAGGTCTTCGACGTCGTTTCGGTCGAGCAGGGTTCTTTCGGCGATCAGATCCGCCATTTCCTTGCGCGTCGTCGTGTGATTGTCCACGCCGAACGCTCGCGCGGCGCGTCGCCGAAAATCTTTGTAAATATTTTCAATCGCCAGATCGAACGCCTTCGTGCGCTGCTGCAGTTCCGCCATTGCGGCAACGTATTCGAGCTTCGAGAGGCGATCCAGCTCGTCGTCCGGCAGAGGTCGGGCAAATCGCCGGCTTTGCGAGTAAAAGATCGCACCGACCAAAACCGCCAACTGCAGAATGATCGCGATCACCGGCGTTCCGGCAAAATAGCTGAGAAGCTGGTTTCGGTTTGAACCAAAACCTTGATGGTATTCATCAAAGGCGATCGATCCTTCCGCCGAAGCGACAATATTTATACCGAGCCGCGCGTTATCGACGAGCGCGATGCCGCCGTTCGAAACGATATATGGATCGCTAAGATAAACAATTTTGCCCAAACCGTATGGAAAATCGGCGAGGAGATTTTTTTTGTCGTTTGCGACGTGAACGACCGGCGCAATTTGAACGTCGTCGTCATCGTTTATAGCAGTCTTCGTCTCGACCTCTACGGTCTGAAAAGGCGTTCCGGACGCGCGCGGTATTTCGTTGATGTTGTTCGAAGTTTCCTGTTTTCTCACAGGTTCTGCGGCAAATTTCATTTCCTTTGGCGCACTTTCAGAAATGCCGATCCGGCTTTCGCGCCCGGTTTTATTTTCCGAATTCGAATCGATATCACTCGCTTCCAAATGTATAAGATCGATCGACGATGCAAAGCGCGACGGCTGAACCGAATTGATATTCGTCGTATAAATGCTCGGCTGAACGGGTTTTCCGGCAATAACTTTGTCCGTCATCTGTTTTTGGTCGGACGGATCAATGCCGAATAGAAACATCTCTTCTTCGGATGGAGCCGGTGCAACGCGCCAAGTTCCTGATGTTGGGAGAAGTTCCGTCAGGGGCTCGCGGTCGATTATGACGAGTTTTCCGCCCATTTCGACCCATTCCAAAAGATCTCTGATTTCGCCTTCGTCAAATTCGCGTCTTAACTGTCCGATCACGACAAACGTACTCGGCGCGTTTATTCCTGACGAGTTCAGCGCGGACGGCGGTTCCTGCCAGCGCGTAACTTTTCTGCCGGTTTCAGACAGCAGATCGTAAAAAGCGCGCGTTCCGGTCGTGCCCGTGTTGTAAGTCGAACGATTCGGGTTCAATTCCGAATCCGGCGTTTTTTCTTTTTGGACATAGGACGCGGCGTTCAGCCCGATCAGAATTACGACCAGGACGATAAGCGCGAGAAATATAAAAAGTCTTTCCTTCATCGTTCTAACTACCGCCGCTGCCAACTGCTACTGCTTTCTTGTATCCGGTTCGAAATTCGTCCCAATCCTTTTCTTCCGCTTCGTCGAAACCGTACCAATGGCGCTCGAAATTCGACGTCAAGCCGCTCATATTTTCGAAGAGCTCGCGCTGCTTGCGAACGTCCCGCAGATAATCGCGGTTGGTCTTATTTCTCGAAAGACCGATTATTTTGCGGTCGCTGAGCTCGCACAAAAGCGCGATATAGCCTTTACGAATCGCGCCGCGCAGGTTTCCCTCGCGAGCCAGCCGTTCGGCTTCGGAAAAAAGGTTTTCCGCCGATTCATCAGCAGCGATCCGCTCGCCGAGAATTACTCGGTCTTTCTTTTCGCGTTTTTCCCTTTGTTTGAATCTCGCCGCAAGGAACGGCGCAAACCGGTAGATCAAAAACCCCACGGCGCCGATGATCGCGGCATAGAGCACAATTTGCAGAACAAACGAAAGCGATCTAAACCCTTCAGACGGAACAATACTCGGATCCGGAGCTTCTCTCGAAAACCATTCCATTATCCGTTCGATAAATCGCTGAATCCAACTTTTTTCCTTTTGTTCGGGTTTTTGATATTCTTCGCGGTTTAAAATTTCACCGAGCTTTTGCTTGTCTTCGTCCTTTGTTCGGTTTGACGCTGAAGGATTTTCCAGCTCGTTGATCTTCAACTCAATCGCCTGAAGGCGTTCGCTGATCGCGGTCAAGATCGAAAAGCGTTTTGCCGACTGCTTTTCTTTTTCGTATTCGACCAATTCGTCATGCAGCCATTGATTATTTGTCTCGATACTTGTGCCTTGCCATTCAACTCTTTCCGAAACAGGAAGATTTTTCCGGATGTCGGCTAAAGTTTGGCGTTCGTACTCAGAACCTTGCGCGAAATTTTTTTGGCTCGAATAGCGCGCTAGCGATTTCGTCAAAGCGTCAGCCGCGCGAATTCTCGTATGATATTCGCTGAGTGTTGCCGCAAAAATATTCAGGTGCGACGACAATAACAAAAGCAAACCAAAGCAAATTGAACCCGTTCGCAGTCTTTTTTCTTTCGCGGTCATTTGGTCTTCGGGTTTCCTCATCTCGTCTAACTCAATCCGAGCGGCGTTCGCGCATCGCGTTTAGGCAGTTTACGACCCTGATTCTGCAGCGCCAGCGCGGGCTGCAAAGGATTTACATATTTTCGCGGCACTGCGGGAATTTCTCCAAGACTCCGCGCCGCCATCAATTCGATATCGTAGCCTTCGTGCCGCACACGCTCATCGACATACAAAAGACAAAGTCCGATCATCCAAACCGGCATCAAAAGTATAAAACTTGCCTGCGAGATCACCTGGTTCGCTATTTGATACCAGGCGGGAATTGAATCGATGTCCGCGAAAAAAGTAATTCCTTCAAACCACGCGTATAAATTGAGCGGTACGTAAAAAAGCAGCAAAGCCGAATACGTGGCAACGAGCGTTAAAACAAAAAGCGCCGCAAAACGCTTTACATTGCCGCTTGCGAGACTCGTGCTTCTGCCGATCGCGGCAAAAACCCCTTGTCCTTCTACGAGCATTACCTGCGGAACATATGCAAAGCGCGAGGCGATCAAAAAGAAAAGCCACCCGGTAAAAAAGAGTGTCCCGAGACCGAGCACGATCGACACAACGACGCTCAAAAACGGTGAAAAACTTAGCGCGGCGGCTGCGATTATGATCAGGACTGCCGCGGCGGCGATTCCGAAATAAAGCACCATCACGCCGATAAAACCGAGCAAAAGCGTAATGATCGTCGAAGCGGCGATCAGCCCCGCAATTCGTTTCCTTACGTTTTTATATGTTTCGCGAAAGGTGACGGGCTCGCCAAAAAGCAAATGGCGAACGAAATTACGGGAAGCGCCGCCCATTACCGTTAAAACCGCTACCGATTCAACGATCCAGATAAAAAGACTGCCGATCGACAAAAATAATGTATAAAATGCGGTTTCAAACGGGTCGCGCGAAGCGCCGGGAGAAAAAAGCGAGCGTCCGAGCACTTGCCAGCCGATCGAGATAAGCGTCCCGATCAGTATCGGCGGTGCGGCTATCCAAACAAAGGTCCAGAAATTTTGGCGGTAAAATCTCACCGCCCGGTCGATCAAATCACCGGCGCCGAGCGGCGTTAAAGAAAGATGAGAATGGGTAGGATTATCGGACATTCGTAAAATTCTATCACCAAATAATAAAAAAGAGCGACCTTTTGAAAAGTCGCTCTCAAGAAAATCAATTGTAATTTAATTGATTAGAAGAAGTACCGTGCACCAAAGGTAAAGCCGCGTCCAGCGACATTTGTAAATCCTTTATTAAGGAATGTCGTTGTGTTGACGGTGTTACCGATCGTGTTTGCCGGAATGGTCGTAAAGTTTCGGTGATTGAACAGATTGAAAACTTCCATACGGAATTGGAGTCTTTGTCTTTCGCCAAAAGTTTTGATGTTTTTGACCAAAGCCGTATCCCAATTGTATGTCGAACCAGTCCGTTCGGAATTTGCTGCAAGACTTCCGACAATTCCCGAATTTGCCGCATTTACGATAAAGTAAGCATTCGCATTAGGAGCCGTCGGGGTTGAAACCAGCGGATAAATTCCGGCTGGATTAACCGAAACCCTTTGCGAACCTTCAACCGTGCTAATTTGTCCCGGTAATATTCCCAACGCATTATTGGCGTTAAAAACAGTAAACGGTGTTCCAGTAGCAAAAACGGTTATTCCTGAAACTTGCCAATCGCTAAAGATTCGAGAAAGAAATCCCTTTGCAAATCCACTTCCAGCAAATACTTTTGGTGAATTCCAAACATAATTCATCACAAAACGATGCGGTTGGTCAAAGCCGGATCTGCCTCTGTCCCCATCAGGATTCCGCGGATCTTGCGGTAAAGTTCGGTTTGCTTGTCCGCCAAGAATATCATCGGATTCGCTTATGAACGAACTATAGGTATAGTTTCCACTAAGAAAGAGATTTCCCAAGTTCGCACCGAAAATTCCGAGTTTACCAATACGTCTTTCAACGGTAAGTTGTCCCCCGTGATAATTTGAGTCAGCTAGACCGCGTCCGATCAGAATTGAACCGCGCGTCGGATCAAGACGAAGTCCCGTTCCACCGGCAGCAACCGCAAAACCGTAATTCGACTCAATTTCACGAACCAAATTGCTTCCAACGGTTCCGATGTAG
Source organism: Pyrinomonadaceae bacterium (assembly GCA_041747435.1). Lineage (GTDB taxonomy): Bacteria > Acidobacteriota > Blastocatellia > Pyrinomonadales > Pyrinomonadaceae > JBGTFE01. The sequence goes on along the minus strand of JBGTFE010000064.1, from coordinate 29,932 downwards.
TCAACCTTGACCACATAATTGTTGAACATCTGGTATTGAAATCCAATGGTCCATTGTTTTGACATCGGCTGTTTGACTCTTTCATTCGGATGGAACAAGCGAATCGGTAAAAGCAACGGATTGCCCGTGAACTGCGAAGGAGTTGGCGGGGTCGGCAAATTGATATACGGTAGTTGTCCGTTAACATTTGTGAACGCCACATTAACTCCACGAGGGAAATTACGTGAATTGTTCAAGAGAATGTTTTGGAAAACCTGGTCGTAGGCAATGGAAAATCCTGCACGCAGAACCGCTTTGCCGCCCAGGATATTTTTCGGATTCCACGCAAAACCAATACGCGGCGCAAAATTATTAATGTCCGCTTTAGCGTTTGAGAAATATCCTAACGGCGCAGTTACATATTCGTAACGAAGCCCCAGATTAAGCGTCAAATCTTCATTGACACGCCAATCGTCTTGGGCAAACCAACTATTTTCATAGGTGGTTGCGTCGGTTAAACCGTCGCCCGCATATTGCGAATAGGAAGCATTGGTGTCTTGCAGGAAATTGACAATGCTTCCATAACTTACCGATCCTCTAAAGTTTGGGGCAAAGAAGCTTGCCAATTTGTAAATCAGCAAATTATAGCCAAACTTAAAGGCATGGTTTCGCGGTGTAAACGATATATTATCCGTTATTTCATAAACATTATCCGTGCGAAACTGCGGGAAGTTTGCATTGCCCAAGGTCATCGCGCCGCCAACTCCGGCAACTGTAAATGCAATTCCTAAATTCTCAGGAAATTTAATATCGCGTCGACTATACGTAAACCGAGCTTCATTTAGCAATCGGGGCGATATAATATAGGCATCATTGATGGTAAACGAATCGTTTCGGGTTTGTTGTCCGATTTCTTGTCCGACGATGCTCGTCGGCGCCCCCGGATTCTTGAACGTATCCACCAGATAGCGGAATGACAGTTGATCGTTTTTGTTAATACGAGTATTGATTTTCATCAGCCAACGGTCAAAATCTGTTCCAAACGGAATACCGCCGGAAACTCCCCGATTAAATACCTCAAACGGAAGAACGTTACAACTCGGATCGGCGGGCGGACAAGTAATCGCCGTTGTACCGGTCAATGTCAATGATCCTTGCGATGTCGGATCATTTGATGCCGGAAAATTAGTCAAAAGATAATTCAAAGCTTGCGGAACGATCGTTCTGCCCGCCATTTGAAGGCGTGTTCTCGCCAACGGCGAAAAGGCAACACGCGCGGCTGAACTGACCGTCGTGCGAAAGTCGTTAAAGTCTAAACTCGTAAAGAAAAATGTGTGATTCTTAACGATTGGACCGCCAAAAGTAAATCCATAGGTACTGTCAACAGTTACGCTCCGAGCATTTCTCAAAGCTTGTTTTTCGGCAACGCCTGCCGCAATATTTGCCCTATAAGTTCTCTCTTGTCCGGTTGTTAAACCATCTACGCCATTCCCACCCCAAGTATAAAAGCCCGTGCCGCTAAACTTGTTTGTGCCGGAACGGGTGATCTGATTAACATACGAACCGGCGTTGCGACCATATTCCGCCGCAAAAGTGTTCGTAATAATTTGAAATTCCTGAATCGCTTCCGACGGCAGATTCTGCCGCGGAATTGATAAAGACTGATCGTTATTGTTTGCTCCGTCAATTGTAAAATTGTTTGAGCGGGTACGATTTCCATTAACGGCAAATCCCGAACCCGGACGACCATTTGTGTTTGGTAAAACGCCGGGATTCAAAAGTGCCAAACCGTTCAGCGAATTACGTCCCGGCAATTCTAAGATTTGCTGTTCGGTAACTGTTTTGCTTACTTGACTTTGAGTTGTGTCAAGAACTTCTCCTGTTGAAACGACATTAACCGTTGCTTCAACCGAACCCGTTTCAAGAGTGAACTTCAAATTTGAATCGGTTCCTACGCTGACCTGAACACTGTTGTTCACCTTAGCGGCAAATCCTTGACCCTCAACTTTGACGGAATAATTTCCGACTGCCAAACCGGATATCCGGAAATTACCATCTTCACTGGTAACCGCCGTCCGCGAACTTCCTGTGTCATTATTAGTTACGGTAACAGTAGCACCCGCAACAACCGCGTTGTTGGAGTCTGTAACCGTTCCCGAAATAGTTCCATTGATAGTTTGAGCTACTAACGTAATGCTAAACAACAGACCAAACGCTAGAGCAAAAACAATCGTATTTAGTGTTTTGCTTTTCATGCAACCTCCCATGTTTTTAATAAAAAATTCGTTAGGATTGCTATAAATTTTATTGGATAAAAAAACGGATTTACCGCGCAATTTATTTAGCAAGAATTGTGCCACGCCCAACTTTTGCGAGAATATTAGATTTAGGTCTGTTCGATTCAAAAGAAGAAAAGCAATTATTTATTAGAAAAAAGGACGTTTAAGGTTGGCAATATTCAGAGGTGTGGTTCGGAAATATCAGCGTGAAAAAATTGCGTAATAAACTTGTTACATAAATTATTGGATTAAATTCAAAAAAATAGATAACTTCCCGACCTCAAAAACGCGCCTGAATGTTATAAGTTTTTATTTTTGAGTTTAAAGTTGTTGCGTTCAAGCCTAAAAGCCGAGCGGCGCGCGATTGATGACCGGCGGTTTGATCGAGCGAGCGGCGTATGAGATCGATCTCAAAACGGCGCACTTCTTCGTAAAAATTTATGCCGCGGGAAATGTCTATCTCGTCGGAAATTCCCTCACTTTGTCTGATCATATCGCGCGCAAGCGCCGGATCTTTAACTTCGGGGCGCAGACATTCCACCGTAATTTCGTTCCCCGGCGCGATCACAACCGCTCGTTCGACGATGTTTTCTAGCTCGCGAACATTGCCGGGATAATAATAACTTTCAAGCAGGGAAAGAACCTCGGGCGATAGATTTTCGCTCACTTCGCTCAAATTTTCAGCGTTATATTTCCGAATAAAATGCTTCGCAAGCGGCAAAATATCTTCGCGGCGGTCGCGAAGCGGCGGAAGTTCGATCGGCACGACCGAAAGCCGATAGTAAAGATCTTCGCGAAAGGTTCCGTTTCGCACCGCTTCCTTGAGATCGACGTTCGTCGCTGCGATTATCCGCACGTCAACCGTTGTCGTCGAAGTATCGCCGAGAGGAGTAAATTCACGCTCCTGGATCACGCGCAAAAGGCGAACCTGAATTTCCGGGCGCAGATCGCCGATCTCGTCCAGGAAAATAGAGCCGCCGTCGGCAACTTCAAAAAGTCCTTTTTTAGCTGCAACGGCGCCCGTAAACGCGCCCTTTGTGTGTCCGAAAAGCTCGGATTCCAGAAGTTCCGCCGGAATGTTCGAGCAATTCACGACCACAAAAGGCATATCGGCTCTTGGAGAAGATTCGTGGATCGATTTGGCGAGCATTTCTTTGCCGGTGCCTGATTCGCCGGTGATCAAAACGGTCGATCGCGCCGGCGCGACTCGTTCCACAAGCCGGAAAACGCATTCCATTTTTTCCGAACGCCCGATGATCGCACCGCGTTTTACCGAGCGGGTCATCGCCTGTCTCAGCACGACGCGCTCTTCTTCGTTCCGCCGCGTTTTTACGCCTTTTGCGATCATCGCGAGAATTTGCTCGTTCTGAAACGGTTTGCGAATGATTCCGGTCGCGCCTTTTTCCCAGGCTGAGATCGCCGTATCAAAGGTCGCATAAGCGGTGATCATCAAAACAACCGCTTGAGCGTCTGTTTTAATAAGCTCTTCGAGCGCGGTCAACCCGCCGATTCCGGGCATAGAAACGTCCATCAAAACCACGTCGTAAGGTTTTTGCGCATATGCTTCGAGCGCTTCTTCGCCGGTTTTTGCCAGATCGACCTTATAGCCGGTTTGGGAAAGGATGGTGCCCAAAACATCGCGCATGATTTCTTCGTCGTCGCAAACTAAAATTGAACCTTTCTTAGCCATAAGCTATTGAATATACCAAATTTGATGAAAATATTTAACGAAAAGATGCGGCGCGGACATTACGACTGAACTTCCGATTCGGCTTCCGCCGGTTTTTCCTTCGGCTCCAGCAATCCCACAAAAAGCCCTTTGCTTCCGAGATGCTCGAGAACGTGCTTATAAACGACCGTCAAGAGCGCGACGATCGGGATCGATAGAAAGACGCCCGGAATTCCGGCGACCTGTTCGCCAGCCAAAACCGAAAGTATGATCGCCAGCGGATGCAGATGAATTCCGCCGCGAACGATGCGCGGATACGTCACATAATCGTGTGTGATTCGCAAAACTATGAGGAAAATTGCCGTCCAAAGCGCCTGCCAGCCGGATTCGAAACCCGAAACAAGGATCGCCAGAATTCCGATCGTTATCGGTCCGATCAACGGTATGAATTCCAAAACGCCGGCGAGAATTCCGAGCAGCAGCGCGTAATTATTCCCGAGCATATAAAAACCGATGGTGCAGATAATACCGATGATAAAACATGAAATGATCTGTGCCCGCGTATAGGCGGCGAGCGTGCTGTTTACGTCAAACAGAACCGATTCCATACGCGCGCGCCAGCGTCCGGAGGGGAAAATACGCAGGATCATTACGCGAAAAAGATTCGCTTCCTTCAAAAAGAAAAACGAAAGGATCGGAACAAGGATCAGCCACGGCAGATAAGTCGCCAGAACAAGCAAGGTTCTTCCCACGCGATCCGCGACCGTTGAGGCAACCTCGCCGATCTTCGTATTGATCTGTCCTTGAAGCTCCTCAGAAAAGCGCATTGTTTCAAATCGACGATTCAGATCGGCAATCTGCTCCTGAATCGAATCCGGCGTGATATTGGCGGCAAATTCTTTTGCCTGTCCGCTGATCAACGGCGCCATATACGAGATACCGAAACCTAAAACCGTGAAAACGACAATATATGCGACGACGATCGCCAACGAGCGCGGCATCAGCCTTTCCAGGTTTCTTTCCTTAAAAGGTCGCCGGATGAATGTGACGAGCGGCTCGATCAAATAAGCAAAGAAGATCGACAAAACGATCATAAAAAAGAGATATGTAAGCGATGAGATGATTGTGCGCGCAAAGTCGAAAACCGCGATCAGGAGAAGCGTTATAAGAACAACGCGAACGATGGACAAAAACGAAGGCGTCGATGGATCGAGAAAAACTCTTCGGGCGGTTTGTTTTCTTTCGCGTGTTTCCTTTTCTGCCATATTTTCTCCTTCGATTATCTACTGCATTTTGTTCGCGTTAATGCTCGTATTCGTATTTGCCGTAACTTCCGTTTGCGCGATCGGTTTTGAATGATCTTCAACTATGAAACGCTTTTGCAAAGCCTCAAGATTCGCTTTTGGGAAAAGATAATTTGAACCGGCGACAAATGCTTTTTCATCGTCGGTCGAAACGAGCCGATTTAGATCGCGCGGTCTGTTTGCCGCAAGATATTTTTTGTCTGCCGCATCGAAAACGCCGCCGTCCTTGCGCTTAAACACAAAAATCACCGAAAAATCCGCCGTTTCCATATCGCGGATCTCGCGCTCGAGACTTGTCAATTTTTCACTCGTCGTTTCCGTCTTTGGCAAAGGCGTGCGGCGATTTTCCATCATCGACGGCGCCGGTTCGCACGCAGCGACGAAACCACAAATAATTAAAAGGATAAATGTTTTATTGATCTTCTTCATCCTCATCGCCTTCGTTCGGAACGTTTCGATTCGCCTTTTCGTCGCGTTTTTCGTCCTCTTCAAGCTTTTGCTTTTCTTCCTCGGTTAATTGACTTTCGTCCGTTTCGTCCGCCGGAGATTCGCCTTTTTCGTCGCGAATCTTCAAAAATCGCGCTTCGTTGTCCTCGTATGCGATTTCCGCCCAGCCGCTTTCCAGCAGTTTAGCGAACATATCTTCGTTTTCTTTTGCGTCCGCAAAAACGTATCTTGCGCCGAATTTTTCGCGAATTATCGGTGCGGCATCTTCTGTTTTTCCGCCAGTAATATCTGCAAGAAGTTTGTAAAGCTCTTCGTTTTCCGAGTAAAGATAATTCGGATCGAGACCGTAAACATAGCTGTGTTTTGTGTCAAAGAAGAACAGTTTCGGAAAATCATCCCAATTCGCATTAAAAATGCGCTCGCCTTCCGGAATATTTTCGCTCGCCCATTCCATCGCGCGCCGGTAACGGTCGTTGTCGCCGTTGCTCGCAATGCTCGTGATCATTCCTTCCTGTTCGAATTTGCCGATCTTTATTCCCTTAAAATAAAAGAACATCAGCGCGACAAGAACAATTCCGATCGTCCATGGCACGGCTTGTTTGAAAATACTGATGACGTGCTGTTTTTCAGTCTTTTTGTCTGCGTCAAGAAGCGGTTCGATCTCGCGGCGGAAATCTTCCGGAAGTTGCACCGCGGAAGGCGAACGAAAAGCCTGCCAGCTAAAAGCGCCGAAAAGAATCGCAAACGGCGGAAAATATTCGGCGAAGCGGATCGAGCGAAACTGCATCATCAGCAAAACCGTGACAAAACCGAGGAAAAACGTCGCTTTTTCAGGCAATTTGCCCGCCTTCGGGCGAAACAAAATATAGCCGATCAGCATCGCGATCATTGCAATCGGAAAATGCGTTAAAAGCTGCTCGCCGTTATACGGATACCATTCGCCGCCGACCGGAACCGCAAATTCGCCGAATTTGATCTTCGTCGCGGCATGCTCGTAGAAAAGCTTCAAATTATTAGGAAAATATGGGTTGATGATGTTGCCCAAAACCATTCCCCCAAAAGTATAAACAAGCGGTCGCCATTCGAAACGCCGTTCGTTCCAGGCGATGACAAAAGTCCAAACGAAAGCTGCGCCGAAAAGCAGCGGAAACAAACTGTACGTCCAAACGAAGGCGAACATCAAAGGCAGAAGCCAAACATATTTTCGCTGAAAAAGCAGGTAAATTCCGATGATCGTAAAAATGATCGTCAGCGGCGGCGCTTTGCCCATATTCATTCGATAAAAGAACGGGTTCGCGCACGTCATCAGCGCAAAAAACCAAAGCAAAAGATGGTCGATCTTGAACCGGAACATCAGCCAATAAACCGAAAAGATCGCCAGGCTGCCGTAGAAAATCGTCGCGACTTTTGCCGCCGTTACCGGCTCGAAAAACCACAAAAACGGAATCTGCAAAAGATGAAAAAGAAAATGATGGTCGGCGTAATCCTTTGGATTTAAAACGGTTAAGGGAAGCCATTTGAACTCCGGAAGCCAATGTCCGCTTTTGAAACTATTCCAAAGCTCGGCGCTCCAGCGAATGTGATAATAGCCGTCCCAATCGCCGCAGCACACCGCATTCGTCGAATACTGCAAAAGCGACATCAACAAAACGATCGCGCAAAGACCGAAAATAAGATAAACCCAGCGAATCGCCTCGTCGGTTCCGAGCCATTCTTTCCACGTCTGTTTTGCCGTTTCTTCAGGTTCAACAGCGGTCGCCGGTTCTGTTTGTGTTTCTTCCATTTTGTAAAAATTTTGTGTGAAGTAATCGAATAAAAAATATCACGAAAATAAGCCGAACGGCTAATTAAGGCGGCGGATTTGCTTATCCAAAATCCAAAACCTAAAATCTAAAACCGAAAGATGTATCCAAAAGGCGATCTATTGATTCCAGCTTCGCACGGACATTTGGAAGCGATTTTAAGAGAACCTGACGGCGCGGCAAAAGGCGCGGCGCTCGTTTGTCATCCGCATCCGCTCGGCGGCGGAACGATGCATAATAAGGTAGTTTTTCGCGCTGCTGCCGGACTTTTGGAAGCCGGTCTCGCAACGCTCCGATTCAATTTTCGCGGCGTCGGCGCGTCAACCGGCGAGCACGACGAAGGCGACGGTGAAAAACAGGATGTTTTGGACGCGATGGATCATTTGAGCGCGAATTTTCCCGATCTGCCGATAACTTTTGCCGGATTTTCGTTCGGCTCGCGGGTTGGCACGGAAGCCGTTTTGAACGATGAGCGCGTCGCGCGATTTGTCAGCATCGGAACGCCGGTCGATAAATACGATTTTTCTTATTTGAAAAATGTGCGGAAACCTATATTGTTTGTTCACGGTGACAACGATGAATTCGGCTCGATTGAAAATTTGAACGCGCTTGTCGCGGAAGTTGCCGAAAATACGGACGCGACGGTCGTCGTTTTTAAAAATTGCGGGCATTTTTTTGAAAAGCACCTTCAGCAACTAAGAAATGCAATTCACGATTGGGTTTTAGAGAAAATTGCCTGAGAAGAAAATTAACAAGGATGAAAGGAATAGACAAGATAACTCATTTTAAAAATCCCTTTCATCTCCTTCATCCCTGTTAGTTTCTTCCTCTGGCAAAATTAGAAAATGGAAGAAACAAACGAAAAAACAACCGAAAGAATGCGTAACGCGGCGATCCGCATTACGATGATGCCGCGGGATACGAACGCGCATGGAACGATCTTCGGCGGAGTAATTCTGAGCTACATCGACGTCGCCGGCGGCGTCGAAGCGATAAGACACACCGGACACGAGCGTTTCGTCACCGTCGCGATGAAGGAAATTATCTTTCACGAACCCGTTTACGTCGGCGATCTGGTGAGTTTTTACGCGACGACCACAGATGTCGGAAACACTTCGATCAAAATTAAAGTCGTCGTTGAAGCCGAACGCTTCGCTTCGCACGGCGAAATCGTCCGCGTCACGGAAGCCGAGGTCATCTACGTCGCCGTCAACCAAAATCGCGAGAAAGTCGTGATCAAACGCTAAAATTGATCGAGCGACAGAATATTTCCGTCGGGATCTTTGAACCACGCGACCTGCGCGTCGCCAAACGTTGCGATACCGAGATCATCCTGCGGAAGTCCCGGAAACTTTTCAAACACAACGCCTTTTGCCGATAATTCCGCGATCGCGGCGCGAATATCCGGAACATGCCAGCCGAGCGCCGTAAATTGATGCGGCACAAATTCCTGAACTTTTTGGACGCGAAGCATCACGCCGTTCGCTTCGAAAACAAGCGCAAAAAACTCATCCGAAACAAATTTCAAACCCAATTTGTTTTCATAAAATTCCCGCGCCTTTTCCGCATTCGCAGTCGCGACAAACGCCGCAAGTTTTGCAGTTCCGAGCATATTTCTTTCCTCCGTTTGCCATTCTCGCTCAATTTGTGCCAAATTCAAAATATAATAATTTGCTTATCCGGAGTTCATAACGAATGGGAAAAATAATAGCTGAAACGGCTGGCGGAACCGTCGCATTCGAATGCGAAACGGGACGAAAGCTCGTTCTTTGTATTGAAGATAACGGAATTGACATTCTTCATAGATGCGGTGGAAACGCGCGCTGCACGACGTGCCGCGTCGAGATACTTTCCGGCGATCCGGGCGAGATAGGTGAGCTCGAAAAAAATCGTCTCGCCGCCGAAACCGATCTGAGCGATCATACGCGGCTTTCGTGTCAGATCCGCGTCGACGACGATCTGCACGTAAAGGTCATCAATCAGCTCAGCACCAGCGGGCTCTCTGACGCCGGACCGCGTCCGGAAGAAGATTAAGGTTTTAGAAAACAAGGAGGAAGAAAAATGTTTGATAAATTGAATAAATTGAATTTTGAGATAGCCGAAGCGCATTGCGACGGACCGTGCGGCGTTTACGATCCGGCGCAGGCGCGCATCGAAGCGGAATCGGTTTTGCAGTTAACGAAAAAGATCCTCGATCTGAAGCGTCCCGAAGGCGACGATGCAAAGGCGCACAGGGCATATGCAAACACTTTGGCGCGTTTTATTATGATCAAGGAAGAACGCGCGGAAATGGCAAAACATCATTTGCTCGTGCTTTGGACGGATTATTTCAAACCCGCTCACTTGGAAAAATATCCCGATCTGCACGAAACTTTCTGGAAAGCGGCGAAAGCTTGCTCTTCGTGCAAACAGGAAGTCAGCCTCGAACACGCAGAGGAATTGATGGACGCGATAAAGAAAGTTCACGAAATGTTTTGGGACAGCAAAGGCAAAGACGTCGCCTGGTATACGGCGAGCTAGTCGATTTTGGATTGCGGAGTGCGGATTGCGGATTTGAGCGGAAAATCGGCGATCCGTATTTTTATTTTCAAAAATTTTCCAACTCAAAGTTAGAGAAGCTAACGACGGAATATAGCCCCGTGCTTTAGCGCGGGGTCGCGATTATAAATCACGCGAAAAAGCCCTGAAAGGGCGGCAGAAATTTTCGATGGAAAATTTACCCGAAGCATCTTGGAAGGAAAGAATATTGTTTTTTCTCGGACTTAGAAAAGGTTTTCTGGTTGAGGGAAATTCGATGTTTCCCGCGCTGAAAGAAGGCGATGCGGTTTTAATAAACCGATCGAAAAAAGTCTCCGAAGGCGATATTGTTCTCGCCAAACACCCATTTAAAGAAAGCGTCAAAATATTAAAACGAGTGAAGAATTTTGACGAAAACGGCGATTTGTTTTTAACCGGCGACAACGGAGACGAAAGCACGGATAGTCGCACTTTCGGTGCTGTTCCGTTAAAATATTTAATAGGCAAAGCAACCAGCCGCTTGAAATAAAATGATCGAAGAAAAAGTTTTAATTCAAAATTTCGTCAAAAAAAAGCGCGAGCGCCTGCCGAAGCCCGAATGGCTAAAGATCAAGATCGGCGATCCGACGAATCAGAACGCCGTCTTAAAGCTTATCGAAGGCTTGAACCTGCACACCGTTTGCCAGGAAGCGCGCTGCCCGAACATCTTCGAATGCTGGACGGACAAAACCGCGACGTTTATGCTCGGCGGCGACACATGCACGCGTCATTGTGGCTTTTGCGCCGTCAATAAAGGCAAGCCCGGCGAGCTCGACCGCCTCGAACCGCTTCACGTTGCGCAAGCCGTGCAGCATCTCGATCTCGCACACGCCGTTATCACTTCGGTCAACCGTGATGACTTGGAAGACGGCGGCTCGCGGCATTGGGCTGAAACCGTTTTCAGAGTGCGCGAGCTAAATCCTGCCTGCAAGATCGAAGTTCTTATCCCCGATTTTAACGGCGACGAAGACGCGCTCAACAACGTTCTTCACGCGCGTCCCGACGTTCTCAATCACAACACCGAAACCATCGCTCGCCTTTATCGACGCGTTCGCCCCGACGCAAAATACGATCAATCAATGACCTTGCTCGAGCGCGCCGCGCAATGGCGAGACACACATCAGCCGGCGATGAAAACAAAAAGCGGAATTATGGTCGGCTTGGGCGAAACTTTTGAAGAAGTCGTCGAGCTGATGCGCGACTTGCGCAAAGTTTCCTGCGACATCATGACCATCGGGCAATATCTCCAACCCTATGAACGCCGACTTCCCGTCGAACGCTACGTCACGCCCGCCGAATTTGCCGAATGGAAAAAGATCGGCGAAACAATGGGCTTCAAACACGTCGAATCTTCGCCACTGACGCGAAGCTCTTATCATGCAAGACAGCAGGCTGAATAGCTCCGCAATTTTGTGATAAAATCGGACCGGTGAGGAAAAATTTTATGTCAAACCGCAACGATCGAAACTGTTATCGAAATGCTTAAAACTTTGCCCGCGCCGACGCAGGAGCGCGCGGTCGAGCATTTGCGCGAGTATATCGAAGATTTGAAGGACGAAGCGCTTTGGGACACGCAATTTGAAGAATCTTCGGAAACACTTTCGAAAATGGCGGACGAGGCGAGAAAGGAAATAGCCGAAAGACGCGCCGCGCCGATGGATTTTGAAAAGTTGATTTAAATCGAAAGACGTTTCGCATTTTCTTAAAAGTTGACGTTTAGCACCGAAAGCACTTTAATTTAAACAAAAGCAATACAAACAAATTAAAGGTAAAACTTTTATGAAGCAAGTATTTTTATTGATTCTGGCGACGTTTTTTTCGGTAAACTTAGTCTCTGGACAAGATAATAAGCCTGCCGAACCGATGTTCAATCCGAACCCGGAAAAAGCGCAAATCGTCACGTCCGACATCGCGCTTTTTTGGCGAGCCTACGATCTGGCGAAGCCGGAAAACAATTTGATAATTTACCGCGATGAGTATCTCAAGAAAGGCAGCATCGGCTTGCAGGAATTTCTTCGCAGCAAAATCGGCAACTCCTGCAATCTGGTGACGGCGATTGACGCCGCGCCGAAATATTACGCCGCCCTTAGAGCGCAATCGGCGAAAGTCGAAAATTACAAACCGCAGATGCTGGCGAGTTTTAAGAAACTCAAAGAAATTTATCCTGACGCGATTTTCCCGAACGTCTATTTCCTCGTCGGCAGAATGAATGCGGGCGGAACGGTGACTTTCAAAGGTTTGCTCATCGGCGTTGAGATGTATGGCAAAACCGACGCTGCTTCCGTCGCCGAACTGAGCGGCTGGAAAAAGTCGTCCGTCGGCAAGATCGAACGAATTCCGTTTATTGTCGCGCACGAACTCATTCATTACCAGCAAAAATACGGACTATTCGACGACTTGAATTTGCTCGGCAGGTCTTTGCACGAAGGCGGGGCGGACTTTATCGGCGAACTAATCTCAGGCGGCAACGATAATCGCCAACTGCACGAATACGCCAACCCGCGCGAAAAGCAACTGTGGCTCGAATTCAAAAAAGAGATGAATAACAAGGACACGAGCAACTGGCTTTATCAAGGGGATGAGGCTAAAGACAAACCCGCCGATCTGGGTTATTACGTCGGCTATAAAATAACCGAATCGTATTACAAACGGGCAAAAGATAAAAAACAGGCGATCAAAGAAATTCTCGACATCAAGGATTTTAACGCCTTTCTCAAAGCGAGCGGCTACGAGGAAAAGTTTTCAGTCGAAGAGAGATAACGTCTGGCAGAATCAACGGCGCATCGAACAATTCGATAGACGTGAGGGCGAACAGCGACTTAACATTTAACATTTATCAAAAGCTTGATTTTACTGATAAATGACTGGTTTCGCCCCACGTCATCTCAGCCGTTGATTACGAACGATGAAATAATTAATTGCATAAAGTAAACTGAATCAATATGAACGAAACAGACAAACAAAGCGCGATAGAAATTCTCAACCGGATAATGGAACTTGAATTGGCGGGCGTCGTCAGATATACGCATTATTCGCTGATGGTTTTTGGATATAACCGCATTCCGATCGTCTCGTGGCTGAAAGGCAACGCGGATGAAAGTTTAGCGCATGCTTATCGAGCCGGCGAGCTTGCAACCTTGCTTGGCGGGCATCCGAGTTTGAAGATCGGCGCGCTGCTTGAGACGCACAAGCACGACATCGGCGACATTTTGCGCGAGAGTTTGGAACAGGAGCAATCTACGCTCGAAGCATATTATGAGCTTTTGCGGCTTTGCGAAAACAAGAGCGTGCTGCTCGAAGAATACGCCCGCGAAATGATCGCGCTCGAAGAAATGCATCTCGACGAAGTAAACAAAATGCTTCGAAAACCCGGCGAGATCAAGCCGTTCGAGGAATAAACAAAATCCAAAATCCTCCTACATTTTCCCTTTCCGCGTTTTTCCCATAGAATTTTTCTGTGCCGAAAAAAGATAAAGCTCTAGAAAAAAAAGAAACTTTTGCCGGTTTAGCGCGAAAACTCTCGCGGCTCAAGCCTGAGCAAAAACGCGCGGCGCTTGAAATGAGCGCGTCTTTGGCGGGCGTTTCTTTGCGCGTCAGCCGCGAGTTTGTCGAAGCCGTGCCGAAAGCCGCGCGCATTTTGTCTGCGGACGATTTGCGAAACTGGGCTGAAATGGGCAGACGCCTCGCGATGGGAAATTCCGATCTCGGCGCGAAGTTTTTTGCCGCCGGCGTTGGAGATCTGCGGTTCGTTCCCGAAAGTGCTCGCTCGCTCGTTTTTCAAATTTGCACACGCCAACTTGTTCTTTCAAGTTCGATCGCGCTCGAAACTTTTAAGTTGATTCCGCGTCTTGCGAAAGAAGTAAAAGACGGCGAGCTTTTTAGCGAAATTCTGCAGCTTGCTTCCGAGATCGCAAATCGTTCGGCTAAACACAGCGCGGATTTTCTGCAAAAAACACCGGAAGTTGCCGCAGGTTTGAAAAAATTTGGTGATGAGAAACGCGAAGTTTCAAATTCGGTCGTCGCGCTCGCCTCGCATTTTGCATCACGAACGGGCGGAATGACCGCGGATCTTTGGGCAAGTCTTCCAAAAGTTCTCGAAAAGGTTTCCGCGGAAAATGCCGTTCGATTGATGGAAAAAGCAAAGGAATTTTTAGAATACGGCGGAAGCGTTACGCTTCATTTTGTAGCGTCCGGCAGCGAGGTTTTGCAAAAAGCCGACGCGGTTTTTGAAGATTGGTGCGCCGTTTTGCAAAAGATCGCACGGCACGGAAATGCCGTTTTGATCAATTTTCTTCGCGCGACGCCGAGATTTTTCGCGCAGATCGGAACGCCGTCTTCCAGACGGCAAAGTGCCGGCAAGATGCCGGCGCTCCGTTCAGAAAGCGTTTCGCTTGTTCGAAAAATCCTGCATCTTACCGCGGAAATTGCCGAACGCGATGCCGAAAGCGCGCTTGCCGCCTTTCGTTCATCGGCGCAGGCGCTAAAAAAAGTTTCGCTGGCGCAGTTCGAAGAATGGGTTGAAACCGGTTTGGCGGAAAAGAAAAACGAATCGGCAAAGGCGCGGCGCAGTTATTTCGCGCTTGAAACGCGCCGTTCGAACCAGCTTTTGCAGGAAGGCTCGGTTGGGCTGCCGCTCGAAAAGATTCAAACCGTTTTGCGAATTTACGTCGAAGGCTTGACTGGAAAGGATGTCGAGGTCGCGCCGCTCACGGCAATGCCGCAGGAATCACGAATCGGCGACGGAAAAACGATCTATTTGCCGTCAAATGTGGCGGAATTCGATTCGGACGAGATGGATTTTCGGCTTTATAAAGTTCTGGCGGCGCACGGCGCGGGACAGATCGAGTTCGGAACTTTTGAACGAGATTCAATGGAATTGCGCGCCGCTTTCGCCGAATTATCCGAACTTTACGAAGCGACCGCCGAGCAATTGGACGCGTTTTCGCTCGCCGGTTATATCGAAGACGTCCAAAAAGGTGAGCGCGCTTTAAGCGAGGAAGAACTAAAAGCCGCAACGCAGAAACGCCGCAAAAAGCTGCCTAAAGACTCGGATTATCGCGCTGTTTTGCAGGTTTTTCCCGAGCCGCGGCTTGCAAAAAGGATCTTCGGCACGATGGAAAACGCGCGCATCGACGCTGCTTTGATAAGAACTTATCGAGGCTTGCGCAAAGATTTGGATTTGATGCAGACGTTTTTGCGCGAAAAACGACCGTATATTTTCGATCTGCCGATGGCGCAGGTTCCGTTTGAGCTGCTCTTTCAGATCACGCTTTGCGGCGGCGCGACCGACGACTCGCGGCAGTTCTACGGGACGGTTGTCTCTGAGATCGAAACTGTGCTGGATAATTATCTGCGGGGATTTAACCGCAGAGACGCAGAGACGCAAAGAGATTTAGAACAAGAAGAATTTGAGAAAGTATCTGAAAAAACCTCCGCGTCTCCGCGTCTCCGCGGTGAAAAATCTTTTCCGACAGTCGCCGACAGCTTAATGGCGACGAGCCGAGTTTACACGCTTTTTCAAAATATCTCGCTCGAGCAAACGCAAGAAGAGAGCTCCGAGGAAAACGAGGAAAAAGGGAAATATGAATACGACGACAAAGATTCAGGCGAAGCCGTTGCGGAGTCAAAGATCGAGCGCGAGCAAAAGCCGAAAAAATTGCAGGACATAAAAGATCTTTTCAACGCTTGGAACAATCTCGACGACGAGGGCGAGCCGGACGATCTGCAAGGCGCGGAAGCCTGGACGCACAACGAAATGCCTGAACAACCGCTTGAATCAGGTGATTTGGCTTTCAGTTATGACGAATGGGACCGCGAGCTTTCGGATTTTCGAACCGGCTGGTGCCGCGTCATCGAGAAAAAAGTGCGTCAGGGCGATCGCAATTTTGTCGAGCTTGCGCGCTCGCGTTATCGCGGCGTGATCTCTTCGATCAGGCATCAGTTTCAGTTGATGAAGCCTGAAAATTTAACCAAAATAAATCGCGAGATCGACGGCGAAGATTACGATCTGAACGCTCTCGTCGATTATGTGATCGACCGGAAAGCGGACGGGCAGCAATCGGAAAGAATTTACACGAAGCGCCTGAGAAAACAGCGCGATGTTGCCGTTTCCATTTTGCTCGACCAATCTTCATCGACCGCGCGGACGATCACGCGAAATCCTATGCAGCCGTACACGCATCCGGGCAGGCGCATTATCGAGATCGAAAAGGAAGGCTTGGTGCTGATGAGCGAAGCGCTCGAAGCCGTCGGCGACGTTTATTCGATCAACGGTTTTACGTCGGAAGGTCGGCGGAATGTGAAATTCTACGTCGTCAAAGATTTCGGCGAGAAATATTCGGAAGATATCGAGCGCCGGATCGGCGGAATCACTTTTCAAAACAATACGCGTCTCGGCGCGGCGATTCGACACGCTTCCGCCAAACTTTTGCGCCAGGATTCGCGCACGAAATTATTGATTATTTTGACGGACGGCAGACCGTACGATCACGATTACGGCGACGCGCGCTACGCCCGCGAAGACGTGCGCGAAGCGCTGACCGACGCAAAAACAAACGGCGTCACACCATTTTGCATCACCATCGACCGCGAATCCGAATACGAATTAAAAGACCTCTACGGCGACGTCGGCTACACGATCATCGACGACGTGCTGAGCTTGCCAGAGCGAATGCCGAATATTTATCGAAGATTGACGAGTTGAATTTATGATAAAATCGCTTTATGAAAAATGACGTCATCGAAATAAATCCCGAAAAAGTAAGCGGAACTCCTGTTTTCGCGGGAACCCGCGTTCCGATAAAAAATCTTTTTGATTATCTCGAAGGCGGTGAAACTCTGGAAGATTTTCTCGAAGGATTTCCGCCGGTGACGCGTGAACAAGCCATTGCCGTCTTGGAAATGGCGGAAAAATCTCTTTTCGATCAAGTCGGTGTCTGAATTGAAAATCCTTCTCGACCACAACTTAGACCGCAGACTCAAAAATTATCTGACCGACTATGAAACCGCAACCGCGCAGGAGCAAAATTGGACGGACGCTTTAAACGGTGAACTACTTTCGCTTGCTGAAGAACACGGCTTTCACGTTTTGCTTACGGCGGATTCGAATATAAAGAATCAGCAAAATCTCTCAAATCGAAAAATTGCAATTCTGATCTTGCGCGCGTTCAACAATCGCCTTGCGACTCATCTCGAAATGTTAAATGACATTCATAGAGCGCTGGCGAAATTTCAGGCTGGCGAAATTATTGAAATTCCACACCGAAGCTTGACGAGTTAATGCACAATTCCCTTCAACAAAACTCCAACTGAATACGCCAAAACCGCGGCGAGCGCGCCGACGAGAAATGTTTCTAAACCCGAGCGAAGCCAGCCGGAAGTCGACCAGCGGCTTTTGACCGAGCCGATGATAAAAAATGTTACGCCCGTTAGAGCCGAGGAGATCGCAAACGATCTGCCGATGCCGAAAACATAAGGAACGAGCGGAATGAAACCGCAGATGATAAATGCAGAAAATGTCGCGAAAGATGCTTTCCACGGCGAGCGAATTTCCGACGGCAAGCCGTATTCTTCCGTCAGCATCGTTCTAACCCAGCGGTCTTTGTCAGATGTGATCAACTCCACGGCGCGTTTGAGATCCTCGCCTTCAAAACCCTTTTCGCCAAAAATTTGCCGGATCTCTTCACGCTCGCCTTCGGGAAATTGTTCGATGTGCCGGTACTCGATCTTCTCAAGCCGCCGGAAATCGTCGAGCTCGGCGCGCGTACCTAAAAAGTTGCTTGCCGCCATCGAAAATCCGTCGGCGACAAGATTGGCAAAACCTAAAATAAGCACGATAAAAGTCGAAAGCTCGGCACCGGCAACGCCTGAAACGACGGCAAACGTCGTAACCGCACCGTCAACGCCGCCGTAGATCCAATCGCGAACGTAATTATGTTTAACCGAAGCGATGCGCTGCGAAATTGCTTCGGGTGAATGCTCGTGTTCGAACTCCGTCATATGATTCTTATATCACAAATTAGCCGCAGATTTGCGCAGGCGACGCAGATAAGAAGAATTTGATTTGATCCGCGAAATCTGTGTTTATCCGCGGCTAGAAAATTATCTTAAAACGCGCAAAATTTCAGCAACGCTCCAAGCCTGCGCCGGACATCCGCGCGGCGCGTGCGGCGCGTCGGCGTCAAAGATCTCGGAAATTTGCCCGAGACCGCCTTTGGTAAAATGATCTTTGAAACCGGAAAGAATTTCGTCAATTCGCTGTTCCGTCTTGTGTCCGTTCGGGTAAACTTTGCGGTAAGCATCGACAAACGCACCGATCAGCCAAGCCCAAACCGTTCCCTGGTGATACGCCGAATCGCGATCGAGCGGCGAGCCAACATACGTCGGGCAATAACGCGGATCGCGCGGGCTCAGCGAACGCAGACCAAAAGGCGTGAGCAATTCTTTTTCGACCTTTTGAACTATTTTTTGCGCGCGACCGATGCTCAGCATCGAATGCGGTAGGCTCACGGCAAAAATTTGGTTCGGTCTGACGGAAGAATCGTTCGCTTCACCGCTGACGACGTCAAAAAGACACTGTTCCGCTTCATTCCAAAAGATTCGGTTGAAACTTTTTTTCGCCTTTTCCGCCAATCTCAGATAATTTTTCTCGTCGCCCCAATCGCCGAAAGTACCGGCAAAATCCGCCATAATATTCAAAGCGTTATACCAAAGCGCCTGAATCTCGACGGCTTTTCCGATGCGCGGCGTGACGACATAATCGCCGATCTTCGCGTCCATCCAAGTTAACTGCGTGCCGGATTCGCCGGCGTAAAGCAGCCCGTCAGAATCGGCGTGAATGTTGTAGCGCGTTCCTTCCAAATGCTGGACGATTATTTCAACGAGTTTTTTGTAGAGTTTCAAACGTACGAACTTGTAATTGCCGGTCGCTTTAACGTAAGCGCGAATCGCTTCAAAATACCATAGCGTTGCGTCGACGGTATTGTATTCGGCTTCTTCTCCTTCGTCCGGAAATCGATTTGGCAGCATTCCCATCGAAAGGTGGTTTGAAAATTCCAGTAAAATATTTTTTGCGATCTCCGCGCGATTTGTCGCCAGGGTCAGCCCGCTCAATGAGATCATCGTGTCGCGTCCCCAATCGGAAAACCACGGATAACCCGCAATTATTGTGTGTCCGCCGCCGCGCGCGACGATATACTGATCCGCGGCTAAAACGAGCTGTTTTTGAAAATCGTCCGTTGCTGAAGCTTTTTTAATCAGGCGCTCGCGCCGCGCGACTTCGACCGCTTCGAGCTGCGCCGCTTCGTGAGCTTCATCAAACTTCAACGAAGCAATAACGGTTGCCGGCTTCGCCAGGTCAAAGGTAAGAGAAAACGGCTGAAAAAGATTTTCGCGAAAATCGAAACCACGCTCTTTTTCGATAGCGTATTCAAAATCTTTATACCAATACGAAGTTTTTTCGAGGTTTTCGGCATTGTGCGAAAAGAAGAGAAACGGCATTTCACTATTCGGATTTAGCGAAACAATATTTCCGGAAGTCCGAAACCCGGGGTCGAAATCCGATGTTTCACGCCGCAGATGATGATAATCGCGGAAGGCAAGAAGCGGTTTTAATTCGATCTTTAAACTTCGATCGGCGATCTGCGACGTATCGTTTACTTTCCATTGGCAAACCGTCGTGTTCTCGGTGTGCACCATAAAAACTCGCTTTTCCAGCTCTATTCCTTCGATCTCAAAAGTCCAGATAGGAAACGGATCGAGACGAAAGCTTTTCAGGTATTTGAAGCCTTGCGGGTGAATTTCATCGGGAAATTGGTTCGCGGAAAATTCGTGAGATTTGCCGTCGATGACTAATGTTTCTTCAAACTTTGAAAGCAAAACAACGCGCCCGAGCGGCGGGTTTGTCGCGGCGGTCAAAAGCCCATGATAGCGGCGTGTGTTTGCGCCCGAGATCGTGCCGGAAGCAAAACCGCCGATACCGTTCGTTTCGAGCCATTCGCGGGAGCTCGCTTCACCAAAATTTGTGCAGATTTCCGCATCGAAGCTAATCATCCGTCAAAATATATTCCATTTGCGAGCGTTGTTATTCCAATCGAGAGCGAACGCGTTTCCAGCTTCCGCTCAAACAAACAAGCTTTTCGCGATCGCTTTTTCATAGACAATAAATAACCCGAGACCGACGCTTACTAAACCGGCAACGCTCTGCAAAAAATAATTCAAACGATTGAATTTTTTCTCGGTCAATTGAAATGGAAGGCTTACTAGAAAGCTCATCAGCATCATTCCGCCGATCGAGCCCGCGCCGAAGATCAAAATATACAGCAAGCCGACCGCGCGTGATTCGATGGTTGGAATTACAAGCAACATCAGCGCCGAGCTGCCCGCCAGCCCGTGTATCATGCCAACGATGAGCGCCTTCGGTCGAAAGGAAAATCCGTGATGCGTGTGCGGCGCGTCGCACGAAGCGTGAATGTGCGGATGCGCGTGAACGTGGCTGCCGTGTTTGTGTGCGTGAAAATGAAGCCGGGCGCCGCGAATTAATTTGCGCAAAACATTCGCGCCCAAAAGAACCAGCATGATCCCGACGCAAAACTCAAGAATTCTTTCAGTTTGTGCGGTTATTTCGAAATCCAGAAGAACCACAAAAACGCCGGCGATAAAAAGCGCGATCGTGTGTCCCAAACCCCAAATTCCGCCGATAAACGCCGAACTCCAAATGCTTTTGCGTTCGGAAACAATGGTCGAAACCGCCGCGAGGTGGTCGGCTTCCGTGGCGTGTTTTAAGCCGAGCAAAAAACCGAAACCGAGAATCGCCGGAAACGGAAATGCCGAAAGTAAAAATAAAATATCGCTCATTGATTGTTGATAACCGCTTTTTTTGATAATAAAGCATTATTTTGTAAATCACACTGCGCGACGCACAAAAAAATGCAACCCGAATTCAATTGAAATCGAGCCGCATTTAGTACTGCCGGGACTGAATTCTTAACCTATCTCATTTAATGCCGTCCGCGCTTTTTCCGCCTGAATCAGATCGAAAGCCGGATTTGTGTCGAGCGCGAGCTTCAAAAATCGCGCGGCTTCCTTTTTGTTGCCGAGAGACTTTTCGATCATTCCTTTGTGATAATAGAAAAGCGCGGATTTTGTACCGAGGCGCATCGCTTCGGTGATGTATTTTTTCGCCTCACGAAATTCGCCTTTTTTATACAGAGCCCAAGCAAGCGTGTCGCTCGATAGCAGATCGCCGTTTTGTTCGCGGTCTTTTCGCGCAATTTCGAGCGCCTCATCCAGATTCGTATCGCGGTCAGCCCATAAAAGCGCGATGCGGTGCAGATCGCCGCCGTCTTTTGCTTTTTCGCGTTCGGCGATTTTCGTATAAAGTTTCTCGGCTTCCGCTTCGCGTCCCGATTTTTTGTAAATGTCCGCCAGATAAATTTCGTGTCCGGTTTCGGCAAAACCGATTTTTTCAAAAAATTCAGCGGCTTGCGCATAATCGCCCAATGCCGCGCGGGTTTTCCCTTTGCCCGTTAATGCCCAGTGATATTCGGGAAAAATCTTCAACGCCAGATCAAACATCCGTTCGGCTTCCTCGAATCTGCCAACCTCGAAATATTCTCTGCCGAGTTCGCTGTGAAACCACGCGAGATTTTCCTTGTCCAACGGATCAGCCATTTTTAAGACCTCCTTTCGCGCTTCGATCGCGCCGTCGGTGTCGCCGTAGAGCGAGCGCAGATGAGCGACGCGGGTATAGGAAACGGCGCTTGGGCGCAGATCAACCAATTTTTGTCCCGTTTTGACCGCTTCTTCATAAAGTCCGAGTTCGGTCTGCGCGTCGGTTTTGACCGTCAGAACAGCCTGATTATTCGGAAAATTTTTCTCTAATTTTTCGGCGATTTCCAGAGCTTTGCCGAATTCGTGTTCGGAAAGATAAATTTGCGCCTGCAAAATTCCGGCTTCAAAACTTTCCGGTTCGATCTTCAGCGCGTTAGCGAGCGCGGCTTCGGCTTGCCGGTTAAAATTGTAATTTCCCGTTTCGCGCACCTTTTGCAGATAAGCCATCGCCAGATAATTATGACTTTTTGCCAGATCGGGAAACTGCTCGACCATCTGTTCGGCTTTGGCGATCTTCTCGTCGGCAGGCGTGCGGCGTGTTTCTTCGGCACGCGCGGTTTCGCTGATCGTTACGCTTTGTTTTTCGCACGACGAAACAAAAAATGTTGATAAAATAAGTGTGCCGATAATTAAAAATTTCTTAGAATAATTTGTCATAAAATAACTCCAAAAACGGAGCGCGGGCATCTTGCCTGCAACGACGCAAAGCGGCGTAAAAGAGTTTAATGAATTTCAACTTTGAACACCTAAACTCGATTTGAACGCTTGCGCGTTCATGCAGGCAAGGATGCCCGCGCTCCCAGTAAATTAGAACTTACCGTTTTTATCAACAACCGGGGGTTGTGTCCAATCGCGGACTATGGATTCAACAATTTGCTGATTTGAACTGCGGGGTTGATTTCCCTGATTCGGTGTCAACAAATACGGAAAGCGTTGAAAAAGCGGTCCTTCGAAATTTGAACTGACACCATCGCCGAGCGCGTTGTTCGGTGCCATATTGGTTGCCGGTGTGAACGGTGTTCCGCCCGCCATAGCGCGAAGCGCGATGTCCGTTACGTCGTCGTGCGGACGGCGACCGTTCGGAAATCCGGCAACATCGCCGCCGAGCAATCCTAAACGGTTGATCGAACCGAACGGCGTAATTGGAATCGCCACATTAAGCCGCAGATATTCATGCGGCTGCCCGTCCGAAAGAAACGTCGTATAGCCCGGTCCGGTAACTGCATTTTCGGGAATTCCGGTTGCAAAAATTGCGACCAGATCATTACGCGGCGGCGGCGGAACGGTAATTCCATAAACCAACGCCATCAAACGCGCAAGTTCAGGATCGAGAACATATGGCGCGGCAACCGCGTCATTAACAGGTGAAAGCGCGTTGAAAGCATCCTTCAAACGAAGCGGGATCACAACTTCATTAACCAACGGATTGCCGAGGCGCGAAACCTGTTTCCAATCGCCTTGCGTCATCTGGCTTCCATCGTCTTTTAAAACCTTAGTCGAACGACGGCTCGCCGTTGCCCACACGCCGACAACCGCGTCTGAAGCGGTCGAACTCGCCGGAATCGAGCGTGATCTCGTCAATTCCTGAATCGGAACTTCGATGGCAATCGTGTTGACGTTAAAACCTTGTGTCGAATCAATTCCGCCGCTTGCGCCGATTGAACGAAGATTCAAAGCGTCGAAAACACCGCCGACATCAATGAAAAAATACTCGTCGCGTCCGCCCGCAAAAACTTTTCCGCCGTTGGGCAAATTATTAACTGCCGGTTGACCTAAGTTCATTTCATAGTCCGGCGTCACGCGCGGTCCGATATTGGCGGGCGGAACAATAAAACCGCCGCCTAGCGATCTGCCGCGTCTGCCGCCGAATCTTTCTACGCGGCGCACCGAATAAGTTTGCGGCATATTGTAATCAGGATCGGTCAAATTGCTGATGACCGCATCTTGATTAACTGCCGACTGACCGAGAATTGTTTCGCCATTAACGATGCGGGTTGAAAATTGGAATTCGTAAATTACGTCTTCCAAACCGTCGCCCGTGTTGTCAATTTTGATCTCATACAAAACCGTGTCATCGAAACGCGACCATTGCGGTCCGCCCGAAGGGTCTTGAAACGGAACATAGTTCGCAATCAATGTAACAAAACCTTCGCGTCCGGGTTCAATACTCCGAAAAGCGTAAGTGTCCGTATTGTCCGCGTATCTGTCCATACTGATGAGCGGTGCTTCCGAATGGCTCGAAGCCATTGCCGTAATCGTTGAAATAGCCGACACGGAAAAGATCAGCGATAATCCGATCAAACCTTTTCCGATTCTTTTTACAAAATTTTTCATTATTAAATCCTCCATATTTTGATTTTGGATTTCAGAATTCGGACTTTTGCGTTCGCGAGATAAATCTCACGACCAATTCAAAAAAGCCGCGACCTGAAGTCCGCAATCCGTCTAGTGTTTATCAAAATTAGAAACCGCCCGTTTTTAACCGATCGAAAACTTCCTAATTAGTTCGGCACATAAATTTTGCCGAATAAATGTAATTCGTTCGTTCTTGAAATCTTCAATGAAGATCGCGGTGTTTGTAAGAAAGCAATAAACCGTGATGGCTCAACCGGCTCCCGGCGTCTTATGGGGTTTTTCGCAATTATTTACAACTCTTGGCTATATGTTCGCGGGAAACGGAGAATCGGATGCAAAAAGGCAGACTTCTTTTCGAAAGTGTGAAATCTGAAATCGTGCGGATATTTTTTTCGATAAAAAAAGCATAATCATCGCAAGTAGCATTTCCAGATAATCGATTGCTCAAACGATCTTTACTTTTTCAAACCAAAGACTTTTCACTTGCGCTCCAATCTATATGCGTAAAATTCTGCGTTTTGATATTGTCTTTATTTGAAACTTTTTTTCGACACTCAGTTTATGAATCCTGAAAATATCAGAAATTTCTCAATCATCGCCCACATTGACCACGGCAAATCCACGCTTGCCGATAGAATTTTGCAATTGACGGGCGCGGTTGCCGACCGCGATATGGAAGAGCAATTGCTCGACAATATGGATTTGGAACGCGAACGCGGAATCACCATTAAAGCCCACGCCGTTCGTCTGGATTACAAAGCACGCGATGGTCAACAATATGTTTTAAATTTGATCGACACGCCCGGTCACGTTGATTTTTCTTACGAAGTTTCGCGCTCGCTTTCGGCTTGCGAAGGCGCATTGTTGGTTGTTGACGCGTCGCAAGGCGTTGAAGCGCAAACACTTGCGAACACATATCTCGCCATCGAAAATGATCTCGAATTGATTCCCGTTCTCAACAAAATTGATCTGCCAAGTGCCGAACCCGAACGAATCAAAGAGCAAATCGAAACGATAATCGGTCTCGATACGACGAACACCGTGCTTGTTTCCGCCAAAACCGGAGAAGGTGTGGAAGATATTCTCGAAGAGATAATCAAGGACGTTCCCGCGCCGAAGGGCGATGCCAACGCGCCGCTCAAAGCTTTGATATTCGATAGTTGGTATGACTCATATCGCGGCGTGATCGTGCTTTTCCGCATCATCGAAGGCACGATCAAAAAAGGCACGAAGATAAGATTTTTCAACACCGGGCGCGAGCATCTTGTTGAAACTTTAGGCGTAAATCGTCCGCGCCCAACACCGATTGATACTTTGAGCGTCGGCGAAGTCGGATTTTTAACCGCCTCGATCAAAACCGTGGCGGACGTGCAGATCGGCGACACGATCACCGAAGCGGCGCGACCTGTTGACACGCCTTTCCCCGGTTTTCAAGAAGTCAAACCGATGGTTTTTGCCGGACTTTATCCAATCGATACGGCGCAATACGAAGATTTGCGCGATGCGATGGACAAATTGCGCCTTAACGACGCATCATTTTTCTACGAACCCGAATCTTCGACCGCGCTCGGCTTCGGTTTCCGCTGCGGGTTTCTCGGTTTGCTT
This sequence comes from Pyrinomonadaceae bacterium, assembly GCA_041747435.1. GTDB lineage: Bacteria > Acidobacteriota > Blastocatellia > Pyrinomonadales > Pyrinomonadaceae > JBGTFE01. The sequence goes on along the minus strand of JBGTFE010000064.1, from coordinate 4,326 downwards.
CACATGGAAATTATCCAGGAGCGTTTGGAACGCGAATTCGACCTCGATCTGATCACGACCGCGCCAGGTGTGCGCTATCGCGTAACAACGACAAAAGGCGAAGTTTTGGAAGTCGACAGCCCGTCAAAAATGCCGGAAACAGGCAAGATCGCGAAGATCGAAGAACCTTTTATCGAAGCGACGATTTTAACAAATGATGATTATCTAGGCGGAATCCTGCCGCTTTTAGACGAAAAGCGCGGCGTCCAGAAAAAGTTTGAATACGTTACTTCAAACCGCGTGATGCTTGTATATGAACTGCCGCTCAACGAGATCGTCCTCGATTTTTACGACCGTTTGAAGTCGGTTTCAAAAGGCTACGCCTCGCTCGATTATCATTTTTCGGATTACCGCGAAAGCAAGCTCGTAAAGCTCGACGTGCTTGTTTCGGGCGAGCCGGTCGACGCGCTCTCGCTCGTTTTGCACCGCAACACCGCCGAAGCGAAAGGCAAGCTCGTTGTCTCAAAAATGAAAGAATTGATTCCGCGCCAAATGTTCGAAGTCCCGATCCAAGCCGCCATCGGTACAAAGATCATCGCGCGCGAAACCGTCAAAGCGATGGGCAAAAACGTCACGGCAAAATGCTACGGCGGCGACATCTCGCGCAAACGCAAACTTCTCGAAAAACAAAAAGAAGGCAAAAAACGCATGAAAAAAGTCGGTCGCGTCGAGATTCCGCAGGAAGCTTTTCTGGCGGTTCTTAAAGTTAATGAAAGCTAAAGATGAAAAAGAAATTGACGAAACGGTAATTGCTCAAGCCGAAGATGAAAATGCTTGGATAGAAATTCAACTTGTAAAAAATCGCGCCAAGCGTGGAAGCCATGAAAAGTTCTTAAAGGCGTTGCGCAAAGTTCCGAAAGTCGAGCCTGAGCAAGAAGATAAAATTGAGTAAATTCAGTTATGACAAAATTCCACAAGAAGCGTTTTGCCTGTTTTGAAGGTGAATGAATGGTATAATGAGTTTGTTATGAATGAGCATATCGAAAGAGCAATTCGAGATATGGAAAGACTTCAGAGATCTGGGGTTCTTGATAGAATTAATGAAATTGAAAGACTTCAGAGGTCTGGAGTATTAGACAGAATAGACCGTTATAACGAACTTGCTTTAAGAAAAAATTCAATTGAAGAACGTTACCTAGATAAACTAGGAAGGCGTGAAATTGAGAAGATTGCCTTTGATAATTTTGAGAGATTGCAAAACGCTCATATCCCTCCGTTCGTTGACCCAATTCATACAGCTAATGACAAGATGTTTAAAATGTTGGAACACCTGCAAAAAAGGGAGTTTGACTACTTAAATGATATTAACCTTAATCTTCACAAAGAATGGGAAAGACAATTTGATTTATTGCAAGGCAGACATAACCTGTCTCAATATGACGTTGTTGAGACCCATTTAGCCAGAATTACTCAAATGACTACTTTTGCAGAGTCGTCCTTGCTTTCAATTTCTCAAAATAGAATTGGATTAGAGATGAATATTTCTGAGATAGATAGAAATATTTTTAGTTCAAATTTTCAAAATCTATCAGATTCGTACAAAAATCTAACCGATTCCTTTGTTGATAGAAGTCAAAATTTATTCTCTGTTTCTCCCGAAATATCAAGACTGTCAGCAGTTGAATATTTTAATGCGACTGATTTAATAGTGTCTGTAACTCCAAAAGAGAAGGAAGAAACAGAGTTTGAGGAAGAAAAGACAAATATTAGAGAAAATATTTATCTTGAAACACAGGACATTTTAGATTATCTTTTGAGTGAAATTAATAAGGACTTTATTAAAATGCGGCAAGGAGCAAAGCAGGCTCTTGAATCTACAAACCCCGATAAAGTCAGACATTTTATAACTTCATACAGAGAGTTATTCACTCACATCATTCATACCCTTGCTCCAGACAAAGAAATAAAAGAATGGACTACCGCTAAAGAATTTTTCTCAAATGGTCGTCCAACACGAAAAGCAAGAATGTTATATATTTATCGAAGCAACAATCAATCTGATGTTTCAAATTTTCTTCAAAAAGATATTGAGGCAACTTTAGAAGCGATGAATCTCTTTCAGAAAGGAACTCATGCCACTGATTCTGGTTTTACGGAATTTCAACTCAAAGCATTAGAAATAAGAATTGAAGCATCTATCAGACTTTTGTTAGAAAGTAGAAGAATTGAAAATTCAAGCGATACTCAACAAAACCCCTCAAAGTCTTTAGAACAGTTAGTAGAAGAGTGCGAAGTGGATACGGGAATCGAAGACCTTGCCACACAGCACGACCATTATCTTTACGGCAAACCGAAAAAATAAACGATGCCCAAAACATTTGTTGATACCGTTGCTTGGATTGCTCTGGTTAATACGAGAGATTCCCTACAAGAACAAGCGAAAGATGTTTTCGGAAATCTCCGCCGTCAAAATTATCAATTCATTACAACCGAGTTTGTTTTACTCGAATTTGCTAATGCCCTTTCCGCTCCTGAATTTCGCCGAAAAGCATCAAATTTTATTGAAGGTTTACAAAAAATGATTGACGTTGAAATCATTTCCGCAAGTTCCGATTTGTTTGCGCTCGGTTTTGAACTCTACAAAACACGTCTCGACAAAGAATGGAGCATGGTTGATTGCTCTAGTTTTATCATAATGAAAGAAATGAATATTTCGGAAGCATTTACCGAAGACCATCATTTTGAGCAAGCAGGTTTTATAAAACTACTTTAAAGGCTACCGATAATCATGTGCAGAAATATCAAAACACTATTCAATTTTGAGCCGCCGACAACCGATGAAGAAATCCGCGCGTCGGCGATCCAGTTTGTCCGTAAGTTGAGCGGTTTCAATAAACCTTCAGCCATGAATAAAGACGCTTTTGAAGCCGCGATCGAAGAAGTAAGGGCAAGTGCAAAAAAACTTCTCGATTCGCTCGTTACAACCGCGCCGCCGAAAAATCGCAAAATTGAATGGGAAAAGGCTCGGGCGAGCGGAAGATTCACAAGTGACCGATTAACACTCACAACCGAATAATACGAACCCGCAGGTGAACGATAAGGATTCACAATTTAAATCCCGTTCTTCAAATATTAAGCCGTCCATTCGACGGCTTTTTTTATTGAGGTTTCGAAATTTCCGCAATTTGCAAACAAATCGTGTCTTTTTCGGTCGTAAAAAGGAACTGTGTTCTTATAAGCGCGTTGCCGCACGGACAAGCGTTTTTTGGTTCTTTAATATTAATTGCGCGAAATTTAGATCGAATAAAAAAGAAAAGATTTGGCACGCAAATTTCTGGTGAAAACGATAATGAGTATTAAAAATTTTAGGATCTTATTTCTGACGGTCACTTTCGGCTTGTTTCTTCAGATCGCGGCGCACGCGCAGGAAAGTGTTATCTGGGATCAGGCTTACGGCTACGGTGCGGGCGGAGTCGCAGATTTTGGTCCGAGCCAAAAGGCGGGTTCAACCGATTACACGCTTGATATGGAACTAGCCGATGATATTAATATAGTCGGCACGATCAATCGAATTGACGTTCGCGGTTATAGCCCCGGATTTACCCCGCCGAACCCTGCGAGCAGTTTTTATTACGGCTTAAACGTCAGATTTTACGCTTTCGGCGCAGACAATAAACCGGGCGCGCTGCAAGCTGAATACTTTATACCGAAAGGCAGTCCTGATTTTCTTTATCAGGATAACGGTTTGGGTGATCTGCGTGTACGACTGGCATCCCCTTTTCAAGCGACGGGCAGACATTTCCTCACCGTGCAAGCCGTAATGGACCCGGAGCCTTCGGGCAACGGCGGTGCGACGCAGAAATGGTATTGGCGCAGCACCAACGCTGACGAACCGATCCGTGACGAAGCGTTTTATTACAGGGCAAATCCGTCTGCGGCGTGGGGACGCGGCGGTTTGAATGACGGAAGCAGAAATCTTTCGATGCGTCTCTGGGGAACGCGCACCCTGATCACGCCGGCGACAATTTCACAGCTTTCCGTTAATAATCTGCCCCAAGCCGGACGCCTAAAGATTACAGGATCGAATTTCGGCGCAACCCAGGGCACCGGCACGGTTCGCATTAATGGTGCGTCGGCTCCGGTCAGCGCATGGACGGAAACCTCGATCACGGCTTACGTTTCCGATGCTTCGACGATTGGCGCAGGCAGTGTCGAAGTGATTACGGCGGGCGGCACGAGCAATCCGAAACCTTTCACGGTACTGGCGCGTCCTCCGGCAAACGGCAGAGTTAAATGGCGTTTTCAGGCGGATGATTCATATATCCAGGGTCGCCCGGCAATCGGCAC
>JBGTFE010000063.1:0-5684 GCA_041747435.1 Pyrinomonadaceae bacterium | reverse complement strand
TGAAAAAAGACGCGCTGGCGGATGCGCAAGAGCGCGACGATTCACCCTCGGATCCGAATACACCGATAAATCTTCGTCAAAACTTCGACGCGCTTGCGTTTTTTGCGCCCTCGGTAAGAACCGATTCGAACGGAAAAGCGGTCGTGACCGTGAAATTACCCGACAATTTAACGCGGTATCGCATCACGGCGGTTTCGGTTGACGGCGGAAAAATGTTTGGCAAAGGCGAATCGAATATTACTGCGCGACAGCCTTTGATGGTTCGCCCGAGCGCGCCGCGTTTTATGAATTTCGGCGATAAGATCGAGCTTCCGGTCGTTGTTCAAAATCAACTCGATAAAGACATGACGGTCGATATTGCAATTCGCGCCACAAACGCTCTCTTGTCAGAACCGGGAACGGTAGTGACCGGTTTAACTCTCGAATCGGGCGCCGCGAATAACGCCGGCAAACGCGTTGTTATCAAAGCAAACGATCGAGCCGAGGTTCGCTTTCCGGTTTCGGCGATGAAAGCCGGAACAGCCCGTTTCCAGATCGCGGTCAATTCCGGCAAATTCTCGGACGCGGCTGAGATTTCGCTGCCCGTTTGGACGCCTGCGACGACCGAAGCCTTTGCGACTTACGGCACGACCGATCAAAACACGGCGGTTTTCCAGCCGGTTCAGACGCCCGGCGACGTTTATCCGCAATTCGGCGGTTTGGAAGTTACGACGTCTTCGACGCAGCTTCAGGAATTGACCGACGCGTTCATATATCTCTACACGTATAAGTACGAATGCTCCGAGCAGATTTCCTCGCGAATGATCTCGGTTGCGGCGCTCCGCGACGTTCTTACGGCGTTCAAAGCCAAAGAAATGCCGACGGCGGAGGAAATCAAGGCGAAATTCGAAAAAGACGTGCGCGTTTTGCAATCGCGGCAGCGCGATGACGGAAGCTTCGGACTCTGGAAGCGCGACCGCGAACGTTACGAATACCCGTTTTTGACCGTTCACGTCGCGCATGCGCTTGCTCTTGCAAAATTGAAAGGCTACAAAGTGCCCGACGAAATGCTCAATAAAACAAAGCCGTATTTGAAAAACGTCGAAACCAAATTCGATTCATGGCATAAACAGTCGCCGCAAGTCCGCTGGACGATCTCGGCTTACGCGCTTTATATACGCGATCTGATGGGTGATAAAGACGCGGCAAAAGCCAAGAAGCTATTGGCGGAGGCGACGCTTGAAAAGCTTCCTTTTGAAGCGATCGGTTGGATACTTTCGGTTTTGGCTGACGACAAAACCTCGGTTGCCGAAGTTGAATCGATCAAGCGTTTTTTAATGAATCGCACAACCGAAACCGCTGCCGCGGCGAATTTTGTCACCGATTACGGCGATGCCGGCTGGCTGATAATGTATTCGAACCGGCGCGCGGACGGTGTTTTGCTCGAAGCCTTGATAAAAGCCGACAAAGGAAACGACATTGTTCCGAAGCTCGTGCGCGGTTTGCTCGATCATCGCAAAAAAGGCGCATGGTCAAACACGCAGGAAAACGTGTTTATTTTGCTCGCGCTCGATAAATATTTCAACGCATTTGAAAAAGTCACGCCTGATTTTGTGACGCGTATCTGGCTTGGAAATACATATGCGGGTGAGCAGATATTTAAAGGTCGCTCGATCGATTCGAACCAATTGCACATTCCGATGTCGTATCTTGTTGAACAAGGCGGGACGTCGAATTTAATTCTGGAAAAACTCGGACAAGGTCGGCTTTATTATCGAATCGGAATGAAATATGCGCCGAAAAACCTAAAGCTCGAGCCGGCGGATTACGGTTTCGAAGTTTTGCGAAAATATGAAGCGGTTGACAACGCCGACGACGTGAAGCAAAACGCCGACGGAAGCTGGACGATCAAGTCCGGTGCTCGGGTCCGCGTTCGTCTGACGATGGTCGCGCAGGCGCGGCGTTATCACGTTGCCCTGGTCGATAATCTTCCAGCTGGTTTAGAAATTCTAAATCCCGCGCTTGCCGTAACCGAGCCCGTTCCCGGCGATACGAAAAACACAAGCGTCGCCGAAAATTATTCGTGGGGCGCAGGCTACGGATATTGGTGGTGGCGGCAATATTGGTTCGAGCATCAAAATTTCCGCGACGAACGCGCCGAAGCTTTCGCGTCCTTGCTCTGGGAAGGCGTTTACAATTATTCGTATGTCGCGCGCGCAACGACGCCGGGCGAGTTTGTCGTTCCGCCTGCAAAAGCCGAAGAAATGTATCATCCTGAAACTTTCGGCAGAACGGGAACGGATTTCGTCAAGGTAGAATAAGAAGAAGCGAAGTAGGAACAGGATAAGCAAGATAAGTTTCTACGATTCTTGCTCATCCTGTAAGCCCATTCGGGAAAACTACTTTAGGTTCATTTTTTTCAGAAGTTCCTGAAATCGCGCATCATTTTGCAAAGTGGCAAAACGCGGTTCGACATTTAGCCAGATCGTTCTTTCTTCGCGTGTTTCGAAACACTTCTCAAGCGCGACGATCGCTTCAGCGGCGCGACCGAGCTCGGCATAATTCATTGCCAGAGAATACAAAGCTTTGGTGTCTTTGAGTGATAAGGTTTCGAGCTGCCGCAAAGATTCGTCGCCTCTTTCAATTTGCCCTGTTTTGTAAAACGAAGCAGCAAGCAATGAATGCCACGCGAAAGCATTTCTGGTCGGATCTTTTTCCAGCGCATTTTCGCCGAGTTCGATGACCTGTGTAAAATCTTTCTTGTGATAAAGAAATGTGGCACGCGCTCGGACCGCGTTCGAATTTTCTTTGTTTTCACGCAGAAATTGCTCCGATTCTTTCAATGCTTCATCATATTCGCGGCGCGCTTCGAGGATTGGAAAACGCCCGCCTAAAACATAATCGGAAATTGGGTCGATTTCGTACGCGATTTTGATCTCCGTTAGGGCTTCGTCTTGCCTGCCTAGCGGCGAGACCAATTGCGACAAACGCAAATGTGCCGTCGCATCGGTTGGGTTGAGCTGAACCGCACGCCGCAAATCCTTTTCCGCGCCTTCCCAATCCCAGTCGGCATTGCGTTTGAGCCAGCCGCGAATCAAAAAACCTTCCGCAAGATTTTCATCCAACGCCAAAGCCTTTTCCGCCGCGACCTTTGCTTTCGCATAATTTTCGCGACTCTGCGGATAAGAATCTTTGACCGCGGTTGTGGAAAAAGCTTCTGCTAAGCCGGCATAAGCCAATGCGAAAGTCGGGTCTAGCGTGATAGATCTATGGAATTCGTCTATCGCTTTTTCTTCCCGTTTTTCGACATTTTTTGAAGCCAGAATCATCTTTCCGCGTGTGTATGCTTGCATTGCTTCCGGATTGTTGCTTTGAGAACCCGTCGACGTATTGGTGGTTTTATCGCCGCCCATCCAGAGGGCGAAACTTGTTAGGAAAATCAGACTGATAAGAAAGATTGAGACGAGAATCCAGCGCTTTGGAGATTTTTGGGCGACGAGATAATGTTCGGAAACTCTGGCGGGAATTGAACCGTCACCGTTTTGAGAAATTTCCTTAACGGTCGCCGTAAAACGATAGCCGTGCCGCGAAACGGTTTGAATCAGGTCTTTATTTTCGAGCGTTTTGCGGAGCAGGGAAATCGTGTAATTGATATTGCCTTCTTCGACAAAAGTTTCCTTCCAAACCTTTTCGAGCAGTTCATCACGCGAAACGATTTCGTCTTTTTTTTCGACCAGCAAAATCAGCGTTTCAAGTGCCTTTGGCGAAATCGAAACAAGTTCGCCGCCGCGCCACAAACTCGGATTTTCCGCGTCGAGTCGAAATTCTGCAAACTCGTAAAAATGCTTGATTTTATCGGACATCCGTAAAAACCTAACAAAAAACTCACAACTTCCAAAGGACTTTCTTTGTGACGTAAAGATATAACTATTCGCGCCATAAGGCAAAAAAAAATTGAGTTAAGGAGTAAAATTCATATGAAACGCAGAATAACATTATCGATCGCGCTCGCATTGAGCGTTGTTCTATTGGCGCTGATGAAGTCCGATTCAACGGCGAATGCCGCACCACCGCAAAGATTCACTGCCGACACGGGCGTTGTTGCGCTGGGACCGAATCAAGTGCTTCGTATTTCAACGGGAGATATGAACCGCGATGGCGATTTCAGTGGCACTGACGATGTTCGTGTCCGCTTCAGACGGATGGAATATACGCTAGTCGGTACTGACGGCGGGGTGTGGAGGCTTGCCATCGCATCGCAAAACACATCCGACCCGATAACACTGATGCCGGGCGAAGCGGCTTCGATTGCCGTTGATCCATCGGATCCAAACGTCATTTATGTGCGCGTGGCGGTTGTGAGCAGCCGCCGGGACGTCCGGGTGAATGCTTTTATTATTGACGATGCCACGCAGAGTATAACCGCGATTTCGGAACTCGAAATAGTTGCCTTTTAACTAAAGCACTTGTGGATGAAACAGCGAAAGAGGTCTTGGTGAAAGGCTACGGTCGAAGTGTGTTCGCGAACTCGCAAAATTGCAATTCGATTATTAAACCAAAAAGGAGAAAAAAACAATGAAACGCAAAATAACATTATCAATCGCGCTCGCTTTGAGCGTAGTTCTATTATCGTTGATGAGTTCGGATTCGTCGGTGCAGGCGGCAAGACAATTTACCGCTGATACGGGAATTGTTTCGTTAGGACCAAACCAAATTCTTCGACTCACCGTCGCCGAGCAGGACGACCCATTCTTTTTCGATGCCGCCGCAATAAGATATGCAGGAGGTATTTGTAATAGCGAGGGTGTCTGCAAACACACCGTCGCATCGCAAACATCCAACCGAATCAGGCTGATGCCGGGTGAAGCAGCATCATTTGATATCCCAGGTACAGGAAACTGGGGAGTTCGTGGCATTGTTACGTCTAATCGGCGAATGGTTGTCAATGCCCAGATCATTGACGTAGAGACGGGGAATGTTGATGCAATCATCGCTATTTTGATCGCGTTATGAGAAGGGAGATTATTATGAAACGGATTTTTGTTTTGATGACAATTCTGTTCGCGTGTGCCACTGTGCGGGCGCAAACGCCGCCTTCGGAAGCGCAAATCAAAAAGGATTTGATGAATCCGGGTGTGATCGCGATTATCATTCGCGGGAAAGGCTCGTTTGAAAAGTTTGTCGAAAACCGCGCGGTGGTCAATGAATATTATCGCAGTGTAACGGTGCGCCGTAAAAGCGATAAGCCGGGCATAACTATCGATGTTTTGGGCGACGTCGTTTATCGGCTGATCGGCGGACGCTGGGTTTATCGTAAATTTCGCCTTGCGGGAAACACTTACGGCGGGATTGCGAATCCGACAGTTGCGGAGCTGAACAAGCTTGTCGAGAAATTAAAACCTAATAACATCGACAACATGCATATGAATTTTATCGGCGAGATCGAGGGCATAAAACTTTCGCCGTTTCCAAACTGGGAATGGCACAGTCCGAATTCGGTCTCGTTCAACGTGGTGATCGTTCATTCACAAATTTTCAGCGGCGGCTCTTATAACGGAGAAGCGTCGGAAAGCGCTTATCCCGATGTTTTTGTTGATCGGGTTGAACGAATTCAGCGCTGGCGAATCTACCGCGACGGAGAAAAACTGCCGTGGAAAAATATGACGTGGACAAAAGCCGGTCGCATCGGCGATTATATGAAAAAC
>JBGTFE010000062.1:0-69166 GCA_041747435.1 Pyrinomonadaceae bacterium | reverse complement strand
GCCGCGATTCAAAAACGATTTTGTGTCTTTCTTTTTCGCGATCGTTTTTGCTTCTGATTTCACAATTTCCTGAAGCTTTTGCGAATAAACCTCGGTCATATCGGGAAATCTGGCGCCAAAACGGTTTTCGTTCGCGCCGCGTAGCGGATTTACGCCCATCAAATTTATGTGGTCGCGGATCAGCATCAAAGAACCCTGCTTAAAATCCGTATTTACGCTGCCGGCTGCGTTTGTAAGGATCAAATTTTCGATGCCAAGAACGCCAAACGTGCGAACCGGAAAAACGACCTGATCCATCTCGTAGCCTTCGTAAAAATTAAAACGCCCGCGCTGAATCGCGACAGAAACGCCGTCGATCTCGCCAAGAACCAATTTCCCGGCGTGACCTTCGACGGTAGCGCGCGCAAAATGCGGGACTTTTTCAAAAGGAATGGTTACACCGTTTTCGATCTCGTCCGCGAACGCATCCAATCCGCTGCCGAGAACCAACCCGACACGAATCGGCTTCTTGTATTTTGAGCGGATAAAATCAGCCGCTTCTTTCGCTTTTTTGTAGCTCATATTTGAGTCTTATTTAACTTCTAAAAGGAATTATTTTTTACCACAAAAGACAAGGATTAAGGAAATCAAATTTATAAAGATCTGCAAAACAATTCTTTGAAAGAGACCGCGTGAACGGGCGAACCTCACGGGTTGAATCCGTCCGTTTCCTTTTTCGGCTGTAATATTTTAACCGCATTTTCGAGGTTTTCTGCTTTTCCGAGCAAAATCAAAATGTCGTTTTCGCGGATTTTGAATTTGCCGCCGGGATTAATATTTGTCTCATCATCGCGCACGGCGGCGATCAAAGTGACGCCGGTTTTTCCACGCAAATTCAGTTCGGCAAGCGTTTTGCCGATGACCGGCGAGCCTTTTTCAATGTTTACCGTGGCGCTTGTCGCCGACTGCAACGCCGCGCTCAGATTTCCCAGATAAACCGGCGGGATCGAAGGCGAACGCAGCATTTCATAACCTTGCTGCCGGATCCTGCCGATCTGATGTTCGATCGTGCCGCGGTCGATGCCGTAACGCTGCAAAACGCGCGCAAAAATTTCAATGCTTGTTTCGAATTCTTCCGGAATAACCTCGTTCGCGCCGATCTCGAGCAATTCCGTAATTTCCGAAGCATAACGCGTGCGGACGATTATATATAGATTCGGATTCAGCGCGAGGGCTTGCCGAACGCACCGCCGCGCGGCGTGCGGGTCGCTCATCGCTAAAACGAGCGTAAATGCCTCTTCGATTTTCGCGTTATGAAGAACTTCGTGCCGCGTTGCGTCGCCGAAATTTATTTTTTCGCCCTTTGCCTTTGCACGACGGACGGTTTCGGCGTTCAGATCGAGAATCGTGTAGGGAATCGCGACCGCCCGCAAAACGCGTCCCAAATTGCGTCCGTTCAAGCCGTATCCAACGATGATCACGTGATTTTGAAGCCCGCCGCTCGAGGTCACGTGAATTCCTTCGCCATCCGTTTCAGGCGTTAATTCATCGGCTTTGTCTTTGAAAACCGACTGCATCAAATAGCCGAGTTTTGGCGCAAGCGATATCATAAACGGCGTGGCGATCATCGAAATTATCGAAGCCGCCAGAAAAGTCTGATAATCCGTTTCCGGCAATAAATTTATGCCTTTGCCGGCTTTGGCAAGCACGAAAGAAAATTCGCCGATCTGCGCCAGGCTGACCGCTGCCATCACAGAAATTCTCTGCGGAAACCCCAAAAACTGCACGACCGTCCAGACGATCAGAAACTTTACCGTGACAAGAAACAAAACCCACAGCGCGACGGTCGAAATGTTTTCGATCATCGTCCCGACCGATAAAAGAAGTCCGATCGAAACAAAAAAGATACTGTTAAAAATATCGCGGAACGGCAGAAATTCCGCCGTAACCTGATGACTGAATTCCGATTCGGAAAGCACCATTCCGGCGATGAACGCGCCAAGCGCGAGCGAAAGTCCGAATTGCGATGTGAGAAAGGAGATCCCGAGAAAAAGCAAAACGAGCGTTAAAAGAAAAATCTCCTGATTGCGAAGTCTGCTGATCTGCTTTAAAAGTTTCGGGATAAGAAAACCCGCTGTCGAAACGATTAGAATCAGCGCGAGAAGCGAACCGCCGAGCGTTTTTGCGATTGTGCCGAAACCGGTCGCGCCCTGTGCGCCCAAGACCGGGATCAACAACATCATCAAAACGATGCTTATGTCCTGAAACAATAAAATCCCAATACTCACGCGCCCGTGTGGCGAATCGACCTCGCGCCGCTCGACAAAACTTTTCAGAACGATCGCCGTGCTCGATAGCGCCACCAGAAAACCGAAAAAGATCGCCTGATTAAATTCTCGACCGAAAAAGACCGCGACCGCTGCCGTCGCCGCAACCGTCAACAAAACCTGGAGTCCGCCGCCTAAAAGCACGAGCTTTTTCATTTCCAGCAGCCGCTTTAGCGAAAATTCGAGACCGATCGTGAAAAGAATCAGCATCACGCCGATTTCGGCAAGGATTTCGATCGCTTCAAGCTCGGTGATCAAGCCGAACCCGTAAGGTCCGATGAGAATTCCGCTCAGCATGAAACCGACGAGCACCGGCAGTTTTAAGCGCAGACATGCAAAAGCGACCGGCACTGAGACCAGCAGGATGATCAGCAAATCCTTGAACAGCATCGGCGTGTGCATACTTTTTAAAGATACCAGAACAAAACGGATTTTTGATTTTCCGGATAAAAAAAAGAGCAGTTTCCTGCTCGATTATTATTTTAGGAATTTTATCGATGGCGCGCGCGGGACAGAATCTATTTTTCCTTTCGATAAGGAATGCCGAGCGCTTTCGGCGCGCGCGATAATCCGATAAATCCGGCAAGCACGATTATCGTCAAAACATATGGAATGATCTGCACAAATTGAACCGGAATATTTTCACCCGAAGCCAATTTGTAATTCGCAAGCGGAATCGTCAAAGCCTCTGTAAAACCAAAGAAAAGACACGCAAGCAAAACCGGAACAGGTTTCCATTTCGCCAAAATCAATGCCGCCAATGCGATAAATCCGCGTCCGGCTGTCATTCCGCGCGTAAAAAGCGAACTTTGTCCGATCGAAAGATACGCGCCGCCCGCCGCCGCCAGAATTCCGCTCAAGATCACTCCGGTATATCTGAGACGAATGACGTTAACGCCCGCAGCGTCAGCCGCCGACGGATTCTCGCCGGTCGCGCGAAGTCTCAAACCGAAAGGCGTTTTATAAAGTACATACCAGCAAATCGGAACAAGCAAAAGAGCGAGAACGGATGCGACATTTATTCCGAAATATTCGGGCAAAAGCTGCTCTTTTAGAATCTGCGGCGTCGAACCGGTCGAATCATACATCGCGCCCGAAAGAAGCGCCGGCAAGCCGAGCATCAAAATGTTGATGCCAAACCCGGCAACGACCTGATCCGCTTCAAATTTGATACACGCGATCGCGAAAAAGAATGCCACGAGCGCGCCCGCCGCCGTTCCGCATACGAAACCGAGAAACGGATCGCCGAACTGCAAAGTACAAACCGCCGCAGTGAACGCTCCGGCGAGCATCAAGCCTTCGAGCGCTATATTGATAACGCCCGAACGCTCGGAAAACATTCCGCCAAGCGCCGCGAAGATCAAAGGCGTCGCAAAACGAATCGTCGCAAAAATCAGTGCAATAGAAAATATTTCGCCCATTTTACTTTTTAGAAAATCTTTGCAGCGATGCTACAAACAAAATTACGACCGCCTGCAAAACTTCAACGAGATCTTTCGAAACATATTCGGTAAAAGCATCGACAAAAATTCCGCCGCGACGCAGAATCGCGAAAAATATCGCGGCGATAAACACGCCTAGCGGATGATTCCTTCCGAGAAGCGCAACGGCAATTCCCAAGAATCCGACCTCGCCCGAAAAATCGTGATAGTAACGGTATCGATCGCCCATCACTTCGCCGATCGCGACCATTCCCGCCAAGGAACCCGAAATCGTCATCGCGATAATGATCTGTTTTTTCGGAGAAATTCCGCCGTATTCCGCCGCCGACGGATTCTGCCCGACGGCGCGCAGCTCGTAGCCCCATTTTGTTTTCCAAAGGAAAATATAAACCAAAACGCACATCAGGACCGCGATCAAAAACGCGACGCTCAGCGGAACAAAATCGGGCATTCCCGGAATAAACTGGCTGATGCGCGGGATATGCGCCGCTTCCCCGATCGGAACTGTCTGCATGATCGCGTCGCCGGGCTGCTTATAATAATATTGCGTAAAATAGCTGACCAGCGCGATCGCGATAAAGTTCAGCATTATCGTATTGATCACTTCATGCGAGCCGAATTTCGCCTTCAAAAATCCGGGAATCGCGCCCCAAAATCCGCCGACAACGATCGCAGTAAAAATACAAAACGGAACCAAAATTATTGCCGGAAGCGAAACCCACGAATAATTTACATCTTCACCAAAAACATTGACGATAGTTCCGCCGAATTTGATTCCGACCCAAGCTGTCGCAAAAGCGGCAACATATAACTGTCCTTCGGCGCCGATGTTCAACAGCCCGCACCGAAACGCTACCGCGACCGCCAAACCCGTGAAGATCAAAGGTGTAGCGTAAAACAGCATGTAGCCGACATCCTTCAACGAGCCGAACGAGTTTCCGATCAAAAGCCCAAACGTCTGGAACGGATTATCGCCGATCAGCAAAACGATAATTCCGCCGACAACAAAAGCGGCGATAACGGCGATCAACGGCGATAGAATTTCACGAAAGATTTTCATTTTGTTGCGTCGAAAGATACCAAAGATACGAAAAATGCGAATCCGGAAATCAATTGAATCGCCGAAAGGATGACGTAGGTTTTAATAAGACCTTTCGGCAGGTTTGATTTTTGTACCCGCATTATTACCCTTATCGTCCAAACAAGCAAAAACACGCAGAAAAGTCTTATTAGAACCGCCGCGGACAAAGCAAACACGTTCTGCAAAAAAATTCCCAAAACGGGAAGCAGAAAACTCACTGCATATAGCCACCATTGGTCTTGAAAAGTCTTCTGTCTGAACTCTACGAGCTCTTTTTTATTCAATCGCCTTTTATAAATCTCCATTGCTACCAATCCGAAGACAAAAACTACGCTGGAAATAATTAACAAATAGAACATCTCGTTACCTTTATTTCGGCTTTTGCAAGCTAAATATAACCGACGTGAGCCCAAAGTGTCACCTGAAAACGCATAAAAATTGGATTTTTTGCAGATAAAAATTTTTTGTAAGCGGACTTGACATGATGCCACTCAGATTATATTATGCCGTTAGACTACAATTTTATAATTTAGTCTGAAAATACTAGTTATTTGGAGGAAACAATCAATGAACATCATCAGATACGATCCTTTTCGTGAGATGCGAAGTTTGCAGGATGAAGTGAACCGCTTGTTTGCTTCGAGCTTTCCGCGCAGCGAAGAGAGCGACCTGATGCGTGGCGCGTGGAGCCCGCAGGTCGATATTTTTGAGAACAAAGACCAAATCGTTCTCGAAGCCGATCTTGCCGGAATGAAACCGGAAGACGTTGATATTTCGATCGAAAACAACGTTTTGACGCTTCACGGCGAGCGCAAATTCGAGAAAAAGGACGAAGGCGATAATTTTCATCGCGTCGAACGCAGCTACGGAAGCTTTACGCGTTCGTTCACGCTGCCGCCGACGGTTTCGAGCGAGAACGCGAACGCCGAATTTGAAAACGGCGTTTTGCGGCTGACTTTGGCGAAACGCGAGGAAGCGAAGCCGCGCCGCATCGAGATCAAAGCGGGCGAAGGACAAACGCAGCCGAAAACGATTGACACCGAAGCAAAGTCGGAAACGGCGAACGCTTAGTTCATTTACAGGGATGAAAGGGATAAAAGCGATTTTGTGATCTTTTTTATCATCTTCATCCCTGTTAATTTATAAAAATGAGATTTGACAGATTTACAATTCGCGGACAGGAAGCAGTTCAGGAAGCTATCGGCGCTGCTGAAAAACATCAGAACCAGCAGGTCGAGCCCGAACATCTGCTTGCATCGATGCTCGAGCAGAAAGAAGGAACGCTGCGTCCGATTCTGGGAAAGATCGGCGCAAATTCGCAGACAATTTTGACTGATGTTCAGGCGGCGATCGCGCGGTTTCCCCAAGTTTCGGGCGGGCAGCAATATTTCTCGCCGCGGATAAACACGATCTTTCAGGAAGCGCAAAAAGAAGCCGAAGCGATGAAGGACGAATACATGTCGACCGAGCATTTGCTTTTGGCGATCGCGGATGAAAAGGAAGGCGACGCGGGAAGAATTTTGCGCTCAAACGGAATTACAAAAGAAGATCTTGAAAAAGTTATTACGGAAATGCGCGGCGGCGCGCGGATCACCGATCAAAACGCCGAAGAAAATTTTCAGGCGCTCGAAAAATATGCGCTCGATCTTACGGAACGCGCGCGAAAAGGAAAACTCGATCCCGTGATCGGACGCGACGACGAAATTAGACGAACGATTCAGGTTTTATCCCGACGCACAAAAAACAATCCGGTTTTGATCGGCGAGCCTGGCGTCGGAAAAACGGCGATCGTTGAAGGCTTGGCGCAGCGAATCGTTTCGGGCGACGTGCCGGAAACGTTGAAAAATAAAAAGCTTGTTTCGCTCGATTTGGGTTCAATGCTCGCCGGTGCGAAATATCGCGGCGAATTTGAAGACCGCTTGAAAGCCGTTTTAAAGGAAATTGAAAAATCGGACGGGCAAATTATTTTGTTTATCGACGAACTTCACACTTTGGTCGGCGCGGGCGCTTCGGAAGGCGCGATCGACGCTTCGAATATGTTAAAGCCGGCGCTCGCGCGCGGAACTTTGAAATGTGTCGGCGCGACGACTCTTAACGAATTTCAGAAATATATTGAAAAAGATAAAGCGCTCGAACGTCGTTTTCAGCAGGTTTACGTCGGCGAGCCTTCGGTCGAAGACACGATCGCGATCCTTCGCGGTTTGAAGGAAAAATACGAAGTTCATCACGGCGTTCGTATCACCGACGCCGCGATCGTTGCAGCGGCGACGTTATCAAATCGCTACATTACGGATAGATTTTTGCCCGATAAGGCGATCGATCTGATCGATGAAGCAGCGTCGAAATTGAGAATTGAAATCGACAGTCTGCCGCAGGAGATCGACATTCTCGAACGCGAAATAATGCAGCTCGAGATCGAAAAGCAGGCGCTCTCGCGCGAGACAGACAAAAAGTCAAAAGAGCGTCTTGACGACATCGAAAAGCGCATTGCAGATCTGAAGGAAAAAAGCGGCGCGATGAAAGCAAAATGGCAGTCGGAAAAAGAAGAGATCGAGAAGATGCGCACGGCGAAAGAGCAGCTCGAAGAAGCAAAATTGCAGCTCGAGCAGGCACGGCAAGCGGGCGATCTTGAAACAGCCGCAAAGCTTCAATACGGCAAGATCCCTGAGCTCGATAAACTTCTTACAGACGAAAAGGCGCGGCTTGCGGAACTGCAAACCGACGGTGTTTTTCTAAAGGAAGAAGTCGATGAAGAAGATGTCGCGGAAGTCGTCGCGAAGTGGACCGGTGTTCCGGTTTCAAAGATGCTCGAAGGCGAAATGCAGAAACTCGTGAAGATGGAAGAGAATCTTCGCAAACGCGTTATCGGGCAGGACGAAGCGCTCGAAGCGGTCGCAAACGCGGTTCGCCGTTCGCGCGCCGGGTTGCAGGATCCGAACCGACCGATCGGTTCGTTCATATTCCTAGGTCCGACCGGTGTTGGCAAAACCGAAACCGCGAAAACGCTCGCCGAATTTTTATTTGACGACGAGCGCGCCTTGGTGAGGCTCGATATGTCCGAATATATGGAAAAGCATGCGGTTGCGCGGATGATCGGCGCGCCGCCCGGTTACGTCGGCTACGACGAAGGCGGGCAGTTGACGGAATCGGTTCGACGCCGTCCATATTCGGTCGTGCTTTTTGACGAGATAGAAAAAGCGCATCCCGACGTTTTCAATATACTTTTACAAATTTTGGACGACGGTCGTTTGACCGATTCGAAAGGTCGCGTCGTCGATTTTAAGAATACGGTTTTGATAATGACGTCGAACCTTGGATCGCGCGAGATCCAGTCTTCGACGCTCGTCGATACACCGATTAAAGAGATGGTTTTGGACGTTTTGCGATCGCATTTCAAGCCGGAATTTCTAAATCGCGTCGACGATATTGTTGTTTTCCGGCAGCTCGGAAAAGACGAGATTGCGCAGATCATCGACGTCCAACTCGAACGCCTGCGCAAAATGCTCGGCGAGCGCGGAATCCAGATCGAGCTTGATCCATCGGCTAAAGAATTGCTCGTTACGGAAGGTTATGATCCAACGTTTGGCGCAAGACCTTTGAAACGCGCGATCCAAACAATGATTCAAAATCCGCTGGCGACAAAAATTCTGAATGGCGATATTTTGAGCGGACAAACGATCAAAGTTTCTGCCGAAAACGGCGAACTGAAATTTGAATCGGGAACGGCGACCGCGTCAGCATAAGAGATTTTTCCCAAAAGATAAATGGTTTGTTAGACTGATTTGAGCAAATTATTTATCAAAATATATGACCTGGTTAAAGAAAAAGAAGATGAGTGAGCAAGATATTAAAGAAGAATTTATTGAAGAAAGCGAGGCGGAAATTCAATTCAAGGACAAACGCCGTTTTAATGATGACGGCGAGCTTCACCCGTACGCGGAGGAGGAAAAAGTAAAAGAGCCTTTAAAGACGGCGCTTGAAACCGAACTTGAAAATAAACTGAAGGAAGAAAAAGCGCGCCGCGAAGCCGCCGAAACAAAGCTCGTCGGCGTTCAGGCGAAATTTGACGAGGCGAATGCGCAGCGAGAACGCGAGACACAGGAAATGCGCGGGCGAATGCAAAAGTCGCTCGAAGATCGCGCAAAGCAGGCGCAGTTCAATTTTTTAACGGCGCTTCTGCCCGTTCTGGACAATTTGAATTTGGCGATACAAGCGAGCGAAACCGACGCTTCTTTCGAACACTTGCTCGACGGCGTAAAAGGCACGGCGCGATCTTTTGAAAAGGCGCTGATTAGTGTCGGCGTCGAGGCAGTTCCGTCAATCGGGACGAAGTTTGATCCGGAAGTTCACGAGGCGATCGACATGGCGGAAACCGAAGCCGAAAACGACGGAAACATCACCGCCGAATATTCGCGCGGTTATAAATTCGGCGATAAGCTTCTCCGACCGGCGCGCGTTCAGGTCGGGAAAGGCTTGGCGCAGAAGGCAGGCGAGTAAAATTTCGGAAAGTGCGGAACGAAGATTTACGATCGCGTCGAAAGTTCTTTTCGCAAATCTTTTCAAATGGTATTATTAATGCGGGCAGAAGTTGACTGCCGTCTCGCATCTGAGCTATCGGGAGTTTTAGAGATAGAAAAAGCAATTTTATGGCAGATATAGACGCATACAAAGACAAATTTAGCGAGAGCGGACGAAAGATACTGGAAACCGCTTTGGACGAATCCAAGCGGCGCGACCAGAATTACGTTTCCATCGAGCATATTCTGCACGCGCTCACCAACGAAGAAGCCGACCTTTTTAACTCCACGATGCGCGATCTCGCGGTTGATCCGCGGTCGGTAAAGCTTTTGATCGAAAAACGTATGGAAAGCGGCAGGCAGCATCTTGGAAAAGGCTTTCGAATTGCGCCGGAAACAACCGAGCTTTTCAAACGCGCGATGGACCGCGCGCGCTCGCAAGGTCGCCGCGTTATCGAAGCCAGCGATATTTTTTATGTTCTTTCGAACGACGAGCGCAGTCTTTTAAACGACGTTCTCCAGAATCTCGGTGTTCCCGCCGAAGAAGTCGCGCAGACGGCGCGGACGCGCATTCGCAAGATCGAAAAGGAAGAAGAACGCGCTCGCAAAAAATACGAGCTGCCTTCGTATCTTAAACACTTCGGCGTCAGCTTGAACAAACTCGCCCACCAGGACAAAATTCCGCCGACGATCGGTCGCGAGCAAGAGATCCGGCAGATGATCGAGATCTTATCGCATCGCGAGCGTTCGAATTCGCCGATGCTCGTCGGCGAACCGGGCGTCGGAAAAACTGCGGTTGTCGAAGGTCTTGCGCGGCTTATCGAATTAGAGCCGGAAAAAGTTCCCGAACGGCTTCGGGGTTCGCATATCGTTCAGCTTCAAATGGGCGGACTCGTCGCCGGAACGATGCTGCGCGGAATGTTTGAAGAGCGCATCAAAGGCATCATCGACGAAGTCAAAGAAAAAAGCGAACTCATTCTTTTCATCGACGAAGCGCATACGATAATTGGCGCCGGCGCGGCGATGGGAACGAGCTCGGACGCCGGAAATATGTTCAAATCGGCGCTTTCGCGCGGCGAGCTGCGTATCATCGGCGCCACGACGCTGACCGAATACAAGGAATATATCGGCGAAGACGAAGCGCTTGCGCGCAGATTTAGGTTGGTCAAGGTCGATGAACCGACAATTAGCGAAACGAAGGAAATTCTTTTCGGCGTGCGCCCGCGCCTCGAAAAAAATTATTCGGTAACGATATCAGACGAAGCGATCAATACGGCGCTTGAAATGGCGCCGAAATACATTCGCAATCTGCACTTGCCGGACAAGGCGATCGGCTGGCTCGATACGGCTTCGGTCAAGGTTGAGATCAACGAGCCGACTGAACTCATCGTGCGTCCCGAGCATATAATCGAGGTCATTTCGCAGGAATCGCGCATTCCGCAAGATATGATCTACCGCGATACTTCCGACCGTTTTTCGGTGATGGAAGGCGACCTAGGCAAGCGTGTGATCGGGCAGATCGAGGCGGTAAAAGCGGTCGCCGAAAGACTGCGTCTGAACAAAGGTCCGCTCAAGGAAAATCATTACGCGCCGGACGGAGTTTTACTGTTTTTGGGTCCGACCGGAGTCGGCAAAACTGAGCTTGCGAAAGCAGTTGCCGAGTTTATGTTTGGCGACGAGCAAAAAATGGTTCGCATCGATATGAGCGAATATGGCGAGGGAACGGTCGGCATTGAAAAGCTTATCGGAATGCCGCGCGGAATCGTCGGTAGCGAGCGCGGCGGAATTTTGACCGAGCAGCTTCGGGAAAATCCATACACGGTTTTACTGCTCGACGAAGTAGAAAAAGCCAACCCGTATTTGATGAATATTTTTCTGCAAGCTTTCGACGAAGGATGGCTGACCGACGGGCGCGGAAAGAAGGTTTATCTTTCGGACGCGATCGTAATTATGACATCGAATCTCGGCTCGGAGAGCTTTAAGAAATACGAAAAGCCGCTTGGTTTTGGGCAAAAAACGCTCGGCGACGTCAAGCAGATAAAAGGCGAAGTTATGAAAGCCGCGGAAACAAGATTTTCGCCGGAATTTCGAAATCGAATTGACGAGATCGTAATATTTTCGCCGCTCACGTTGGATGAAGTTAAGGAAATCGCAAAGCTTTACATCGCCAAGCTAAAACACCGTATGGAACGCCAAGGCAAACGCGTTGATGTGACCGAATCTGCGATCGACGCGCTGACCGAAAAAGGTTTCAGCCCGGCTTACGGCGCGCGTTTTCTAAAACGACACATCGATCAGAACGTCAAGCTTCCGATCACAAACGCGTGGAAAACCGCCATGCAGTTTACCGTCGATGCCGAAGACGGAGAAGTCGTGGTCAAACCGATCGATGCGTTCAGTTTGAATTAGCTTAAAGATCAAAAAATACTTTCTAAATTAAGGGCTTTGGTGATAAAATCTCATCAAAGCCTTTTTGTTATGAAGAAATTTTTCACATGCGCATTTTTTATTGTGTGCGTTTTCGCTGCCGCGCAGGCTCAATCGCTGTCGTTTAACTACCAGTACAAATTCGACCGGGTCCAAGCGGACGAGCCGCCGAAATTTAACGGCATTCCAAATTTTGATTATCCGGATGCGGCGCGAAAGAACGGCGTCGAAGGCACGTTGAAGGCTTCCGTCACGCTTGGTGAAGACGGCAAGGTCAGAGACATCATTATCATTCAAGGTTTACCTGAAGGCGTAACGCAAGCTTTTACGGCTGCGGTGCAAAAAATGTATTTTGAGCCGGCAAGACTTAATGGAAAGCCAATTGCGGTAAAAATGACCGTGGACTTTATCGTCTCAGTTTTGTACGCGGAAGGTGACAAAAACGTAACCAAGGCGAAGATCCTGGAGCAACCCTCGCCGCCTTATCCGTCTAAATTTCTTGCGGAAAAATTAAAGGGAAAAGTTGAAGTTCAGGTCACGTTCTTTGCGGACGGTAAGCTAAAGGTCTTCGGCGCGAACAGCACAATGCCGAAGGAATTTGACCGGGCGGCGCTCGAAGCCGCAGCGAAAATAAAATTTCAGCCCGCCGTTCACAAAAAAAGCAAAAACCCGGTTTCGCAGCAAATGACAGTCGTTTACGACTTCAAACCTTAGGAATTAACCTCGATGAATTATTTTCCGCATCGTAGGTTTAAATCGCAAGGTGCCAAAGCAATTGAACCGGAAAATTAACTTTTCGCATCAAAGGCTTTGGTGATAAAATCTTGTTGAAGCTTTTTTTCGAGAAATCTAATGAAAACATTTTGTACAATCATTCTCTTTATATTTTGTTTTTGCGTTTTCGGCTTTGCGCAGGAAAGCGGACGCGGAGGCGGAATTAGTGTTGGACAAGAAAATAAACAAGTTTTGGCTTCCAACGATATGCCCGTTCGCGTCTTTTCCAGGGTCCCGGCGAAATATACGGATGAAGCAAAAGAAAATTACGTGGAAGGTGATGTAACCCTGCGCGTAATTTTCCTTGCAAGTGGCAAAATAGGTGCGGTCTCCGTTGTTTCCGGCTTGGCTTACGGCTTGACCGAACAGGCTATTGCGGCGGCAAAACAAATTCAGTTTGAGCCGGCGAAAAGAAACGGGAAGCCGATTAACGTAGTCAAACTGGTCAAATTCCACTTTTCGATTGTAGTCAAGGAAGATGACAAGGACATCAAAAGCAAGGCTATAATTCTAGAGAAACCGAAGCCGGAATATCCGGCGGGTGAAAAGTTCGAGCAAATCGGTGGAGTCGTAAAGCTGAAAATACTCTTAATGTCTTCCGGCGAAGTTCGCATAGAAAGCGTCACAAGCGAACTGCCAAAGGAGTTTAACGATAAAGCGGTTGAAGCAGCAAAAAAGTTAAGATTCGAGCCTGCCATTTATACTAATAATGCAAAAGCCAGTGTAGAGCGAGAAATCGAATATGAATTTGAACCGGGAAATTAAGATTCCTATCCAGTTTTTTTTCCTTACTTATTTTGTTTTCGGCGCGGTAATTTTCTCTTTTTCTCAAACAGCCCAACACGACGAGAAAGCCGAATCAATTATTAAAAAAGCGATCGAAAATCTAGGTGGCGAAAAATATTTGCAGGTAAAGACGCAGGTCGGGCGCGGGAAATTTCACCAAATGCGCGCCGGCACGCCCCTCGTTTTTCAGACGTTTCTCGACGTTATCGTTTTCCCTTACAATGAGCGCACCGAATTTAAGCTAAAGGGTCAAAAAAATGTTCAGACAAATTCGGGCGGAAGCGGCTGGGTTTTTGACGGCGCCGCCGATGCCCTGAGAGATCAGACGGAAAATCAGATCGAATATTTCAAACGCGGAATGCGCGTCAGTTTAGATCATCTGCTGCGCGGATTTTGGCGCGGAAAGGCTACGCTGACTTACGTTGGCAAACGCGAAGCCGGGATCGGCGTGCGAAACGAAGTTATCCGACTCGTTTATGACGATGATCTGGCGGTCGAGTTTGAATTTTCCGCAACCGACGGAATGCCTGTGAAGGCTGTATATAAACACAAAACCGAGGAAGGCGAAGAGTTGAAAGAGGAAGATAGATATGCGCAATTTGTCGATATTCAGGGCATAAAAACACCTTTTATAATCGATCATTTCGTTAACGGCATCCAAACAAGTCGAATAAACTATGAATCGATGGAGTTTAACAAACCGATTCCAGATTCGATCTTCGCCAAACCTTCGGGAGCGAAGGATTTGAAAAAAGATTTGAAGCTTTAGGATTTAAGTAAGAATCTCCCGCGAATAAACGCCAAAAACACGAAATAAACTTGTTTCGCGCATTTTTGCGTATTTCGCGGGCAAATTCATCTAAACAAACGCAAAATCGAATTGATTTTGATGAACTGTCGGGTCGCTCGTCACGTCAACATTTCCGAGATAGGCTTCGATCTCGTCGTAAACCGTCTTTTCGTTGTTTTGAAGCGCGAGAGCGACTTCCGGATGAAGTCGCAAGGTTGTCATCTTAACGTCGTCCAGAGTTCTAGACAATCGTCGCGCCTCTTCCAAAATTTCATAACAGACCGTTTGCGCCGATTTGACCCAGCCCGCGCCTTCGCAGTATTCGCACGGCGAGCAAAGCGTCCGCTCGAGCGATTGTTTCACGCGTTTGCGCGTCATAATGATCAATCCGAAATCGTTGTAAGACAGAACTTTTGTCGGCGATTTGTCCGAGGCAAGCGCGTCCTGCAACAGATTCATAACCTTGTGACGATTGCGCCGGTCTTCCATGTCGATAAGATCGAGCACAAGAATTCCGCCAAGATCGCGAAGACGAATTTGCCGAGCAATTTCTTCGACGGCTTCCATATTCGTTTTGGTGATCGTGTCTTCGAGCCGCGCATTTCCCTTGCCGACAAATTTGCCGGTGTTGACGTCGATCGCAACCAGCGCTTCGGTCTGATTTATCACGAGATAACCGCCGGATCTTAGCCAAACTCGCGGTTTGAGCGCTTTTTCAATTTCGTCCTGCACGCCAAAGGCTTCGAGGATCGGCTCGTCGCGCGTATAAAGCTTGACGCGCTTGACCATTCGCGGCTGAATTCGGTTGATAAATTCGACCACCCGTGAATATTCCTCTTCGGAATCGACCCGAATTGCGGTGTATTCATCCGACAAGTGATCGCGCAAGAGACGTTGAATGATGTCCAGATCCTGATGCACAAGCGATGGTGATTTCTTTTTCTCCGAAGTTTTCTTTATCTCCAGCCAGGTGCGAATTAAATACCGCGCGTCCTGCCGCAGATCTTCCTCCGAAATTCCGACGCCTGCCGTTCGAACAATAAATCCGCCTGAAGGAACGACTTCTTCCGCGCAGATCTTTTGGATCAATGTGCGAAGTCTGCCGCGTTCGTTTGACGATTCGATCTTGCGCGAAACGCCCATATGTTCGATCGTCGGCATATAAACCAAAAACCTGCCGGGAAGCGCGATATGCGAAGTTATCCGCGCGCCTTTTCGCGCGATCGGTTCTTTTGCGATCTGAACAAGAATTTCCTGTCCTTCGCGGAGCAGATCGGTGATCGTCGGCTGCGGTGAACGCTCGCGGCGCTCGCTGTATCTGCCGCCGCGATTTCCGCCAGTTCCGCCGTTGCCGCTCGGAACTCCGGTAGGAACGGCTTCGGTTTCCGCAGGCGCTTTCTCATCCGTTTTGATTTCCTGCCGCGTACGTCCGCGACCACCGCGCCGACCGCGACCGCCGCGCCGCGCGACCATTTCCGAATTTGGATTCGATTCTTTCAGGCTCGCTTCGCCGTCTTCCAAGGTTTCGTCCTTCGCTGCTTTTTTTCCGCGCGCCCTTCCTTTGGTCATCGTCGCTTTCGCCGAAGCTTTTCCCTTCTTAGCGCGGCTCGCCTTTTCCGCCGCGTCATTGACCGATTCCGACGAATCCGATTTTTCGGCTTGTGCCGCAGCTTTTTTCCCGCCGCGTCCGCGTTTCGACTTTGTCTTGACGCTTGTCTGCGCTTCATCATCCTCGTCGGCAATCCGCTCAAAACCGCCCGTCGCGCCCGGAACAGCGGCTAACAAGGAGCCCACCTCTGCCGTCGCTGCGCTTTCCATTTCAAATTCCACCGCGCGCACCTTATCAAAGATCGCTTCCTGACGATAAGCATCTTTGAACATTTCGCCCGTATCTTCGTCGTCAATAACGCGTTCGAACCCAGAGTCTTCGAACTCAAAATCCGGAACGCCCTCGTTTTCAACCTTTTCCGCGGCTCTTTCCTCGATCTTCGGCTCCGGTTTTTCTTTTTTTCCGCGGCGCGATTTGCCGCGTTTTCCCTTCGGCGCTTGCTCGGTCGCCTCATCTGAAACTTCCTCGTCCGCGCCCTTCGCTGTTTTCGCGACCTTTTCGTCTGCGAGTTCGTCCGAATCTTCGTCGCCGCTTTCTGCAAGCGGTTCGGCAATTTCCTGAACGGATTCCATCTGCTTTTCACGTTCGAGCCGCGAGCGATCGATCTGATCGTTTGCCGCACGCTTCGCTTCTTCCGGCGAAACTTTTTTGGATTTTTCCATCACGATCCGCTCGATCTCTTCTTCTTCGTCGAAAAAGTCGGAAACGTAAAGAAACGCGTCGCGCTCCAAACCGATGTCGACGAATGCCGACTGCATTCCCGGCAACACGCGCATTACACGTCCTTTGTAAATGTTACCGACGACGCCCGAGTTTTCCTCGCCGCGTTCGATATAAAATTCCGTAACTTTGCCGTTATCCAAAACGGCGATCTTCTTTTCGCGTCCGTTGACGCTGATGATCATTTCTTTTGACATATTTTTCTAGTGGAGCGCAGGCAGTCTGCCTGCAGGATTGCGAAGCAATCTAAACCAACTTATTTCCAATTTTTTGATTTTAAGGATTTATTACGGACTGCGCCTCTGGCTTGATTTTCTTACAAGCCCGGTTGCGTCTTAATTGATGTGTTTTTTGTTTACGGAGTTAATTTCCAAAACAAACGGAAATTTGAGTTTTCTCACACAGGAATCTCGTTATACAAAATACAAAGCGAATCTCGCTTCTTTTATTCGAATTCGGGGAGCGCATAAATTTTTTAAACCGTTGCGCTCAAAACCCGTTTCGCGTTATTTTCGACAATCAAAATTGCCGCTAAAATCCTTTTAATCCGGTCGTTTGCTGCGCTTTTTCAAATATTCAACAAATCTTGCAGCAAACCAAAATCAGTATAGATGTTTTTTATCGATTGGTAAATAGGAAATAACGAATAGTTGTTGCCATGAGAATTTACTATTAATCGCTCACGATTTAAGATTTAGAATATATGGAAATTTATTTCGAGATCATCACCGACTTCGACGCGTTGCGCGCAGCGTGCGAAAAATTAAAAAACGAAGATTTTATCGGGTTTGACACCGAAACGACGGAACTCGATCCTTACGACGGCATTTTGCGGCTCGTTCAAATCAGCACGGGAAAAGAAACGCAGGTTATCGACCTCAAACCGTTTGCCGAAAAAGGCGATCTCAAAAATTTACCGGAACTTGCGCCTTTGCGCGAACTGCTCGCGGCGGAGCGTCCTGTTAAGATCGCGCACAACGCGAAATTTGATGCGAAATGGATCAAGCATCATCTTGGCGTAGATGTTGGCGGCGTGTTCGACACAATGATCGCCAGCCAATTGATCGCTGCGGGCGACGGCGAGCGACGGCATTCGCTTGCTGAAGTCGTCAATTTTTTTCTCGGCACGGAACTCGATAAAACCGAGCAAATTTCGGATTGGAGCGCCGCGGAATTGACTCAGTCGCAGATCGAATACGCCGCGCGCGATGCGGCGATCATGATTTCGCTGCGCGAAAAACTTGACGAAAAACTCGCCGCGGACGATTTAAGAAACGCCGCGCAGCTCGAATTCGAATGTATTGCGCCGATCGCCGCGATGGAGCTTAATGGATTCAATCTTGACGAAGCGCGCTGGCGCGAACAGCTTGAAAAAGTTAAAAAAGTTCAATCAACGGTCGCATACGAGCTGCAGCACATGCTTTCGGCTGGCGTCGCGCAGGCTTCGCTTTTCGGAGTTGCGCAGATAAATCTGGATTCGCAAATGCAGGTTACCGACGCGCTCAAAAATCTCGGCGTTCCGGTTCCCGAAACGACGCGAGGTTGGCAACTGCAGCCGCTTGCCGCCGATTTTCCGGTCGTAGCAAAACTGCTCGAATATCGCGGTGTCGCAAAATCTTTGTCGAGCTTTGGCGAAAATATCCTCGAATTTATCCGACCGGAAACGCGCCGAATTCACGCTGATTTTCGCCAAATCGGCGCGCCGACCGGAAGATTCTCATGCTCGCGTCCAAATTTACAGCAAATTCCGCACGAAGAAGAATATCGGCGGTGTTTTCTCGCGCCCGATGGCAAAAAGCTCGTCATCGCCGATTATTCGCAGATCGAATTGCGAATTCTTGCCGATTTTTCCGGCGACGAAAACTTTATCAACGCCTTCGCCGGCGGCGCCGATTTTCACAAGATCACCGCCTCGCAGGTTTTTGGCGTCGCGCCCGACGAAGTTACCGCCGACCAGCGCTCGTTTGCCAAGCGTCTGAATTTCGGCGTCGTTTACGGCATCGGCGCACAGCGTTTTGCGATGCTTACCGGCTTGTCGCAAACCGAAGCTGAAAATATTATGCGCCGCTATTTTGTGACGTATCGCGGGCTCGATAATTGGCTGCGCGACGCCGCGCGGCGTGTTGTAACCGACCGAACTTCGCGCACGGCTTCGGGCAGAATGTATCGCCATCGTTTTGACGAAAACGACCGCCAGTCGATCGGCGGCGCCCAGCGAAACGCCAAAAACTTCCCGATTCAGGGAACCTCCGCCGACATCTTAAAACGCGCTTTGCACTTGCTTCACCGCGAAATCGCCGGAACTTCGGCGCGGCTCGTCAATATCGTTCACGATGAAATTATTCTTGAATGTGATGAAGCGGAAGCCGAACAAACCGCCGGGAAACTGGAAAAAGCAATGCGCGTCGCCGGCGAAGAATATGTTAAAAAAGTTCCTGTAAAAGTGGATGTCGGAATTTCCGATGAATGGTGTAAATAACGGAGCGCGGACAGCTTTGCATTGAGCGCAAAAGCGCGAATAGGTGTTTGCTTCGCAAACATTGCCGGCGCTCCCGCTAGCTCGCCGTCGCTTCTTCGCTTTGGGTATCTTTACCGAGAATATAAAGAATGCGCGAGCAGGTTTCGCAGACGATTATTTGGTTTGCTTTACGAACTTCCGCCTGCATTTGCGGGCGAAGCGCCATAAAGCAGGCGCTGCATGCTCCGTTTTTTACTTCGGCAACGGCGATCCCGTCGCGGCTGCGCTGCGCGAGGCGATTGTAAACCGAGGCGAGATTTGCCGGCAAAGTCACAAAAACTTTATGCCGTTTTTGCGATTCCGCGTCGAATTCCTTTCGATCCGCGCCGATTTCCGCGTCAAACTCTTTGAGCGCGGCGGCGCGTTTTGCATCGAGTGAATTTATTTCTTCGGCGCGTTCTTCCAAAACTTTCTCGACTTCCTCGATCTCGGTTATTTTTTCCAACGCCTCGGTTTCAAATTGATTGATCTGCTTTTGCAGCGCGTCCGTTTCGCGCATCGCAGTCTCGTATTCTTTTTGATTTTGGGCGTGTTTTAAATTGCGGTTGGTGCGTTCGAGATGAATCTTGTTATCGGCGATCTTATTTTCAAGATCGGCGTGGGCGGCTTTTGCTGCGTCGCGCCGCGCCTGAATTTCTCGAATAGAAGAGGCGTGCTTTTCGAATTCTTCTTCTAAATTAGCACGCCTTTCTTCCGCGGTATCGATTTTGGTTTTCAAACGTCTGATGTTTGTGTCTGTAATCTGCAAATCTATCAGCTTTTCAAGTTCTGCCTTCACGTATTAAGAAAATCTCCTCTTAAATCAACTTTTCAATACTTTATTTTAACCTAAAGAAAGTGAAAAAGGGAAAGACCGAAAGAAATCATTTGGCAAAGAGCTGAAAATGTTTTTGCAGATCGCGCGAATCAAAGACTTTTTTCTCGCCTTTTTTGTCGAGCAAGAACCATTGCGGCAGATCGTTTTCGCGCATCAATACAAGCACGGAATTTGCTGGGCGAAGCCCGAAATGCGTGATCTGCGCGACGGCAAGCGCGCCGCCGCTCATAAAGCCGTCCTTTGGCGTGCGCGTCCAACCCGCTTCGAGCGTCATACATCTCAATCCGAGACGAAGACGAAGCAAGGAGCCGACCAAATTTGCGTTTCCGAACACGAAATTGTGCGGGCTTTCGTTTTCGATCTGAATATTTGAAATATTGCGATTGTGCCGGGCGGCGATCTCGGTGATCGAATCGAAAAGCCATTTGACGCTGGTCGCGCGAATAACGTCGTTGTTCGCTTTAAGCGTCAGATACGCGGCGACGTCATGACGCTCGGCGTCTCGCGCGTCGGCGATCGCTTTTGCCATCATTTGCGTCCAGATATCGTCGAGCTCGTTCATACACAGAGCATAAAACCGTCGTGGGATAAATGCAATTTCGTGATATTATTCTGAAAACAAGGGTTATTTTATGAGAAGTTTCGCAGTTTTATTTTTGCTCATCATATTTGCGATCGGCGCATTTCCTCAAAAGCCGAAGCCGACAAAAAATAACGTAAAACCCGCCGAAACGCCCGTTAGCAATCTCGCAAACGAAAAGGAAGAATTTGAAAAAGCCGCCGCGATGACGGATTTGACTGAGCGAATTGCCGCATTGCAAAAATTTATCATCGACTTTCCGAAATCCCGCGAGAAAACTCGCGCGCTCGAGTTGATCGTCAGCGCTCGCGCGCAGCTTGGCGACGAAAAGCTGCGGATTGGCGAAAACGATAGCGGGATCGCGTTTTTCAAATCCGCCGTTGCCGAAGCGCCGACACCCGTTTCCGATCAGCTCTTTTCCTTGCTTTTGCAGTTTCCGACAAATCTTTTTTCGCTCAGGCAAAGCACAGCGGCGATCGATATCGCTAAACTGATCGAGGAAAAGATCGGCGAAAACCCGAAACAGCTTCTCGCGCTGGCGACCTACTATCTCGGAACGGAAAACGCCTTCGAAGCAAAGCGAATTGCCGAGAATGTAATTCGAATTGAAACCGCTCTGCCCGAACGATCCGAAAAACCGAATTTGCCCGGCGCGTATCAGGCTCTCGGGCTCGCAAACCGAATGAATTTCGATTTCGCCGGTTCGGTAAGCGCATATGCAACGGCGCTCGAGCTTGACGCCGTTTCGGTGGTTTCGCGGCGTAGCTTAGCGGAAATGAAACGCGCGGTCGGCAAGCCCGACGAAGCGATCGCGCTTTATAACGAAATTCTCGCGACCAACGCGAACGACGCGGCAGCGCAAACGGGCTTGATACTTTCGCAGTTTGACGCGGGAAAAAGACGCGAAGCCGAAACCGAAATGGCAAAATCGCTCGAAGCAAATCCCAATAATTTGTTTCTGCTTGCAGGTGCGGCTTACTGGTATGCGGCGCATTCCGACGGCGCGAAAGCGATCGAGCTTGCGGAAAAAGCTTTGACGATCGAGCCGCGCTATACTTGGGCGCATATTGCGCTTGCGCGCGGATATATGGCGCAAAAACAACCGCTCGAAGCCGAGAGAATTTTGCTCACTGCGCGTCAATTCGGCGATTTTCCGACGCTCGATTACGAACTTGCGTCCGCGCGTTTTCGCGCCGGATTTTTTCGCGAAGCCGGCGATATTTTACGAAGAAACTTTTCGGTAAAAAACGACTACGTAAAAGCCTGGATGGGCAATCGTGTCCCGCTCGAAGCGATGAGTTTCACGGAACTGCTTGCGGTTGAGCGCCAGGCGAGCATTTTCCAACCGCTGCCAGCCGATAGTGCGGAAACCTCGGAAAGGTTGAAATCCTTGTTGGAATTCGTGCAAAAAGTCGATCTGCCCGATGCTTCCGATGGAGAGCTTGCCGCGCTTGGCGAAAAATTTGTCGCGGGCGAAGACAATATGAAACTTTACCGGCAGCTTTTTGTGGCAAAGAAACTTTTGCAGCAGAAAAAAGCGCTGCCGAAAGTTTTGGAGCTGACGCGAGCGATGACCGGCAAAGTCGATAGCGCGCTTGCGGCGCCGGACGCGACGGCTGCCGTTCTCGCCGATCAACTTTACGACAGTCGGTCGTTCGCGATCTCGCGCGGCGAAGTTGTCGTCGTGCCGACTATCGAAAAGCAAACGCTTTCGCGCATCTTGCGCGGCGAGATCGAAGAAGTCGCCGGCGGGACGCTTTTTGAGCAAAACCGAGCCGCGGAAGCGATCGTCCGTTTGAAACGCGGACTGAGTATTTTACCGGAGAAAAGCGCGTGGTGGCGATCGAGTATGTGGCGGTTCGGCGCGGCTCTCGAAGCGGACGGAAAGCGAGACGAAGCGCTCGATACTTATATTAAAGCCTACCTCAGCGATGCGCCGAACGCCGGAAAATATCTCACCATCGAAGTGCTCTATCAAAAGATCAACGGAAGCACGGATGGCTTGGTGGCGAAGATCGGAAGCAAGCCCGTGTTGTTGACGTCGCAGGTGATCGCTCAAAATACCTTTCCCGCCGCGCTCGCGACGCCCGCACCAAAAGAACCATCCGAAATTAAAACCGAAGCGCCGATAAAAGAAGACGTTGAATCTCCGGCGATGCCGTCATTCACTCCGACTCCGGTTCCTTCTCCTCTACCGACGCCAACGCCGCAGGAAGTTGAGAATGAACAAAATCCAGCTGAAGTGCCGCTGCCCACACCGACACCCCAGAAAACTGAGGCGGAAGAAAATCCAGCCGAAACCCCGCAGCCTATTCCGGCGGACGAAAAAACGATGGAACCGATTTCGACTCCAACTCCGACCCCAACTCCCGCTGTTCAAACCGAAAACACGAACAACGCCGCCGTAAAGACCGAGTCTGAAACAAAACCTTCTGACGTTTTGAAAAATCCAAAAACCGAAAAGCCGCTGTTCGAGCCGGTGATCATCACAATTCCGAAACCGGTAACGCTTGCGAAAGTCGATTCGGAGAAGATCGAATCGGGCGAAACACGCGCGCGAAAAGTCGATAGAACCAAAGAGGAAGAAATCACGCCCTGCGTCATTGTTGCCAGCCAAAACGAGCTTTCTATCCTTTCTGACGGAGGAAATCTGGGCGTCCTTGTCGGCTTTGAAAGCGAAGGCGACCTTAGACAGATCAAAGCGGTTTCGAGCAGCCCGGCGGACATTGAAATTATCGCCGAGCCCGAAATTCCTGACGGCGCGACACGCGCGCTTTTTCTAATAAGGTCGATCAGCCAAAAGAAAGGCGCGTTCACGGTAACCTTCGAATCGGCATGCGGTAAAAAAGAAATTTTGGTCAAAGTTCGCTAGAATCTTGTTATGACCTCTGAAAATTTCCGAAGCGGTTATGTCGCGCTCATCGGTCGCCCGAATGCCGGAAAATCAACACTTTTGAATCATCTCGTCGGTGAAAAGATCGCCGCCGTTTCAAACAAACCTCAAACGACGCGGCACAAAATTCAGGGAATCGTGACGCTTGACGACGGGCAGATCGTTTTCGTCGATACGCCCGGAGTACACAAACCCGGATATTTGCTCAATCGCCGAATGATGTCGGCGGTTCACGATGCGATTCTCTCGGTCGATCTCGTTGTGCTGCTGCGCGACGCTTCAGTTTCAACCGGAAACGGCGACAGATTTGTGCTCGATCTGATCAAACAGTCAGGCAAAAAAGCTGTTTTGGTTCTCAACAAAATTGATAAAGTTAAAGACAAAACAGCGCTTTTCCCGCTGATGGAATTTTACTCAAAAGAATATGACTTCGCCGAAATCGTGCCGATTTCCGCGCTGAAAGGTCAGGCGATAGACAATTTTTTGAACCAACTCGCCAAACATCTGCCCGAAGGCACGCCGATCTTTGCCGATGACGAGCTGACCGACCAATCCGTAAATGCTCTGATTTCCGAAATGGTGCGCGAAAAAATTCTCGAAACAACGGGCGAGGAAATTCCTTATGTGACGGCGGTTGTAACCGAAAAATTTGACGAATCGAATCCAAATGTTCCGAAAATTTTCTGTGCGATTTATGTCGAACGATCATCGCAAAAGAAAATCATCATCGGGAAAGGCGGCTCGAGAATTAAAGACATCGGAACAAAAGCGCGGCACGACATCGAACATCTTCTCGGGAAAAAAGTTTATCTCCAGCTTTTCGTTAAAGTCGTCGAAGATTGGCGCAATCAGGAACGCACCTTGAATGAAATCGGAATTAACGAATAATTAACAAAATAAAATTGACGCGCATTATTTTCATACACCAAATGAGCGGAAAGCCCCTGATACAAGGCAGGATTGTGCTGTAAGAGTAAGTGATATTGATAATAAAAGTATTTGTGAGAAATATAAGCGTCTATTTCCCTTGAGTTTACCTACTACCTAACGATTCCACGGCATATGAATTGCACTTTCAACCTGAGTTGAGAAATAAAGCATTTATAAGCGTGTTGTCGCACCGACAAGCGCTGTTAATTCTTTAAACTAAAAAATTGAGAGAAACAAGGAATGGACAAATATATGAAATTTTTTAAATTATCTTTAATAACTTTTACGGTCAGCTTATTTTTTACGGCTTGCAATTTGAGCCCATCGGATAAAACCGCCGACACTAATCCCTATCCAAACGACGCAGCAGAAACGGACGGAATTTCCGCTGAAGGTGGTTGGGCGAAAGAGAATCTTGATTTACAGGCGATAGGCGGTCTGCTTGAAAAGGCTGACGACGCCGAGGATTTTGAATATTTATTGAATTCGACGGACGGCGTGAATAATCTTGATCTAAACGGTGACGGCTACACCGATTATATCAGCGTCCGCGAATTTGACGACCGCGACGACAACCAACGCGGATTTTCGCTGTTCAGCATGTTCGGTCCCAACGAAATACAGGAAATTGCAAACCTAATTTTTAACCGCCAAAGCCGCGATGATCGCGGCTCAAGGGTTTTATTGTATGGTAACGATCAGATTTACGGCGACGACAATTATTACGAAACAAATTGGGTCGATCGAAGTCTGCCGATCGTAAACTGGGTGTTCAATGATCGCGATAGTTATTATCGCTCGCCGTATTATTACAACAACTATCCAGACTCTTACGAAGTTTATCGAGTAGTTGAAACGCCGGTTTATCGTTCTAGAATCGAACAATATTATGCCGCGCCGGTTTTTATCAAAACTAACCCGGCGATGACGCAAATTAAAATAAAATCGCCGTACAACGGTAAATCGTTGGATAAGATCTATGCCAAACTAGCGAAGCCGACAAAGGAACAGATCGAATTTAGAAGAAATAATCCCAACAGACCCGCGTTTGTCCCGGTCGAGAAAGGGAAGCCGAACCGGTCTGAAGATCGATCAAAAGGAAATCCGAATAAATGGGATAAACCGAACAAACGCGAGGATGATTCGCCAAAGTCGATGAAGATAGAAAAACCGAATGCGAAACCGCAAAAGTCTGAGAAAGATTCCGGCGGCGGAAAACAGAATAAGTCAGACGGAAACAAAGGCGGCGGCAAAGGCGGCGGGAAAAAAGGCTAAGATCATTTTTCAGCATTAGACAAAAAAATTCGATTGTCTTTACGGACGGTCGAATTTTTTTTATTTTTAAGTGTGAGCATGAAACAAAAGATTTGGCATTCGGTGCAAATCGAAGTGCGTGCCGAAGCAGTTGAAGCGGTTGAATTTGCGCTCAATGAATTAGCTTCGATCGGCACGGAAATCAACCTTTTTGGCAAAAACGAAAGCGAGAACGTAACCGTCATCGGCTATTTTACCGAACCGCCCGCGGAAAAGAATTTGCGGAGCGACCTAAATGCGGCTCTTCGTATTTATGGAAATTCAGAAAGCGCTGTCAAAAAGATCTCGCGGTTCACGGTCGAAGATAGGGATTGGCTTGCGGAATGGAAAAAACATTGGAAGCCGACTGAAACCGCAAAATTTATAGTTGCGCCGACCTGGGAAAACATCGAACCGCGCGAAAAAATCGTCATTCGGATCGAACCCGGAATGGCGTTTGGCACCGGAACACACGAAACAACGCGCCTTTGTCTGAAAGCGATCGAAGAAAATTATCGCAGCGGAATGAGTTTTCTCGACGTCGGAACCGGAACCGGAATTCTTGCGATCGCCGGCGCGAAATTCGGGATTTCGGAATCCAAATTCCGAACTGCCGCCTGCGATACCGATGAAAATTCAATAAAGATCGCGCGTGAAAATGCTGATTTAAACTGCATCTCAGATGTTATCGATTTTACGGTCGGCTCGATTTCCGAAACAACGCCCGAATTCGATTTTATCTGCGCAAACCTGACCGCGGACGTTATCGTTCCGTTGCTTCCGCTTCTCATCCAAAAAACAAAAAGTGTTTTGGTTCTTTCCGGAATATTAAAAGAGCAGGAAGGCTTGATCGTTTCGGAATTGAAAAAAAATCAGATCGAGGGTTTTAAGATCGAAACGGACGGTGAATGGATTTCGGTCTCGATCAATTCTCCTTTTTCGCCGGTGGTGTAGCGATCGGAATGTCGCCGTCGTCCGTAATCGTCAACAGCGGCTGGCGCGTTTTTGGTTTGGTTTTTGAATTATTTCGCAGCACCGGCGCCACTTTTGTCGAAGTCCACTCGAGCGTCGAAAGCGGTTCCGAACGTTTTAGGATCGCCCCGCCGCGCCCGGCAACCCAAAGGTCGGTTCCGCCGCGATAAACGATCGCCTGCAAAGAATTGCTCGTCACATTCGGCTGGATTTCCCATTTTTTGCCGCCGTCTCTTGTGAGCAAAACCGTGCCCAACTCGCCGACCGCAAGCGCTTCGTTTTTGGCATAAGCCGTTATCGCATAAAAATTTATCGGCGCGGGCGGCTCCTGATCGACCCACGTTTCGCCGCCATCTATCGTTTTTAGAATTGTGCCGTTAGCGCCGACGGTGAAACCGATCTTCTCATCGTATATGCTCAGCGCGTACAGATTTTCGCGCAAGTTCGTTTTGACTTTTCGCCACGTTAAACCGCCGTCCGTGGTCAAAAGGATCGTGCCTTTGTCGCCGATAACAACGCCGCGTTTTGCGTCAAAAAATCCTACATCTTCGAGCCAACCGCGCGTTCCGGATTCGATCTGCTCCCAATATGCGCCGCCCGATTTCGACCGCACGATCATTCCGTTTGCGCCGACCGCGACGCCCGTTCTTTCGTCGATAAAATAAATGCCCAGCAGATCTTCGGTGACGCCTGAAATACCTTTTCCCCAGCTCGCGCCGCCGTTCACCGTGCGCAAGATCGCGCCTTTGTCGCCGGCGATCCAGCCTTTTTGATCGTCGAAAAAGGAAAGCGCGTTCAAATTTTCCGCAACCTCGGAAAAAACCGGAAGCCAGAGTCTTCCGCCGTCGTTCGTCAGCCAAATTTTGCCGCGCGAGCCGATCGAAACGCCGATCTCATCCGAAAAAAAGAACAGATCGTTGATGTCTTCGCGTCCGCCTTCACTCAGGCGCTGCCAGCTGTAACCGCCGTCGTCGGTGCGGACGATCAAGCCGCTTTCGCCGACCGCCCAACCCGTAAATTGGTCTGCAAAAAATAGTGAAACGAGCTTCGGATTTGTCCGAATATTAAATGGAAGCCACGTATTTCCGGCGTCGCCGGTAAGCCATGCCATGCCGTTCGAATCGGTCGTCGAACCATTTTTCGCATCGGAAAAACTCAATGAAAGAAAATCCGCGCGGCTGAAAACATCAATTTTCGCCCAAGTTTCTCCCGCGTCGTCACTTCGGACGATACAACCGCCGGAGCCGACCGCGACGATTTTTTCCGACGAAAGATACGCCGAATTTGTGATCTCGACACTTCCGCAGGGTTTATCCGATTTCCATGTTTCGCCGCCGTTTTTGGTCGTCAAAATCGCGCCGCTTTGCCCGACGATTGCTGCTTTTTCGGCGTCAAAAGCTGCGATTTTCGAAAGGTGTTCCGTCGTTTCCGCGTGTTGAGTTTTCCACGTCAAACCGCCGTCGGACGTTTTCAAAATTCGCCCGTAAGTTCCGACCGTCCAACCGGTTTGCAGATTTTCGCCGGTTAAGGCGACGCCGTAAAAATGATCTTTGATTTGAGTTTCTATCCTTTTCCAATCCTTTCCGCCGTCGTCCGTCGAAAGTATCAGCCCGCGCGCGCCGACGATCAGCGCGTTTTTTCGATCTTTAACAAAAACGCCGTAAAGCATCCCATCGATCGGGGAAAGCTGTCGTTTCCAATTAAAACCGCCGTCGGAAGTTGAAAGGATCGCCGCGTCCGCGCCGACGGCAAAACCGGTTTGCTTATCTTTTATAAAATGGATCGAGTAAAGCGGATTTCCCTGCGGCAAAGGGTTTTGCCAGATCCAGCCAAGCGCGTTTCGTTTTTGCGCAGAAGCAAGCGAAAAGCAGATCAAAATCATTAACGCAAAGACGCAGAGACGCAAAGAAATTTTCAAACAGGGATAAAACAAATGATCTTGTTTATACTGTCGATCCCTGTAAATTTTCTTTCTCGGCGGCTTCGCGCCTGTGCGTTTCATATTTCCTTGATCCCGATTGCGGCGACGGCTTCATCCAAAAGATCTTCGTCAACGCGTCCGAGCATTGCGGTTTTCCGCGCGATCGTATCGGCGATTTCCTGAATTTCATGCCCCGCGTGTCCGCGTGTCCATTCCCATTTTATTTGATGTTTACCGGCGGCTTTCTCAAGTTTCGCCCACCAATCGAGATTCGCTTTTTTACGAAAATTGCCCGTCATCGTTTCGACGACGTAGCGCGAATCGGTGAGAATTCTTACGCTGCACGGCTCGCGCAGCGTTTTTAAGCCGACCCACGCCGCCGCGATCTCCGCCTGCTGATTCGTCGCATTTCCGAGATATTCGCTAAAAGCGCGCCAATATCCGCGATAACCAAGCACCGCAACCGCCGCCGCGCGCGTAGTGCCGCGCCCGTTTCCCAAACTCGAACCGTCACAGACGATCGTTACTTCTTTCATGTTTGGTTTGCTCCTATCGTAACAACATGATCCACGTAATTTTCAAAAGTGTCGTCATGCGAGATCACAAATAATTGATCAAAGTATTTAATTTGACGGATTTGAATCGCGAAATTCTCGCGTCGCTCGATGTCCATATTTGTCGTCGGCTCGTCAAAAAATGCGAGGCGAATATCGGAAAGTTGTTTTAAAAGCGCGAGCCGAACCGACAATGCCGCCGCCATCTGTTCGCCGCCCGAAAGACTCAAAAAAGGTCGATCGTAACCATTTTCCTCAAGCTCGATGCCATAATCTTCCGTCCATTTCAAGGTTCGTTCCCCATTTCCGGTGATTTCGCGAAACATCTGATTCGCCTCGAGCGAAACATGATATACGTAATTCCTCGCCACCAGCGGCGCCGCTTCTTTCAGCGTCGAGCGTATAAAATCCGTTGCTTCGGCTGTCTTTTCCAAACGCTCTTTTTCGAGAAATTCAGTCTGCATTTGTTTTCGGACCTCGTCCAAACGCTTCAATTCCTTTGCCGATTCATCGATGCGTTTCTCGATGTTTGCAAAATTCGCGCGCGTTTCCGCCAGATTCTTTTCCGTTTCGAGCAACGCGAATCTTTCTTGCGCGTGGCGCTCGCGATCATAATCTTTGCCAGCCGCCGCGAAATCTCTTTCGGCTTTTTCGACGTCTTTTCCAATTCGTTCCGTGTCCGCCTTCGCGCTTTTGAGTTCCGATTCTTTTTCCGGGACCGATCTTGCCAGATTCTCATTCGCGATAAACTCGCGATGCGCCTCGGAAGTTTGCTCGCGAATTTCCGAAAATTCCTTCCACCCGGCGTCGAGGTCTTTGTAAGTTTCAAGCTGCTCGACGAACATTTTGAGATCGCTTTCCAAACGCTCCAGATTTTTTTCGATCTCCGACATTTTCTCTCTAAGCTGCGGTTCGCGCTTGATCTCGTTTTCAAAAGCCTGAATCTTAGTTTTCGGATTGTCTAAAACTTTGAGCTTCGAGTCGATTTCCGCCGATTCCGTTTCCAACTTCGACAGATTTGCCAATTCTTTTTGCAAAAGCACTTTTTCTTCGCTAAGCCGTTTTCCGTCTTCGGAAATCTCCTTTTCGCGGCTTTGCAAAGTTTCAAGCGCTGCCAAAACTTTTTCCGCATCGCGCGAAGTCTTTAGTTGCGGGGCGAGTCCGTTTTGTTCGCTTTCGAGTGCCGCGATCTCCGTTTTTAGTTCAAAAAACTGCTTTTGCAAAAAACCTTCGAGCGTTTCGCCATCCTTTATGTTGAGACATTTTTGCGATAAAACCGGACATAAACCGTCTCTCACCTGTTTTTGAAACTCCACGTCGTGTTCGAGTTTGGCGCGAAGATGCGTAACTTTTCGAGTGATTTCCGTGTCGCGCTTTATGAGACCTTCAAACGCCTTCGCCGTTTCTGTTTTCGCTTCGGCATCCTTGATCAGCGCCTGATTTGCTCTATAATTTTCGCGAAGGCGGCTGAGTTTTTCGTCAAGTTTACCGATCTCTTTTTCTTTCGACTTCAGCTCGAGAATTTCCTTGACCAAAGTTTCGCGCCGCTGTTCCAATTTTTCCTGCTCGCGGACTTTCGGCTGAAGCGTTGAAATATCGCGATGCGCCTTTCCAGCCAACTCGAGATTTTCCCTCGTCGATTTTTGCTCGGCGCGCACGTTCGCGAGTGCGGTTTCGACCTTTTGTTTCCCGACGTTTAACTTGTCGCGTTCGATGCGCCCTTGCTCGAGTTCCTTTAGATGCGCGAGCGCCGCGGTGTGTTTTTTATAATCGGCTTCGATCAACTTTATCTTTTCCGCTGCGATCTGCGCCTGATTTAACTCAGTTTGCTTTTGATTTACTACGATCTCGTTTCGTGAATTTTCGCTTTTGAGTCGTTCAAGCGCGGTTTTCAGCTCATTGGTCTTTGCTTCGATCTCGTCAAATTTTCCAACGGTTTTTGTCTTTTCGGCTGCGGCTTTTTCCAAACTTTCGATCGTTTTGCAAAATTCTTCGGCTTGTTTTTCGTAGGTTTTGAGTTCGTCTTCGATTTGCTGAAAACGCAAAAGCTCGCCTTCGGCACGAGCGATCTTTTGCGCGACCGCGTTTATTTTTTGCTCGACAAAACGCGCCGTTTCACGAAGTTTTTCCGCGCCTTGCCGATATTCTTCGACCTTCAAAAGCTTGTCAAAAGCTTTCTTTCGTTCGGTGGCGGTCTCTAAAAAAATCGCCGTGAATGTTCCCTGCGGAACGCCGATCGCGCGCCTGAAAAGCGCGTCCAGGTCGGTTCCGACTTCGACGCCGAGATGTTCCCATAGAAAGCGCGTAACTTCTTCCTTTTTCTCGTGCGTTCTGATCTTGAGCCGCGGATCGTAAATGTAATAGCTTGTACCGGTATCGCGATAGACAAGATATTCGCGCTCGTCCTTGCCGCTTTCGAACGTCACTTGCGCGCTTCCTTTTTTTGCGCCGCGGCGAAGAAAATCCTGCTTTTTGTAGTCGAGCAGATCGAACAAAGTCCAAGCGACAGCTTCGATCAAAGTCGTTTTTCCGGCGCCGTTTTCGCCCGTTATCGCCGTTGTTCCGCGCTGAAATTCGTGTTCAAAATGCGCGTGAGATTTAATATTTTCGAGCTCGATCCTTGTGATGTGCATTTATCGATTTTCTATAGATTTTAGAATAATTTCCGCGAAACAAACAGCCCAATCGGGCAATGCGGTTTTAAATTGGCGCGTTTTGTGACAAAATTCATTTAACCCGAACTATGAAAATCGAATCCGTCGACAGCATCATCGTAATTCTGCGCGATCCGCGCGAAAAATTGTTCGGCATATTGCACGAAATTAGCGCCGCCGGTGTTTATCTTCGCGGAATCGATCTGCACTATTTTGACGAATGGACACGCGCGATCGCGAAAGGCGAGCAATATTTACCGATGCAGGATTACTTTCTTCCGATGTGGCGCCTTGAAAAATTAACGCGTGACGAAACGTCCGCCGGTTTACTTTCGCTCGCTGATCAATTCGCAAAACGCACCGGTTTGAACCTCTCTCATTTTTAAAGAAAAAGGACTGATTTCACCGAAAAATAACTTGCAAAGATTGCTCTTTTCCACTATTGTAAATACACATTTTTCCAAAATCCGAAGAGATATTCGTTTCACATATGAAACATTATTTCACAAACGCTTCCTTTTGTGCTATATTGTCATTGCTTGCAGGAGAAATATCGCAAAAAAGGAGAAAACAAAATGGCTGGAGAGGCACTAAAAATGGCAATGGAATCAAAAAGCACGGCAATTGAAGCAGCATTGGCAAATATTGAAAAGAAGTTTGGCAAAGGCTCGATCATGCGGCTCGGCGAGCGTCCGCACGAGGAGGTCGGCGCGATTTCGACGAATTGTTTGAGTCTCGACGCGGCGATCGGCGTCGGCGGTTTTCCGCGCGGTCGGGTGATCGAAGTTTACGGACCGGAAAGCTCCGGAAAAACGACGCTTGCACTCCAAGTTGTCGCACAGGCGCAAAAGCTCGGCGGAATTGCGGCGTATATCGACGCCGAGCACGCGCTCGACCCGGATTATGCCGGAAAATTAGGCTGCAACGTCGAAGATCTGTTGATATCGCAGCCCGATTCGGGCGAGCAGGCGCTTGAAATCGCTGAAACACTCGTTCGTTCGAACAGCGTGGACGTGATCGTTATCGATTCGGTCGCAGCGCTCGTTCCACGCGCGGAATTGGACGGCGAAATGGGCGATTCGCATATGGGATTGCAGGCGCGCTTAATGTCGCAGGCGCTCAGAAAGCTGACCGGAATCGTTTCTACGTCAAACACGTGTTTTATTTTCATCAACCAGCTGCGCCAAAAGATCGGAGTATTTTTCGGCTCGCCCGAAACAACTACGGGCGGCAAAGCGCTGAAATTTTACGCCAGTGTCCGCATCGACATTCGCCGCATCGGCGCGATCAAAGAAGGCGATCGCGTAGTCGGAAACCGCACGCGAGTCAAGGTCGTCAAAAACAAGGTCGCGCCGCCGTTTCATGAGTGCGAATTCGACATTATGTATGGTGAGGGCATTTCCCGCGAAGGCGATCTGCTCGATCTCGCGGTAAATAACAACGTCGTGGAAAAAAGCGGCGCTTGGTTTTCGTACAAAGGCGAGCGGCTCGGTCAGGGACGCGAAAACGTCAAGGGCGCGCTCAAGGAAAACAAGGAAATCTACGAACAGATCGAAAACGAAACAAGAGTAAAGCTTGGCTTTGCCGACAATTGATCGAAAAAAAAACCGCAAGATTAACTTGCGGTTGCTTCCTTTTACCTTTTAAAAAAGGGCTATGGTTTTCGAACCGTTTTCACTTTTGTATTGTCTGTCGCTTTATACGAATTGACATCGCTAAGCGGAATATTTTTCATTTGCTTCCGCATATTTGCCGGATCGGGAATTCCGGGTGTAGGTGTTGTTCCTTTTTTCATTTTGTTAATGTTTGCCGGGTCGGGAATTCCGGGTGTCGGGGTTCCTTTCGGATTGATCAGATTCGTATTTGCCGGATCGGCGGGAATTCCGGGCGTCGAATTATTCGACAGCGGAACCGGACTTGTCGAAAATCCCGGCGGAAGATTCGCCGGATCAATGTTAACCACCGCGGTGTTCGTATTCGTGTTTGGCGCTTCCGTACTGTCGCCGCAGGCGGGAAATATCACGAATGCGACAGCGATTAGCATTAAAAAGACATTTTTTGACATTAAAATAAAACCTCAATATTTTTAAAAATAGCTGTGCCGGTTCGAATGTTGCGCCTCTGGAGGACAGCGACGGCGTTCGAACCGGCACGGGCAGGTATCAAACGGAAATCGGAAGGTATCACAGCCGTCATAGGCAGAACAGCTGCTAAAATGTGATTATAGGACTAAACGCGGGAATGTCAATAGCTTTCGCGGGTTTTGGGCGTGT
Source organism: Pyrinomonadaceae bacterium (assembly GCA_041747435.1). Lineage (GTDB taxonomy): Bacteria > Acidobacteriota > Blastocatellia > Pyrinomonadales > Pyrinomonadaceae > JBGTFE01. Next base: position 35,309 of record JBGTFE010000062.1, on the reverse strand, counting down.
TTTTGGCTCGCTTTTGTTTTTTTGCGGTGCGATTTGACATCAAGAAACGCCTTATTTACACTATTTCACTTGCCGTCGGATAAAGTTTTTCGAGGGCGATCGGCTAGGTAGCTCAGTTGGTAGAGCAGCGGACTGAAAATCCGCGTGTCGGCAGTTCGATTCTGTCCCTAGCCACCATATTTTTCGTAGGAGGCATCGTTAGCGGTGCCTTTTTTTCCGACGCAGCTTCTCTTGCCGATTTCAGGCGCTTTTTGAGTTACAATGTGTGCTATGAGCGAAATCAGTTCCGATACAAGCGAGAACTCGAAAGAAAGTTCGCGGGGTTTTCGGGAGCGCGTCGCGCGGCTGCTCGGCGTCGAGGCGGAAAGCAAAGAAAATCTGTACCTCGATCTTTCCCGCGGCGCGACGCTTTTCGACCCGGTTTACTGGCTGCAAATTTTCTTTTCCGCCGGAATAGCCACGCTCGGACTCGTGATGGATTCACCGGCGGTAATCATCGGCGCGATGTTGATCTCGCCATTGATGGGACCCATCCTCGCCGCCGGACTCGCGCTCGCTTCGGGCGATATGGTACTCGGCTTACGCGTCGTCGCCAAGATCTTTTTGAGCTGCGCGCTGGCGGTTGCTTTCGCTGTATTTCTCGTCGCCGTTCTGCCGTTTCGTGAAATGACGAATGAGATCGCCGCGCGAATGCAGCCGAACACGCTTGATCTGTTCATCGCGCTTTTTTCGGGAGCTGTTGGTTCGATCGTGGTTTGCCGCGAGGTTAAGGGCATTGCGACTTCAATTCCAGGTGTGGCGATTGCCGTAGCGCTAATGCCGCCGCTTTGTGTTGCCGGCTATGGTCTCGGATTGATGACGACTTTCGACACCGCGACCGGTTGGCGAGTTGCCTCGGGTGGCGGTCTTTTGTTTTTAACGAACCTCGTTGCCATCACATTTATGGCGATGATCGTGTTTCTCGCGGTTCAATTGATCACGCCGCAAGTTAAAAATCGTATTGAAGAATTTGAGCATCGCGACCCCGAGAGCGCGTTTATTCTCAAATTTATCGAACGCTTTCCTGGTCTCGAACAGGCGCGCGAAATTCGTAGTCTGCCCGTAAGATTTGCGATGATCCTCATACCGCTCGTCGCGATCTTAATTCCGCTCAGCCAGTCGTTCAGCCAACTTCAAAGTGAAATCACGCAGGAACGGAGTGAAAATACAATAAGAAATCACATTCTGGATCTGTGGCAGAAGCATTTTCAAAAAAAATCGGATGGCGCGATGCGCGGCACGATCGACCAGCTTACGATACTCGAAAAAGACGGAAAGCTGACCATCAATCTCCGCCTTTTTGACGACGAGCCTTACACGCTCGAAGAGAAAAAGCAATACGCGAAACTGATCGCCGAACGTCTCGGTCGCCCGGTCGAATCGATCACTTTGAACTTGACGGAAATCCCCACAACGTCAACTTTGGCGGCAATGCGGGAGCGCGACAAGCAGCGCGCCGCGCCGACGATCGCCGAGCTTCAAGCCGGTCTCTGGCAGAAGATCGACGCCGCTTTGACGACCATCGAGTTTCCGCCGGAAGCGCGCTTTTTGGGTCGCCGGATCGTTTCCGAAGGCACAGATTCGTTGAACGTCAAGATTACCTATTTGAGCGAGGTTGTTCTTGCTCCCGATGTTCAAAACTCGATAGTCGAAAAAATTCGCGCCAATCTCGATGACGCCGCGACGCGGATAAGCTTAGAGAGAGTTCCGAAGGAAATCGCATCGATAGAATTTTCCGCAAACAGCGCGACAATTCCGATACTCGGGATGCTTCAACTCGATTTTGTCGGACGCGAAATGAGCGAAAACTCACCGCTTGTTCTCGTTGTCGCCGTTCAGGCGCGGCTTGGCGAATCGACGGAAATAGTCGCCCAGCGAATGCAGGCGATCGCCGATTACCTCGACACGCGCTGGCAAATCACCGGCGACCGAATAAAGCTCAGCGATACCGCGGCGCCAAACGGACAAACCAAATTAACTTTTCAGGACGGTAATGCCCAACCCGAAAGCGAAACTCCGCAGGAACCCAGCATCGGTCCGAGTCTTTAATTCAGCCGTTTGCAAAAACGAACTAAACCGTTCGATTACCGAAAATTTAACATTTTTCGGTAAAATTGAGGGTTATTACTCACGAGATACAGGTGATTTCACTCTCAAAAACAGCTTCCTAAAAGAGTAAAATTGTAGCAGGTAAGATGAAAAAGCCTCATTAGTGAAACGCACATTTGAATTCTCACCAAAAGAATTAAAATACCGCAATAAAAATAAAAATACTTACAAGATTTCGCTAAATTCGAGGGGCTTTCGTCTTTCGGAATTTAAGGAGGAATTTAATGTTAAAGAAAGAAAATTTGATCAAGATGGCGGAAACGCGCGGCGAATGGTGTGTATCGGTTTACATGCCAGTCAGCGACGCGGATGCGAAAAAGAACAAGCTTCGTCTAAAAAATCTTATGTTTGAAGCCGAGAAAAAGTTACTCGGATTGGAAGTCGATCCTTTTAAAATCGCGCGGATGCTCGGACCGGTGGAGATGATCCAGGACAATCCGGGATTTTGGAAAGGAAGAACCGAAGGATTTGCCGCGTTTTTTACGCCGGATTCGTTCGTTTGGTACTCGCTAAATTATCAATTCGACGAGCTCGTGGTCGTCACGGATCGCTTTCATTTAAAGCCGCTGATAAGAAACGCCCTGCAGAATCGAAGATTTTATCTGCTCGGTTTGAGTCAAAAACGGATCAAGTTCTTTGAAGCGTCCGAGCTCGGAATTAATGAAGTCCACATGAAAAAGATCCCGAAAAATTTGGATTATTTTCTGCATCCGGAATCCACTGAAGCCGGGCTTCAGTCGCATACGGTCGGAGGCGGCGCAGCGGTCTTTCACGGTCGCGGCGGAGCAGAAGAAAATAAAAAAACGCGTTTGCTTGAGCTTTTCCGGAAGGTCGATAACGCAGTTACGGAACATTTGAAAAACGATAATGCGCCGCTTATCCTGGGCGGCGTCGAATTTCTGCATCCGATCTATAAAAAGGCGAACAATTATTCGCATCTGTTGGCGGACGGAATCCACGGGAACATCGATAATATGACGCCGAGGGAACTTTTGGAAAAATCTTTGCCGATCACTCAGCCGGTTTTTCGCCAAACACGCGAAAGCGCGTTGGAACTTTATCGGGAAAAACTCGGAACTGGTTTGGCAAGCGAAAATCTTTCGGAGATCTTCAAAGCCGCCGGAAACGGAAGGATCGAAATGCTTTTCGTTCCGGTCGGAAAACAAGAATGGGGAAAATTCGATTCGTCATCGGATGAATTGATCGTTCACGATCAGCCAAAGCCGGGCGATAAAGATCTGCTTTGCGTGACGTCCACGAGAACACTTCGCGAAGGCGGCGAAGTTTTTGTTATGCTGCCCGAGCAAATGCCTGGCGCTTCTTCGGTCGCCGCCGTTTTGCGATACTAACCGTTTGCGCAAGTTTTGCGCGCGGAGCAGTTTTGCGGATAAACTACTATAAAGTTTCAAGTTTCAAAAAATCGCGACGCTCCGCGGAATCTATGTTAAGACGGCTTTTGGTAGTTGATGACGAACCGAATCTTTTGGCGGCGATCGCCGCCGTTCTCCGCGGGGAAGGATTCGAAGTAACGACCGCGCGCAACGGCAAGGACGCGATTCTTCAGATTGCGAAATCACTGCCCGATCTGATAGTTTCCGATGTGCGAATGCCGGTAATGGACGGCTACACATTTGCGCGGCATCTTCGCGCGGCGCCGCATACTAAGTTAATTCCGATAGTTTTTCTCACCGCCAAAGACGAAACCGGAGACCGCATCGAAGGATTTCGCTCCGGTGTTGATGTTTATCTAACGAAACCTTTCGAGCCGGACGAGCTTATCGCGGTGATCCAAAATATCTTGAATCGCGTCGAGCGTACGCGCACTGCGATCACCGCGCTTGCCGGAAACGACGAACCCGAAGAAAAGGATTTCGTTCCGGACGAAGAATTGACCAACGCCGAATGGCGCGTCGCGGAATTGGTGGCGCGCGGTTTGAGCAACAAAGAGATCGCCGTAAAATTGAAGTTGAGTGTTCGCACCATCGAAAATCACGTCAGCCGAATCTTGGCTAAAAAGAACTTTTCAAACCGCGTGGAGATCGCACGCCGAATTCTGTCGAAAGACAACCCGAAATAGATCGCAAAACAACGCTTAGATCGCGGTTTTAGGTAGAAATACCCAATATAATTGAGTATTTTCAGCGATTCGGAATCAGGTCTTGTTTTATACAATATAGACAAAGAGAAATTTCATAAAAAGGAGATAAATCAAAATGCCATTTAAAAATCTAACTTCCGAAGTGTCGAATTTCGGCGCATCCTGCGTTGCGGTCGCGTTACTATTTTTGCTTTCGGCGACAGCTTTTGCACAAAACGAAACCGTGGCGCAAAATCAAGCCGCGACGACGGTTCGGGATGTTAAAAAGCAGACCGCTCCGCAGCCGGCTCTGAACGATATTCGAGGAATCACGATCGGCATGACCGCGGACGAAGTCAAAGACAAGCTTGGTAAAGCCAAAACCGCGGACAAAACCGGCTTTTTTTATAGATTTTCCGACGAGGAATCATTACAGATCACGCTCGATTCGAATAAAAAAGTGCGAAGTGTTGTGACGTATTATATCGGCGAAGGTGCAGAGTCGCCGAAGTACGCAGACGTTTTCGGAGCGGATGTGCCGCTTAAGACGCGCCCGAACGGTAAGATATACAATTTAGTGAAATATCGCGACGCCGGCTATTGGGTTTCGTACAGCCGAATAATGGTTGACAATGGACCAATGATAACCGTAACGATGAAAAAAATGAATTAGAAGCGCGCGTTCGAGCACAGACCTGTGTGACAAAAAAGCGAACCGCGGCGATCGTCACCTATCACTCCGGTTTTTATAAAGCATTCTTCTGAAATAGAATAAGTTTCAGAAGATGCTTTTTCTGTTTTCAATAGGAGGTAAATGAGTTTGACGATCCGCGCGCGCCTTTTATGGCTGACGATCGGCTTGGTGGTGCCGCTTCTGCTCGTCGGTTTTTACAATCTTTGGGAAGCGTGGCAAGTTAGCCGCCAGCAATTGAACGAATCGATCGAGCGCCAGGCGGAGCTTGCGGCAACGGCGTTCGAGCAATGGATCGAGGCGCAGACACAAACCTTGACGACGGTTTCGACTCTGGCTGAAAGTGATCATCCGTTAACGCTAAAAGATTATCTCGATTCCATCGTCAAAACTCGTCCGCATTGGCTCGACGTGCAGATCGTAAATCCCGCGGGCGAAGTAATTCTGTCTCAAACCGTTCGCGAAAAGCCGCTGCCGCTGGTTTCGATCGAAACGCTTCGGAAGGAAATAGCGGAAAAAAGATCGCTCGTCGTGCTAACCGAACAAATTTCGGAAGAAAAACTGAGGCTTTTGTCGCTCGCTTTGCCCATCGCAAACGGAAATTTTGTTGTTGCAAGGATCGACGGTTCGAGCGCGAGCAGTATTTTTAAGAAATTGAAGCTTCCGGAAGAAAATATCATCGCCGTTTTCGATCCGCACAGTCGCCTGCTATACCGCAACAACGTTTCTCCGGAACAAATGTCCGCCGATGTAAGCGGAACGCCGCTTCTTTCCGCTCTCAATGACAAAGAGATCGCGAACTTCGAGGTCGAAAGTCCTTACGATAAGATCAAGCGCGTCTACGGTTTGGCGCGGATCGCCGCGATAAACTGTGTCGTGGTAGTCGGCGTTCCGAGCGAAAAACTGTATGCGCCGGCGAAACAGCAGTATTGGCGTCAGCTTTGGGTCGGTGCGGTGATCGCTTCGCTCGCGATCCTTCTCGTTCTATTTATCGCGCGCGGCATCGTCGAACCTTTACGGCGGCTAACTGAAGCGGCGCGTTTTTTCGGCGCGGGAGATTTGCGCGCCCGCACGAAAATAAAAGGCGGAAGTCCGGTTCGCGAACTCGGTGAGACATTTAATCAAATGGCGGAACAGATCGCCGAACGCGAGGAAAAATCGAAAGAGCTGGACCGGCTCAAGTCCGAATTCGTCAGCAGCGTTTCACACGAGCTAAGAACTCCGCTGACGACAATAAAAACTCTGACGCGAGTTTTGGAGGGAGACAATATCGGCGCCGACGAGCGTGAAGAATATTTGCAAACGATCGCCGTCGAATGCGACCGCCAGATCGAATTTGTGCAAAATCTGCTCGATCTTTCGCGCATCGAATCGGGCGCATATCGTGTTTCGTTCGTTGAAACTGACGTACGCGGCGTCTTGGCAGATTGTGTCGATGCGAATCTGCCCGCGGCTGACGCTCGCGGCGTAAAATTACATTTTGAGACACCGAAAGCGGTTTTACCGACGGTTTTAACCGATCCGCGCACGCTGCGCAGAATCGTTTCGAGCCTTATCGAAAACTCGATGAAATACACTCCGCCAAACGGACGGATCGAGATTTCAGCGGAACCGCGCGAGGCTCATATCGCGATCGAGGTCTCCGATACCGGATGCGGCATCGCGGCGGATGATCTTCCGCACGTCTTCGAAAGATTTTTTCGCGGACAACCGCTGGATGCAACGATACGCGATGCAAAAGACGCGCTGATAAACGAAACTTCCGGTATCGGGCTCGGACTTTATCTTGTAAAAAATCTAGCCGCAGAGATCGAGGCGGAAGTGCTCGTCGATAGTCCGGCGCAGGACAGCGTGCGCGGCGCGGTTTTTACCGTTTTAGTGCCGCTTCCGCCGCGCGGTTAAGTAAAATCACTTAAAATTTGGGTAAAAATGCTGATGCTGCAATGCGGCTTTCTACGCTTTAATAAAAGCTGACGGCGAATTACTTCTGAACGGAAAAGTTAGCATGCAGGAAACACGGCATTTAAGAAAAGAAATTAATTTACAGGTCGCAGCCGAACGCGGGAAAAGTTCGCTTTGGCAACGCGTCGTCGCGCTGGGAGCTCTGGTAATGTTCGCATTTTTGCTTGGTTCTATACCCGGCTGGCTTTCCGATCGTGAGGCTGCGCGCCAACGTGATGCCGCTCAGGCAAATTTGCGGTTGAGCCAATTGCAAAATCGACTTGCGCTGGCAGCGATAAGTTCGAGAAAGGGCGAATTTGAATCGGCGAGCGTCGCTGCTAGCGACTTTTTTACCGATCTCAGAGCTGAGATCGAACGCCGCGAAAGCGGATTCAGCGCCGAACAGCTCGAAGCCGCGCAGCCGATCCTCAATGAGCGCGACCAGATAATTACCATGCTTGCACGCAAAGACAAAGCCGTTGTCGAACGCCTGACGAACCTTTACGTGAGCTACATTCGCGCTATCGGTTTTTCGCCACAATCTTAAAACGCGGAAACAATTTTGACGAATGCTTTTGACTCCCAGCATCTATTTGCAGAGGAAGGGAAAATGAGTATTTCCGCAGAAATTAGGTGGAATTACTCACGACCTTGAGTGCAAACGCTCATTCATCCCCTTCTTTAAACTCGTAGAATCATTACTGCTAATCAAGAGAAACTTGAAACTCTTTTTCCTTCATGCAACCTAGAAAAAGGCTAGACTCCGAAATTGACCGGGAGTCTAGCCCCCTTTCTTTTTTCTTCCCGGAACGCGGCGAAATAAAAATGGAGCGAATATTGATTAATATCCGCCCCGTTAAAGCAAATCTCAGTTGAAAAACCAATTAACTTAACAAACCACAAAGGAGTATTGAGATAATAACTCCGTCGTGAAGTGGAAAAATCAGTAAAATCACTCAAAATTGATAGGTGTTTTTACCCATACTGCCTTTTTTCGCGCACCCTTGGCGTATTTTTTCCTTGGATTGAATAGAGTTCATTCTCGTGATATAGGCTATGATGTTGGAGAAAACTCGATTTCTTGAGGTTTTCTCTGGAAATTTTTTGAGTTTCGCTCGATGCAGACTCGATGCTGAAATTGTTCTCCAAAATATCGATCGTTTTGTTTCTGATCGCTGCGCCTTTTTTGTTTTACGGCTTTGGAAACGAAACACTCAAAATAATTGCGGATATTTCTCTTAGCGATTCGCGTTGGTTCACATTTTTTATCGGCGGCGCGATTTTCTTTCCATGTTTTTTCGTCGCAAAACGTCTATTTCCAAGCACTTGGAATTATCTGCAGACACTCGAACACGAAATAACGCATCTTCTGATCGGATTGCTCTTTCTAAAAATCCCGGTCGGAATCCGCGTCAGCGCGCACGCAGGCGGTGAAGTTCGTCAGATCGGGCTTGGCACGACCGGACAAACCTGGATCGCGCTCGCGCCGTATTTTTTCCCGACTATCTCGCTCGCGGTTTTGGTCTTTGCTTATTTTGCGCAAGTACGTTCGACGCTTGTTCCAGGTCTCTTGGGCTGGACGACGGCGTTTCATTTGATCACAAACTGGGCTGAGACAAGCTTTCGGCAACCCGATCTAAAAAAAGCTGGCTGGATAAAGTCGATATTGATTTTGCCTGTAATGAATGTGATCTGCTACGGCGCAGTAATGGCTTTTGTCGCCGACGGTCGACAAGGTTTTGGAAACTTCCTGATCAATGGCTTCAACGGCGCTTTGTCATCCTTTGGGAAGATCTATCAAATGCTATAAACGTGCGCCAATTTTTCGCCGCCGAGGCAGCAACCCAAAAATTCTGAAACAAAATACAAATTGATACGTTTTTAATTTGACCGGAACTGTGTTTTGGTCAATACTCGATAATATATGAGGAATGGAGTACAAACACGGGAAGTTCGCGAAGCGATCCTCGATGCCACCGATCAATTTCTGGCGCGTCACGGTTATAAAAAAATGACGATCGACGATCTGGCGCAAGAAGTCGGAATCGGGAAAGGCAGCATTTACCTTCATTTTACGAGCAAGGAAGAGATCGTTCTTTCGCACATCGACCGCATAATCGAAAGGCTAAAAGGCGAATTGAGCGAAATCGCGGCGCAGAAAATTTTGCCCGAAAAACGTTTGTTCAAAATGTTGATAATGCGAGTCTTATTTCGTTTTGACAGCGTTCAGCATTACACGCAAAGTTTGAACGATCTGCTTGCCGCCGTGCGTCCGAATTTGCTTTTGCGGCGCGAAAATTATTTTTCGGAAGAGGCGGAAATTCTCGCGCGAATAATTGAAGAAGGACAGGTAAGCGGCGATTTTCAAGACGGAAACACGCACGAGATCGCGGAAACTTTTTTGGTGGCGACAAATTCACTTCTGCCGTTCAGCTTGACGGCGCACGAACTCGGCGAGCGCGGCGACATCGAAGAAAAAACACGCCGCTTGGCGGGGATATTGTTAAAAGGAATCAAGAAAATCTGACATTTTTGGGAGTTATTATGAAAAAAATTATTTCAATTTTTGCATCGATCGCGGCGGTAATTATCGTGATAGTGATCGGCAACACCGTTATCGTTGCGCAACAGCAGCAGCCCGATATGACGATTGACGCGAAATCGCGTGGCGAAATTATCGACAGCATTTTGAGCAATTTGAACGATTCATACGTTTTTCCGGACATCGCTAAAAAGATGGAAGAAGACATTCGGAGTCGGATAAATGGCAAGGAATATGACGCGGTTACGAGCGCGAAAGCTTTTGCCCAAAAGCTCACGGAAGACCTGCAGTCGGTGAGCAAAGACAAGCATTTACGCGTTCGCTATTCGTTCGAACCGATTCCCGTTCGACAAAAACGCAACGAACCGACGGCGGAAGAGATCAGCAATTTTCAAAACCAAATGAGACGGATCAATTTTGGGTTTGAAAAAGTCGAGCGCCTTCAAGGAAACATCGGCTACATCGATCTTCGCGGGTTTTTCGCTCCCGAACTCGGCGCGGAAACCGTCGCCGCGGCGATGAATTTTATAAACAACACTGACGCTTTGATCATCGACCTGCGCCAAAACGGCGGCGGAAATCCGGAAATGGTCGCGCTCATCTGTTCATATCTTTTCGGCGACAAACCGGTTCATTTGAACGATCTTTATTTTCGCGAAGGCGACAAGACCGAGGAATTCTGGACAAAACCTACGGTTTTGGGCAAAAAATATGGAGATAAAGATGTTTATGTTTTGACGAGCGCGCGAACTTTTTCCGGCGCAGAAGAATTTGCAAATAACCTAAAAGTTTTGAAACGGGCGACGATCATCGGCGAAACGACCGGCGGCGGCGCAAATCCGGGCGGCGTGTTTCGAATCAGCGATCATTTTGGGGTTTTTATCCCGGTCGGACGCGCGATAAATCCGGTCACGAAAACCAATTGGGAAGGCGTGGGCGTAAAACCTGACGTCGATGTTTCACAAGAAATGGCGCTCAAAACCGCTTATTTTGCAGCTCTGAACAAATCTCTCGAAAAAGCGAAGGACGAAAATCTTAAAGGCGCGCTGAAAGAATTAGTCGAAAAAACCCAGAAAGAATTGGACCAAATGAAAACTAAGAAGTAAGACACTGAACCACGAAATAACACGAAGGAACACGAAGCGGAAGATCCTGTTTCGTGTTTTTTCGTGTTATTTAGCGGTTACCAACTCCTTCACCGTTTCCAATAATTTTTGATTTTTAAATCGAGCATCGGAAAGGCGACGTATTCGCAGCTTCTGCCGGAATCGCGGATTTTTTGCACCATCGGGATCGCGGCGTCGGCGTTGCGCGTGTGAACGATGATCGTCGCGGCGCGCTGCAAATCGGGATTTTCGTGCAAAAATTCGGCGATCGCATAACCGGTCGATGCAAAATCCTCGTGATCGTTCGATTCGTAATGATGCGGCAGCAGATCGTGATCGAGAAAGATCGCGTCGTAAGAATTTTCCGCAAGAAGCTTTTTTGCCTCCGCAACGTTTTCGGCAATATCGAGCTCGTCGCCGCCAAATCTTTTTTGAAACCAGCGGTGCCGACGGGTGTCGTCGTCAAGCAAAAAAACAGCGATCGGGTTTCGCTCGGCATCGAGGTTTGCCCAGCCAAATTTTATCATCAAACTTCGAATAAGGCTCATAATCTATTCAAATTGCATTCGCGTCAAAGTCGTTAATATAACATAAATTTCAGGCGAACTTGAATTCAGAATAATGAATGTTATAATCCGAAATGCTCGGAGGCAAATCCCAAAAAGCTTCTCTCATTCGAAGTGCGATAAACTTTAATGCAAAAGAAAAAAGCGCAAATTCATCTCGTTCAAAATCCCGGCGAAGACGCCGCAGAAAGCGCGTTTGAAGCTGCGGAAACGGCGGAAGTTTGTGCGGTTTGTTTCGGTGTTGGTATCGAGATCGTTCCGGGAAAAGGCGCGCGTCCGTGCGCATGCCGGCAGCAAAAGACGCATTCGAATCTTTTGGAAAAAGCGCGTCTTCCGAATCGCTATTACGATTGTCATTTTCACAACTATCGCGCACAGACTCCGACACAGGAACGCGCGCTGAAATTTGCTTCGAAGCTCGCGATGGAATATCCGGCGACCGAGCGTGGGCTGATTTTTATGGGAACGGTCGGAGTCGGCAAAACGCATCTTGCGGTTTCGATCTTAAAAGGTTTGACCGAGCGTGGTTTTGGGTGTTTATTTTACGAATTCGGCGAGCTTCTTAAGGAGATCCGCGATTCTTACAATCCGCACACGAACAGCTCCGAACTTAAAATTCTTGCGCCGGTCGTGGACACGGAAGTTCTTGTTTTGGACGAGATCGGCGCGTCAAAACCGACCGATTGGGTGCGCGACACGATGGCGCACATCATAAATTCGCGTTATAACGACCGGAAACTGACGATCTTTACAACGAACTATCTTGACGAAAGACGCAGCGAGCGAGACGAGACTTTTGAAGATAGAATCGGCGTTCGGCTGCGCTCGCGGCTTTTTGAAATGTGTAAAACGGTTGTCATAAGCGGCGAAGATTATCGCAGGAATTTTGATCAGAACGCCAAATCAGGAGTCCGCAGCTAACTTCCTTCGCTTCGTGATCGCTTGCGAAATTCGATATCCAAACGAGATCGCCAAGATCAGCCCAAATAAAACCGGATAAAACACGTCCGATTTTACTATCATGTAAAAATGGATCACGCCTAAAACTCCGGCGACATATGTGAGCCGGTGAAGCCGCGCCCAATTTTTGCCGCCGAGGCGCTTGACCATACCGTTCGTGGAAGTGATTGCAAGCGGAATCAAAATAAAAAATGCGAGCATTCCAACGGCGATAAACTGACGCTGCCAAACGTCTTCGACAATTGCCGACACGCGCAGACTTTTGTCAAAAATACTGTAAGTTATCAAATGCAAAAATCCGTAAAAAAATGCGAAAAGCCCGAGCATTCGCCTGAATTTGATCAAATTGTTCCAGCCGAAACCTTTGCGCAAAGGCGTCACCGAAAGTGTGACCAAAAGAAAAAGCAGAGTTAAAACGCCGGTTGTGCGAAGAAAAAATTCAACCGGATTCGCGCCTAATTTTCCGAAGATCGCGTCCCAGCCGAGCAACGCGAGAGGTACAATCGCGTTAGTAAAAATCAGGATTTTATTGAATTTTACGTCGTTCATTTAGAAAAACTTTTTCAAATCCATTCCTTCGTAAAGGTGCCCGACCTCGTCGGCGTAGCCGTTAAAAAGCAAAGTGTCGCGGCGCGTATATTCGCCTATTCTTTGCTCGGTCGCCTGCGACCAGCGCGGATGCTTCACCGTCGGATTCACATTTGAATAAAAGCCGTATTCGCTTGGCGCGGCGGTGTTCCACGTTGTCGGCGGTTCTTTTTCGGTCAATTCGATCCGCACTACCGATTTGATACTTTTGAAACCATATTTCCACGGAACGACAAGCCGGATCGGCGCGCCGTTTTGATTCGGCATTTGTTTGCCGTAAAGACCTGTAGCGAGAATTGTCAGTGGATGAAGCGCTTCGTCGAGCCGCAAACCTTCGACATACGGGAAATCGATCCCGGCAAAAAGCGAAGACTGCATGCCGTTTTTGCCACCGGGCAGATCGATCTTCGGATTTGCGCCGCCGTAAAACGTCTGAAACGCAACATATTTTGCCTTTCCCAAAGGTTCGACCGCATCGAGAATTTTCTTTAACGGAAAACCGACCCAAGGAATTACCATCGACCAGGCTTCGACGCATCGAAGCCTATAAATTCGTTCTTCCTGGTCGAATTTCAGAAGCTCTTCGATGCCGAAAGTTCTGGGTTTTTGGACGAGTCCGCCGACTTCGATCTGCCACGGACGCGTGACAAAATCCTGCGCCGCGCGCGCCGGTCCGCTTTTATCGGTCGAAAACTCGTAAAAATTATTGTAGTTCGTGATCTGCTCGAATGAGTTTAGCTTTTCATCCGTCTGAAAATTTTCCGGTTTTACGAGGTTTTCAATCTGGGTTGTCACGATCTCTTTCGGCGGCGGCGGATTAAAAAAACGATAAATGCCGCCGGTTGCGAAGGTCGAACCAGCGAGGGCGGCGGCGCGAATAAAATTTCGCCGGTTGAGATAGGTTTTCTCGCCGGTAATTTCGCTCGATTTTATCTTGTTTTGCCTTTCTGCCATCTTCGAAAGTTATTTCGCCGCGGGTCGTGAAATAGTTTCGCCCGATAAATTAAATGTAGAACTTATCGATGTTTATTCCAAATTATTCGAAAATTTTTTTCATTTTTCGGCAAATCGGTTATAATTTCCAAACAGATTTTCGTCACTTGATCTGAAGAAAAATATGCTTACTATCGGTGAAATTTTGCGCGGACGCTATCGGATCATAAAGCAGCTCGGGCGCGGCGGAATGGGCGCGGTTTATGAAGCTCACGACAATGTTTTTGACACGACGATCGCGCTCAAGGAAATTTTGATCGACCTGACGAAGATCACAACCGCCAAGCAGCAGCAGATGATCAGCCATGCGTTTGAACGCGAAGCGAAGATTTTGGCGATGGTCAAACACGAGGCTTTTCCGCACGTTCGCGATTATTTTATCGAGGTCGATCGCCAATATCTCGTGATGGAATTGGTTGACGGTGAAGATCTTGGCGGTTTGTTGGACCGCCGCCAAAGTGCCTTTCCGCTTGCGAATGTGCTGCATTGGTCAACTCAATTGCTTGACGCGCTCGATTATCTGCACACCTTAACACCGCCGATCATTCATCGCGACATAAAGCCGCAAAATTTGAAGCTTACGTCGCGGGGGAAGATAAAACTGCTCGATTTTGGGATCGCAAAGGGCAAGGATTCCGGCGCGGAAGCGACGATCACGAATCAGACTTTTGTCGCGGCGACGCTGAATTATTCGCCGCTTGAGCAGATCTTGCGCGTGCTCGATCCGACTTTCCAGGAAGTTATTAGCCAAAGATACGACGAAAAATCCGAGAAAATTTTGAAACAGGCTGCCGATGCGCGCAGCGATCTCTATGCTCTCGGAGCGACGATCTATCATCTCGTGACGAACAAGCTGCCGATCGATGCGCTCAAGCGCGCGATGGAAATTTGGCAGGGCAAACCCGATCCGCTTACGGCGCCTTCGGAATTGAGCGCGGAAATTTCAGACGAGCTTTCGGGCTGGATACTTAAGTCGATGGAATTGGAACACGAGTATCGATTTGCGAGCGCCGTCGAAATGCATTCGGCGTTGCAAAGCGCGCTCGAAGGCGAAAAGGTGCGCGACGATGAAACAAAGCAAGCGCAACTAACCGCGCAGCAGCAAAAGCTAGACGAAGAGCGAAAATCGGTCGAAGCACAGCGCCGCGAAATGGAAGAGGAAAAAAGGCGGCGCGAAGAGAACGATCAGAAGCGTTTGGCGGACGCCCAAACGCAGCGGCAGATCGCCGACCAATCCGCACCCGATGCCGAAAAACGGGTTACCGACAGCGGGCGCGAGCTCAGTCCGACCGTGGCATTTGGCGTCCAAAATCCCGACGCTTTGCCGCCATCGTCACCCTTCAGCCAACCGCCGCAGGAAACTATTCAATCCAATTCAGCGCAGCAATTTGAACAGCGTTCGTTTACCGGTGAAACGCCGACTGTCGTCGGACAAAATCAATATTCGAGCGATCCGTTTATCAGCGCGCCGACGGAACCGCCCCGTAAGTCTTCAAAGCTTCTCTGGCTTATTCCGGTTGTTCTCCTTTTATTTTTGATGGTCGGCGGCGGCATCGCGGCATGGCTGATCTTTAAGCCGACAGAAGTTGCCAGCAATATGCCGATAAATAATGCGCCAATTGTTGGTTCGAATACGAATGTAAATGCGAATGCGAATACTTCCAAGCGAACCGCTCCCGACGGCATGGTTTTGATTGAAGGCGCATCTTTTACAATGGGCGCCGAAGAAGGTGACGTCGCTGAAATGCCGGCGCATGAAGTAACCGTTAAGTCTTTTTATATGGACAAATATGAGGTCACACGTGAGGAGTATGCCAAGTGCGTAGATGCCGGAACGTGTAACGCGCCGGCAAACTGGAAAAACGGCAAATATGAGAACGGAACGGGAAAACTACCGGTTGTCGGCGTGAGCTTTATTCAGGCGAGAGATTACGCCGCGTGGGCGAAAAAGCGTCTTCCGACCGAAGAAGAATGGGAATTTGCGGCTCGCGGAACCGACAAACGCGCATTTCCGTGGGGCGGATCATGGGAAGACGGAAAAGCAAACGCCAACGGCGAGAGCCAAGGATTTTCCGAAGTCGGCAAGTATTCCGGCGCGTCGCCGTTCGGATTGTATGACATGGTCGGAAACGCGTGGGAATGGACGTCAAGCGCGTTCAAAGCGTATCCGAAAGGTGAACTTCCGCCAAATGCGCCAAAAGGCGATGCGCGTGTGATTCGCGGCGGAAGTTATGAATCGAACGCGAAGTACGCTACGACGACATACCGGACGGGTTGGCTTGCGCAAGGCGCGCCGACCTACGATCAAACAAGTTTTCGATGCGCGAAGGACATCGAACGTTAGAGGAGATAAACATATGAAATTACGAAATATATATTCTTTACTTAAAAAGCCTTTCGGTTTCGCAGCCGCGGCAATATTTTTATTTGGCTTTGCGGCGACCGAGGTTTCCGCGCAGGGCGGAAGCGGCAGGATCACGCCAACGACCGGCGCGGCGAAAAAACCATCCGGAACGACGGTGAAACCCGCCGTTAAAACGACCATAACGACCAGCCGGACCGTTAAAAAACCCGTAACCGCGGCGAAGAATTTCAACTATTATTACAATCTCGGGCAAGCGGCGTATGACCGCGGCGACTTGCAAACCGCGATCCTGAATTACACGCGAGCGATCGCGCTCAATCCGCTGAGCGCGGACGCTTTCTACAATCGCGGTCTAGCCTATTATGACGGCGAAGATTATTACAAGGCGATCAGCGATTACAGCGCATCGCTTCGGATTTCTCCGCAAGCGGACGCCTATAATAATCGCGGACTGGCTTACGAGTATAGCGGAAACGAAACTCAGGCTGCGGCTGATTACCGCACCGCGCTCCGGTTAAATCCGAATTACAAACTCGCGCAGGACAATCTCGACCGGCTTTTAGGAACCGTTGAAGAAGACGAAGGCAGAGCCGGCGCCGGGAGTAAAACCGGGACGACCGTTGCGACAACGACCAAACCGAAAACCACAACCACCAACACGCAAGATGCCGATTACTACAACAAGCTTGCGGACGATCAATATGACAAAAACGATTTTGCCAACGCGCTGATCAATTACACAAAATCGATCAACCTTGATCCGAGTGACGCCGCACCGTATGTTCGCCGCGGATTTATTTATCACTACACCGGTTATGTGACAGAGGCTTACGACGATTACGAAACGGCGGCTCGTCTCGACCCGAGTCTTAAGACTGAAGCTTATATAAAATGTATGCTCTACAGCGTTACCGAAAAAAACGCCTCAACTGTTCTAACCGACTGCACAAAAACGATCAATGAATTTCCGACTTTTAGTCTTGCCTACTATAAACGCGGCGTTGCGTATCGCGAAATGGGAAATCTAACAAGCTCGATGGCGGATTTTAACAAATCTGTACAGCTTCGTCCGACATTCTTTAATTCGATGGTTTATCGAGGTCTGATCTATGAGGAGCAGCGAAACTATCCCGCTGCTATTACGGAATATACAAATGCGATCCGAATTATCGGGGTAAATGACAAACGCTCGGATCTTTCATACAGCAGCCGCGGTCGCGTTTATGAAAAACAGGGAAAGTACGCTCTGGCAGCGGCGGACTTTAGAAAGGCGATTCAGTTGGATTCGAGCAACCAGGAGGCTCAGGACGGTCTCAAGCGGGTTTCAGCAAAACCTGGAGTTTACGAATAAATTGGGCGCTTTCGCTTTTATTTCTCAAAAAGGGATGGCTATTCGTCATCCCTTTTATTTTTCAATAACTCCGTCTAGCCCGAAATTCTTTCCTTTTTTACCGATTTGTAGAATAATGTAGCAAAGATTTTCAACCCTTAATTTCAGAAATGCTGGCGATAAATGAAACTTTACAAGGTCGCTATCGAATCGTCCGCCAACTGGGACAAGGCGGAATGGGAGCGATCTACGTTGCCGAAGACGGCAAAAGATTCGGCAAATTAGTCGCGCTTAAAGAAATTCTTATCGACCTCGCCAAAATCCCCGATTCGAAACAACGCGAAAGCGTCCGCCGCGCTTTTGAACGCGAAGCAAAGATTTTGACGCAGCTCGAACACGACGCCTTTCCGCAGGTCATCGATTATTTTCTTGAAACCGACCGCCAATTTCTTGTGATGGAATTAATTCAGGGAGAAGATCTGGGCGAGCTTTTGGAAAAAAATCAAAGTCCTTTCGCGCTCAAAGACGTTCTCGGTTGGACGAGCCAATTGCTCGACGCGCTCGATTATCTGCACACGTTAAATCCGCCGGTCATTCACCGCGACATAAAACCGCAAAACTTGAAATTAACGCGGCGCGGTAAGATCAAGCTGCTAGACTTCGGGATTGCGACCGGAACCGACGCCCAGCTTCAGACCACGATCACCACCCACACATTTCTCGCTGCGACGCTGCATTATTCGCCGCTCGAACAGATCATCAAGGTCATCGATTCAAATCACCGCGAATTTCTCGAACAAAAATTCGGAGAAAAATTGACTCGCGTCGTCGCCGCCAAAACAACTCCCGCCACCGACATTTATGCTCTCGGCGCGACGCTTTATCATCTTCTAACCGGGCGGCTTCCGGTTGACGCGCTGAAACGAATGCTCGCGATCTGGGCGGACAAACCCGATCCGATGCCCGATCCGCACGGAGCCAACGCCGACATTCCGACTGAAATTTCCGACTGGCTTCTGAAATCAATGGCGATCGAGCGCGAAGATCGTTTTGCATCCGCGATCGAGATGCAGAAAGCTTTGGACGAAATAATTTCCGGCGGAAAACGGCGCGAGGAAGACGCAAACCGACGAAAGTGGCTTAAAGAACACGACGAAGCGAGACGCGAGCGGGAGAGTATGGAAACCATGCCGCTGCTTCATCAGGAACAAATCCAAAATGAAAAGACGCGCATGCCTGAAGCCGACACGCAGCCGTCTGAAGATCAGGAAAAGTTACCTCAAACCGTAACGCCGAAAATTGCCGGAACAAAAGCGTCATTCACGATGGCTTCGGTTACAATGCCGTCTTCTGAAATAGAAACCGCCGGAAAAGATGAAGAACCTGTTGAGTTTTTGATTGAAGATAAGAAAGTCAGCAAGAAAAGGCGCGCATGGATTTTGCCGGTAGCGATCATTGTTTTGCTTTTACTCGGCGGCGCGAGCCTCGCGGCGATCTTTATATTCAGCGACTCAAGCGGGACAAATTCTAACAAATCCGTTACAAACGTCGCTATAGTAGCTCCGATAACTTCGCCGAGCGCCGAGCCGACAAACGCGCCCGGCATTTCTGCCAACGAAAAAACGAAACCGATCGTCGCGCCGAAAACTAATAAAACGCCGCCGCAAAATCCGGCGACACCGCAAACACAAAGATCGCAAAAGCCGAAAAAAACTCCGAACCTGAGCGATGATTGTGTTTACAACGGCAGGTGCTAGAAAAGTATAGACAAAATTTGAATCGATGCTAAAATCTGAAACTATGCGCAGACAAACGCTTTATCTTGTAACAATCACATTGTTATTTTTCGGGGCAAATTTCTTTGGGTGGAATATCGGATCGCAGACAAAGCCTCTTACGATGGGACAGATTTTGCGCGCGATTGCTTCGGTAAATCAGGCGAAGGGAAATCAGAAAAAAGTTTTGTCTGAGAAAATCCTCAATGATGTGCGCCAACGCAAAGTTGATTTTCCTTTGACCAAAGAAAACGAAACGCTTCTGCGAAATGAAGGCGCGACCGACGAGTTGATAGAAACAATTAGAGAAAACTCGCCGCCTTTGCCCACTCCAATACCAACTCCGAAACCTATTTCAACGCCCGTTTCGACCCCAACACCGGCTCCAAAATCTACGCCGACCGTCAGCGGCAAAGAGTTCAAAAACTCAATTGGAATGGAGTTTGTCAAAATTCCTTCGGGCTCGTTTATCATGGGAAGCGAAAAAGGAACGATCAACGAAAAGCCGGTTCACAAAGTTACTATCAATTATGAATTTTATCTTGGCAAATATGAAGTAACCATCGGCGAATGGAAAAAGGTGATGGGCGATATTCAGGCGGAATTAAAATCTGCCGACGGAAAGTTTCGTGAGAGCGATTATCAGCCGATAATGTATGTTTCGTGGAATGACGCTCAGGAATTTATCAAAAAGTTGAACGCGAAAAACGACGGCTACGAATATCGTTTGCCGAGTGAAGCCGAATGGGAATACGCCGCGCGCGCGGGAACGACGACCGAGTTTGCATACGGCATGGAACTGCACCGTGATCAGGCTAACTTCGTCAGTCCAGACGCGAAAGGTAAATTTTTGGAGAAAACGGTCGAGGTCGGAAGTTACCAGCCCAATGCATGGGGCTTGTATGATATGCACGGCAATGTTTGGGAATGGGTTGAAGACCTATATTCGACCAGTTATAATTTTCGGTCGTTACCGACTGACGGTTCGGCAAATACGAGTGTGGGAGACTCAAATTATCGTGTCCTTCGTGGTGGTGCGTGGTCCTCGCTTAGTCTCGCTTGCCGCTCCGCTCATCGCTGGGGGCTTGACCCGACTTTTCGTTACACAACATACGGCGTCGGGGGCTTTCGCCTCGTTGCCCGCTTGAAGGTGAGCCAAAACGAAAAATCTCAGCCGACGACTTCAAATACAACATCGGGCGATAATAGCACGACCAGGAAAAACTCGATCGGAATGGAGTTCGTCCGCATTCCGTCGGGCGAGTTTATGATGGGTTCGCCGACGAGTGAGAAAGGTAGAAAGGATGATGAAATACAGCATCGGGTAACGATTAGCCGTGATTTCTATCTTGGAAAATATGAAGTAACGCAAGGGCAATGGAAAGCGGTAATGGGCAATAATCCGAGCCTTTTTTCAAGTTGCGGCGATGATTGTCCGGTAGAGAAAGTATCTTGGGACAATGTGCAGGAATTTATCAAAAAGCTGAACGCGAAAAATGAAGGAACGTATCGCCTTCCGACGGAAGCCGAGTGGGAATATGCGGCGCGGGCGGGGACAACCACGCCGTTTGGCATTGGAGACGGGAATAATCTGTCATCGAGCGAAGCAAATTTTAACGGGGATTATCCCTACGGCAATGCGGCGAAAGGAAAATGTCTTTGCAAGACCGTCGCTGTCGGAAGTTATCAGCCGAATGCTTGGGGGTTGTATGATATGCACGGGAATGTGGATGAATGGATTCAAGATTGGTATGGCGCGTATTCGAGTTCGGCACAGACAAACCCGACGGGAGCAAGCACAGACTCGTCTCCCATACGTCGCGGGGGCAGTTGGCTTGACATTGCTGCGTCTTTGCGTTCGGCGGCTCGTAGCAGCGTTGTGCCGTCGTTTCGTAACGGCAATGTAGGTTTTCGGCTTATCAGGCAGTAATTACAATCTGCGCTTTTACTCTTTACTCTTTACTCTGCGTTCGTGAAGCAATTCGTTTCAAAAAACTAAGCAACAATGATTTATTTCACTTTCACCGAAACCGAAAAATTTGTTCGTCACGCAAACAAGATTCTAGGCGAGGAAGGCATCAATGAGTTACAATTGCATTTATGCGAATATCCCGATGACGGCGCGGTAATTAAAGCCTCAAACGGTATTCGGAAAATACGCTGGGCGGCTTCAGGCAGAGGCAAACGCGGCGGTGCGAGAATCATCTATTATTATGCGGTCAGCAATGAAAGGATTTTGCTTCTCGATATTTATCCGAAGAATGAAAAGACCGATTTAACCGCCGAAGAACTCAAAAGCCTGAAAGATGTTTTGCAAGTTTGGTTGGAGAAAATAAGATGAACGAGAAAGATTTAGGAGAATTTGAATTTACCAGAGAAACAACCGTTTCTATCGCGACGCGCCCAAAAGGCGAAGATGTTTTTGCCGTTTGTTTAGAAACCGATGATGAAAGATTGCTCGTGCCGATGAAAATTTACAAGATCGGTTTGCGCGGAAACAAAGTGCGAGTTATTGACGAAGAAGGCGAGGTCGCAATTTATCCGCGTGATTTCTTTCTGGTTTTATCTTTGGCAGAAGAAACTGCAGATTTGTTTGAAAAACACAGCCTTAGAAGATTTGATGAAAAGGCGGTAGCCTAAGCTCGAGATTGGTCCTTCGACTTTTCTAATAATTTCCCTCGACAATATTTGATTTTTTTCCTTCGGCTTCCTGCGCGATCTTGACGCCGACCGATGCGCCAATGCGCGTCGCGCCGGCTTCGAACATTTTGCGCGCGTCGTCAATTCCCTTGACGCCGCC
Source organism: Pyrinomonadaceae bacterium (assembly GCA_041747435.1). Taxonomy (GTDB): domain Bacteria; phylum Acidobacteriota; class Blastocatellia; order Pyrinomonadales; family Pyrinomonadaceae; genus JBGTFE01. Next base: position 13,427 of record JBGTFE010000062.1, on the reverse strand, counting down.
GCTTGCTTTAACGCCGAGAGCCTCGCCGACGACGCGCCGCATCAAGGCAACGTCCTCGACCGTCGCGCCGCCTTTGGCAAAGCCGGTCGAGGTTTTTACAAAATCCGCTTTGGCATTCTTTGCCGAAAGACATGCGCGGACTTTTTCTTCATCGGTCAAAAGCGCAGTTTCGATAATTACTTTCAGCAAAATCCCGTTTTCGTGCGCCGCATCCGCAACCGCGCGGATGTCGTCCTCGACCGCACAATCGTCACCCGATTTCAGCGCGCCGATATTGATGACCATATCGACTTCGCGAGCGCCGTTAAAGATCGAGCGCCGCGCTTCAAACGCTTTTACGTCAGGCAAGGTAGCGCCAAGCGGAAAACCGATTACCGTGCAAACCGGAACGCCGGTTCCACGCAAAAATTCGCTCGCGCGTTTTACCCAGCTCGGATTTACGCAAACCGACGCAAAACCGAACTCGGCGGCTTCGTCGCAAAGCTTTTTGATATCGGATTCGGTCGCTTCCGGCTTTAGCAAAGTGTGATCGATCAGCGAAGCCCAATCGTGCGCCGTCGCCGTTTCGCCGAGAACGATGCCGATGCGCTGCGCGCCGGCGTCCATGATTCGCTCAATATCGGCGCGGCAAAAAGTCGGGCAATAGTCGCCGTCAAGACGCGCCAAAACCAGATCGGTGATCTGCTCGACAAGCTGCTCGTAATTTCCGTTAAATGAGTCTGCCATTTCTAATATTTGTATTGTCGCTCAATCGCATCGATTTTTCCAACGCGTTTTTTGTGGCGCTCTTCGGTCAAATCCGACGAAAGCCAAGCTTCGACAATCTCTTTGATTTCCGCAAAAGAATTTTGCCCGCTTCCCAAAGTAAGAACATTCGCGCCGTTGTGCTCGCGCGAATTTTTCGCCAGCGCCGCGTTGTAACAAGCCGCCGCGCGGACGTTTGGAACTTTGTTCGCAGCGATCGCGCTGCCGATTCCGGCGCCGTCGATGATAATTCCCACGTCAACCTGTTTTTCGCCGACGGCGATTGCAACTGCGTGCGCAAAATCCGGATAATCTACCGCGTCGGTCGAATTTGTCCCGACGTCGCGGACATTCAAACCAAGTTCTCCGAGAAATTTCTTTAATTGTTCTTTAAATTCGAAACCGCCGTGATCGCAGCCGATCGCAACGTTTCTGACGGCAATATAACTGCGCCGCGAAGACTTTTTTACAAGCTCGATCCGCCTTTCGCGAACAATGTCCTGCGCCAAAGGCGTAAGGCGCGCGTTTTCCGCGATGCGAACCTTCGCGCCTTCGTCCAAACCGCGCAGATCGTCTTCTGTTATTAAACTTTTAGCAGATTCGTCTCGGTCAAATTCTCTTCCGATCTTTTCTTTGAGTGAGTTTACGACAACATGTTCCGGCGCAAATTCTTTCTCTTCTTCAACCGGAACCGTCGCCAAAACCTGTTTGACCAATTCACGAACGCGGTCGCGCTGCTCTTTATTTTCCGCCATATTTTTAAAGTGAAAGAGTTAAAAAGCTCAAAATGTGAAAAAGTGCGACTTCAAATCTAATTCGCTTTCTTGTCTTTTCACCTTTGCACTTTCACTTTTTACTTTATCAGATTTGACCTTTTTCTTCCGCTCAAATATATTTCCAAAAACACATACGAATCGCGGGAGATTAAAAATGGAAACGCAAACAGCCAAGGAATCGAGCGAAATGAATAATACAAACCTAGAGGTAATGTTTTCCGCGGATCAAATAAAAGCGCGCGTGGCTGAGATCGGGCGGCAAATCACGCGCGAATACGCCGGCAAAGAACTCGTTTTGATCGGCGTGCTGAAAGGTTCGGTGATCTTTTTGTCGGACTTGATGCGCGAGATCGATCTTAAGCTTTCGATAGATTTTATGGCGGTTTCGAGCTACAAGGATGGCACCGTTTCGACCGGCGACGTTGAAATTTTAAAGGATCTGACGAATTCGATTCGCGGAAAAGACGTGATCGTCTGCGAAGATATTATCGACACCGGTTTAACGCTCTTTCGCCTGATGGAAATTTTAGGATCGCGGGGCGCGAAATCGTTGAAGATCGCTACCTTGCTCGATAAACCCGAGCCGCGCGTAAAAACCGAGCTGAAAATCGACTATTGCGGTTTTCAGATCGAGAACAAATTTGTCGTCGGCTATGGCTTGGACGCCGCCGGGCGCTACAGAAATCTGCCGTTTATCGCCGCCGTCAAAAATCCGGCGGAGATTTGATTTACGATTGGAACGCAGGCAGCCTTGCCTGCGTTGAACGTGAAGCGTTCAAAAACGATTTCGATAGCTGCCACAATCTTTGCGGGTGCGGTTGCCCGCGCTCCGGCGATTGACCTTGCCGCAGGTTTTCTCTATAATCTTGAGTTTCGGCTGTCGAGCAAGTTTGTGCTCTAGGCAAGGAGAACAACAAAAATGAGTTACGCAATTATTAAAACCGGCGGAAAACAGTTTGCGGTCGAAGAAGGTCAAACTCTTCGCGTGCCGACGATCGACGAAAAGGAAGGCAAAAAAGTCGAACTCGATGCTCTGGTTACCGGGACCGGCAAAGACGCAAAAATTGGCGGCGTCAGTGTAAAAGCGACCGTCGTCGGACACGGGCGCGGCGAAAAGATCATCGTTTTTAAGAAAAAACGCCGCAAACAGTACAAACGCACACAAGGTCACCGTCAAAATTACACGGAAATTAAGATAGATAAGATTTAACTTGGAGGAATGGTTTTTGGTCTTTGGTTTTTGGTTTTCAAATCCAAAATCCGCAATCCAAAATCCAAAATCGAAATATGGCTCATAAAAAAGGAGTTGGCTCATCGAGAAACGGACGCGATTCAGCCGCGCAGCGATTGGGTTTGAAAAAATTTGGCGGTGAAAAAGTTCTCGGCGGAAATATCCTCGCTCGCCAGCGCGGAACAAAATGGAAACCTGGCAAAAACGTCGGTCGCGGAAAAGACGACACGCTTTTCGCTTTGATCGAAGGTTTCGTCAAATTTGAAAACAAAGGTCAAAAAGGGAAGTTCATCAGCGTTTACGCCGAAGGCGCGGCAGAGCTTGAACCCAAAGCCGCATAAAATTTTCGGAATTTTTGTTGAGCGCACACGTCATTTTGCGACGTGTGCGTTTTTATTTTGGCAAAACCGACAAAAAATTAACTTTTTTTTGATTTGAAAATTTTTTTTCAAAATGATTTTTGACGGTTTTCCACAGGCAGATTTAGTTTCATTCAAATAGCGCCAAATCGTAAATTGTGACTTGAAAATGCTTGCCGGATTTTCCACAGGTTTATCCACAGGTGACCCAAAAAGTTTTCCACAGAATTTCAAAAAAAGCCCGTAAAATAAGGCTAAAACTTAAAGTATTTTCTGCTTGACAAAGAAAATTACTCGTGTAGAATCACATCTACAAAGTCAAATTGCTCACGGGCGTTTGACCGGATCAGGGAGAGGCGAACAGAGCGGTGACGCATTGTTTGAGGGCAGCGAAAGACGGAAGCGAGCTGTTATTAACGCCCTGAACCGAGCCGAAAGGCTTGCTAGAAAAGTTGCGAGACTTTTCGAGTTGTTCGGATAAAAACGGGCAACGCTCTTTGGAAAGGAACAGCTAGAGAGAGCAAAGTCGCTCGAGTGCTTCGGCACACGAGCCTCGTTGCCGGGAACGTAACCGGCGGTGGAGGAAAAGCCACCAGAACAAAAACCTATCGGCACGGTGTTTCGAGAGAAACGCAAGCGAAATGTGAAAGCAATTTGTGTGCTGACCGGAGTGAACTCGCCGCGAGCCGCTTCGGAATACAAAATCGGCAAATCGAGCGTGTACATGTGAGATTTGCCACCTTAAGTCAGATACCCGTTAAACGGTATTTATTTTAAGGCAAAAATTGGGCGCCGCTTTTGAGAGATCGATTGCGGCGCCTGATTACTTTTGGATCACGCGCGTTCATCCTGCTTTTGCTTCCCTAATTCATAAATTTTACAATTATTAATACTTATGTTTATCGACCGCGTAAAAATAATGGTTAAAGCCGGCGGCGGCGGAAACGGCGTTACGGCTTTCCGGCGCGAAAAATTCGTGCCGCGCGGCGGACCTTCGGGCGGCGATGGCGGAGTTGGCGGCAGCGTCTGGATGGAATCCGACGCAGGATTAAATACGCTTTTGCATTTACGTTACAATCCCGAGCACAAGGCAGAACGCGGGCGGCACGGCGAAGGCTCAAACCGCCACGGGCGCGACGGCGAGGATGCGACGGTAAAAGTTCCGGTCGGAACGCAGGTTTTTGATGCGGAATCAGAAGAACTTCTTTTTGATTTTACCGAGCCGGGGCAGAGGTTTTTAGCCGCAAAAGGCGGCAAAGGCGGCTGGGGAAACCAGCATTTTGCGACGCCGACGCGCCGCGCGCCAAGATTTCATTACACCGGGCGACCGGGCGAAGAAAAAGAATTGCAGCTGGAATTAAAATTGATCGCCGACGTCGGGTTGGTCGGATTTCCGAATGCAGGAAAATCGACTTTGATCTCAGTAATTTCCGCGGCGCGACCAAAGATCGCCGATTATCCTTTCACAACGCTTGAGCCGAATCTCGGTGTCGTCGACCTCGGCGATTTTAAAACATTCGTGGTTGCGGACATTCCGGGTTTGATCGAAGGCGCATCGGAAGGCGCAGGACTCGGCGATCGATTTTTGCGGCATGTCGAGCGGACAAAATTGATTCTTCATCTGGTCGATGTTTCCTCAGTTTCCGATCGAGATCCGGTCGAGGATTACGAAATCATCAACCGCGAGTTGGCAAAATATAGTGAAGATCTTGCCGGGCGTCCGCAAATTGTCGTTGCGACAAAACTCGACGCTCTAGATGAGCCGGAAAGATTGGAAAATTTGAAAAAACGCGCGGAAAAGGACGGCACCGAATTTCTCGAAATTTCGTCTGTGACAAATCGGGGCATAAAAGAACTGGTATCTGCAGTCGCCGAGAAACTGACGCATTTAAAATCGATCGACCTTGATCTACAAACAAAGGCGGAAGCTTATGAGATCGGATAAAGGCGCGCGCGTCGCTTTTTACGGTGGAAGCTTTGATCCGGTTCATCGCGGGCATTTGGAGATCGCGCAAACACTGACCGAAGTTTTCAAACTCGATGAATTCGTTCTTGTTCCCGCGTTTCACGCACCGCATAAAAAAAGAAAAAAACCGACCTCGGCTTTTCATCGGTTTGCGATGCTTGCTCTCGCAACAAATAATTTAACGGGTATAAATGTCTCGAAGATCGAGCTCGAAGTTCCTGAAAAACCATACACGGTTGAAACCTTGACGCGCATCAAAAATAAGCTGCACGATGCCGAAATATTTTTTGTGATGGGCGCGGATTCGTGGGAAGAGATCGCGACCTGGCGCGAGTGGGAAACGGTTTTGACGCTTGTTAATATCATCGTCGTTACGCGTCCCGATTACGAGATTGGATTTTCGCATATAACTGACGAAATTCGTGAAAGGATCATTGATTTGAGGAAGAGGGAAAACAAATCCAAAATCCAGAATCCAAAATCCAAAATCTATATTACGGACGCCGTTCAACTTGACGTTGCCGCGACGGAAATTCGGCGAAAAATTCGCGAAGACGACGAAACGTGGCGCTCGGACGTGACGGACGAAGTTGCAAAATACATCGAAAAATATCAGATTTATAAATAATGGAAGCTACACAGGAAAAAACTTTACAGCACGAGACGAAAACGCTCGAGATAATAACGACCGTAACGCCTTACAGCGATTTAGACGAAACGGTTAAGCTCGCGATTCGGTGCGCGGATGAAAAGAAGGCGTTTGATATCATCGCGCTCGATCTGCGCGAGGTCGCGAGCTTCACCGAATTTTTTATTATCGTCAGCGGTGCGAATCAGCGACAGGTTCAAGCCGTTTCGGACGAAATTTCCGAACAGTTAAAAAAACAACTGAAAACAAAGGCGATCCGCATCGAAGGTTATCGCTCGGCGGAATGGATCTTGCTCGATTACGGCGATTTTATCGTGCATATCTTTGAAAAAGAAGCACGCGATTTTTATGATCTCGAACGTCTCTGGCGCGATGCTAAAAAGGTTGAGATTCCCGAAAACTTATGAAATTCCGTTTTGTTTGGGTCGGAAAAACCAAAGACAAAAACTGGCGGGCGCTGCAGGAAGAATACTGCCGGCGCCTTTCGCATTTTGTAAAATGTGAAATTACTGAACTCAAAGACGGCACAAAGGAAACCGAGAGCAAACGAATTCTTGAAAACCTGAATCAAAGCCATTTCGTCTGTTTATTGGACGTGAATGGACGCTCGATATCATCGCCGGAATTAGCTCGGGAAATTGAAAAATGGCAGAATCGCGGTTTAAAGGAAGCGATTTTTGTCATCGGCGGCGCGGAAGGCGTCACTTCGGAGGTTGTCGAAAGGGCAGACTTTAGTTTATCCTTATCGTTTCTTACTTTGACGCACGAAATGGCTCGTGTCGTTTTGGTAGAGCAATTATATAGAGCATATACAATTATCAAAGGGTTTCCGTATCAGAAATGACAAAAGCGAACGTAAAAGAAATTAAGGCAAAGCTGATCGCCGAGCGCGATGTGCTTATTGAAAAATTAAAGGATAACGATCTCTCGGTCGACGATTCCGAAACACCCGATCCGGTTGATCTGGCGGTTCGAAATTATTCGAAAAACGTGATGCTGGCGGTGTCGGAAAATGAAAGCCGACAGTTGGTTCTGGTTGACGAAGCGCTTTTGCGCATCGAAGACGACGAATACGGACTTTGCCAAAACTGCGAAAACGAGATCAATCCGAAACGTCTTGCGGCGATTCCGTGGGCGCGCTATTGCCTGAATTGCCAGGAATTGCTTGAGCAGGGTTTGCTCGACGAAGAATAGTTTTTAAGTGAAATCTGAGACGTGAGATACGAGAAGTTTTTTTGCTCTCGTATCTCATTTCTAATTTATGCTTAATAGAATCTACGATTCATTGCTCACTGTCGTTTATCCGCAAGCTTGCGCGATCTGCACAAAGTCGGTTGAAAATTCCGCCGACGGCGTAGTTTGTGAGGCGTGCTGGAAAAAAACTCGCCTGTTTACCGGTAACGAAATTCTTTGCGTTAAATGCGGCGCATATTTAAAGGAAGGAAAAACCGACTTTGAGACCTTTTGTCGCCGCTGCGACGAACATTTGTACGATTCGGCGCAAGCTATCGGAATTTACGAACACGGGCTTGCGGCTTCGATCCTTCATCTAAAAACCGAACCTTTCGTTTCGGCAAAGCTAAGAGATCTTTTCACAAAAGCTTTTGAGAATTCCGCCTTTTACGACGCCGAGGTGATCGTTCCGGTTCCGCTTTCAAAAAAGCGTTTTCTCGAACGCGGTTTTAATCAAGCAGCTGTTTTGGCGCGAATTCTTTCAAAAAATGCCGGGATCAGTCTTGACGAGCAAAGTCTTATCCGCAACGTCCACACACCGGTTCACCGCGCTGCAATGGATCGAAAAGCGCGTGAAATGACGGTGAAAAACGCGTTTGACGTAAAGCGCCCCAAATTTTTTGAAAATAAAAAGATCCTGCTCGTCGACGACGTTTTTACGACCGGCGCAACCGTTTCAAACTGTGCCAAAATTTTAAAGAAAAAAGGCGCGGACAAGGTTTTCGTATTAACCGTTGCCCGCGCAATTTGAATCTACTCAAAACACCTTTACGGCGCGTCATACGTTGGAGCGGGTAGATCGCCGTTTAAGCCAAACTGCTCGATCAGCGCGGTGCCATTCGAGCTCCGCAAAACATACCAAACTCCGGTTGACGGTCGGAAAATCGAAATATCTTCTCGTCCGTCGCCGTCATAATCGCCAACAGTAGGAATATCGCCCGCTGAACCCCACTGCAGCGCAACGAATCCACTGGTTGTCCGCAATGAATACCAGATGTTTGTTGACGGGCGAAATACCGCCAGATCCGTTCGTCCGTCGCCGTCATAATCTCCCGCGGTCGGAATATCGCCGTCCGAGCCGAAATGCGTAGCCTTCAATCCGTTATCGGCGCTGCTTGAATACCACCAATCGCCAACTGACGGACGGAAAATAGAAAGATCGATCTTTCCGTCACCGTCAAAATCGCCGATCGCGGGAATATCTCCGCTGACGCCGAAAGCCTTGATCGTCACACCCAGATCCGCGGTTCGGAGCACGTACCAGACATTCGTCGAAGGGCGATAGACCGAAAGATCGGCTTTTGCGTCGCCATCGTAATCGCCGGCGGTCGGAATATCGCCGTCAGAGCCGAATTGCACGATCCCCATCGTGCTGTTGGTGCTGCGGAAAAAATACCAAGTTCCGTCCGAAGGTCGAAAGACGCCGAGATCGGATATATTGTCGCCGTCAAAATCTTCGGGCGCGGGAATGTCGTCGGTCAAACCAAATTGCTGAGCTCGATACGTTCCGTTCGAACTGTGATGCACCCACCAAACTCCGGTCGACGGACGAAAAACTGCAACATCGGTTCTAAAATCGCCGTCAAAATCCGCCGAAGCGCGCGCGCGAACGATCTTTTCAACCGTTCCCGTTGCCGAAGTCGAGCTTCCGATTCCGACAACATAGAGTTCGCCGTCTTCATCTTCGCCAAATGACGGAATAAGACGCGGCGTATCAAGCTGCATCGTCTGCTGAGCGCCGTTCCACGTAAAAATCTCGCCGGTGCAATAATCAGCGTAGATATATGTTCCGTTCGGAAAAGTTCCGAGCGTTCCGCGATAAACATAGCCGCCCGTTACCGAACATCGAGAACCGGTCTGTGCATACTGAAAAATCGGCATTATATAATTGCCCGGTGTGCAAAGTCCCGGATCATTGCCCGTGCATTGCGTTCCTTCGTAAACACGCCAACCGTAGTTTCCGCCAAGCGTAATTCGATCAACTTCTTCGATCGCGTCTTGTCCGACATCGCCCAGCCAAAGCTGATTTGTGCCGCCGCGGTCAAACGACCAACGCCACGGATTTCGCAAACCGATCGCGTAAATTTCATCTGCGCCCGCGACGCCAACGTATGGATTATCCGGCGGATTCGTGTATGCCGGATTTGGCGGAACCGCCGCCACGCTCGGCGTGACGCGGAGCATTTTGCCCAGGAGCTCATTGATATTCTGCGACCGTGCGCCCGGATCGTTCGCCGAACCGCCGTCGCCTGTTCCGATATAAAGATTGCCGTCAGGACCGAACTCGATCATTCCGCCGTTGTGATTTGAAAACGGCTGCGGAATTGTTAATAAAATCACTTCGCTGTTCGGATCGCCAAGCGTGTTGCCATTGATCGCGGTATAGCGCGCGACAACGGTTGCGCCGTCCGATTGGCGCGTATAATTTACAAAAAAGTAGCTGTTGGTCGAAAACTGCGGATGAAACGCCATTCCCAAAAGCCCGCGTTCGCTGCCCGTCGAACTGACTTTTGAAGCAATGTTCATAAAATCCGTCGAGACAAAGGCGCCCGGCTGAACGACCTTTATAATGCCGCGCTGCTGAACGACAAAAAGCCGTTTTGTGCCGTCTTTGGCGTTTCTGATCAAAATCGGCTGCGCCAAACCCGATAAAAACGGCTGCATTCTGATCGTGAGCGGCGATGGAACGCCTTGCCCAAAAATGTTCAAGATCAAAAGCAGGTTTGCAAAAATCAAACCTGCCAAAGTTACTACCCTTTTCATATTTTTCTCCCTATAAATTCTCTATTTTGGGCGTTTTGCTTCCCCGAGTTTCTCCACGTCGTCTGAAGCGTTTTCTAGTTCTTTGCTTCGCGAGCACCGCGCGTAATCGCGCAAAATTCCTTCTTCGTCAGCGTTTGCAAAAACGAGATATTTTTCGCCGGTTTTGAACCACGCTTGAAAACGCGTTGATTCATAAACTCGGATCTGCACTTCTCGCTCACCGTTTCCTTTCCAATACTTTTCGACGCGGAACTTAAAAACTTTGTCGTCGCCTTTCTTTTCCGCGCTCAAAACCTCGCCGATGAAGACCGCTTCCGATTCGCCGTAAGCTTCTTCAAACGACGGCATCCGGCATTTTCCGGCTTCATTCTTTTGAGGTTTGCTTTCAATTTTCCGGATGTTAGACGAATAAAAAAACGTGAAGGTTGAAAAAACGATGGCAAAAGCCGTGATGAAGATTCGATTCATTTTTACTTCCGTTTGAAACCGCTGCCTTGATTAAATTGTAACGATTCGTGTCTTCTAAAATCAAGACAAATAAATTTTTGAATTTACAGGCGATAACGTACCTTTTTTCTTTTTAATTCGGCGTCTTCATTTTCAAAATTTTGCAGCCTCATCGTGACGTCCGCCGACATCCGAAGATCGGAGGTTTCTCCATTTTTAAGATGGAAATAGCCGGCGGCGGCGATCATCGCGGCGTTGTCTGTCGAAAGATGTTTTGACGGAAAATAAACCGGCAAATTTAATTTTTTCGCTGTTTCTTCTGCTGCCCGGCGAAGCTCGCCGTTGCAGGCGACGCCGCCGGCAACCATCAAAGTTTTCGGATTCAGCTCTTTTGCAACTTTCTCCGTTGTTCCGATCAGAGAGCGCACAACCGTCGACTGAAAGCTTGCGCAAAGATCTTTAATTTCCTGCGACGGTGCTTCATTTTCCTTAACGGGTTCAACCGGATTTTCGCGAATATAACGCGAAACCGCTGTCTTTAAACCGCTAAAACTGAAATCGGGACGACCGTCGGAAATTTTTGCGATCGGAAACTTTACTTTTTTCGCGTCGCCCGTTTCGGCAAGTTTTTCGATCACCGGACCGCCCGGATAACTCAGCCCCAGCATCTTCGCAACCTTATCAAAAGCCTCGCCAGCCGCATCGTCGCGCGTCCGCGAAACGACCTTGTATTTTCCCTCTTCCGGGATAAAAAACAAATTCGTGTGACCGCCGGAAACGATCAGCGCGAGCGCCGGATATTCAACCGGCGGGTTTTCAAAAACGACAGAATAAACGTGACCTTCGATGTGATTTACGCCGACGAACGGAATATTCAAGCCCCACGCGAGCGCCTTTGCGTAGGAAACGCCGACGAGCAGCGATCCGATAAGACCGGGACCTTGCGTAACGGCGACGGCATCGATATCTTCGAGCGTTACTCCTGCTTTTTCCAAAGCTTCCTCCACGATCGGATCGATCTTCGCGAGATGCTCGCGCGCGGCAAGCTCCGGAAAAACGCCGCCGTATGGGCGATGAAGCTCGATTTGCGAGGCAATAACCGACGACAAAATACGTGTTCCGTCGCGGACGACCGCCGCCGCCGTTTCATCGCATGAGCTTTCAATGCCTAGTATCAGCATAAAATGCAAAGTGGAAAACGGAAAAAAGCGCTGCAATCTTCCGTCTTCCACTTTCCTTTTCAGTATAAATTTATCGCGCGTTTCGTTCGGTATTGGCTGTGTTCGCCGCAGGTTTATCATCTGTTGCGGCTCTGAATAAAAAGAAAAATAGGATCAAAGCCGTAACCACAATAAAAATCCCAATACTTCCCAAAGCCCAAATAACTCCGCGATATGATTTTGCTGTGTCTTCCCTGACTACTACGTCTTCGCCACCAACATGAATTACGTCTTTTGACATCGCGCGCCCCCCAAACCTTGTCTTTCTTTTACTTTATAATCTTTCAGAACCAAAAGCAAAATGTACCCACGTGAGAAACAAACAAGCGGCGAAACGCGGCGAACGCCGATTTTTTTTTCAAGCACAAAAAGAATCATTCTAATTAATTCTAATGCGGCTTGCCGGTTTTTGTTTTTCCCAAAGACCTGTGGTATCATACCTTTAACTCGTTTTTAGTTGTTGGCGGTTTTGGATAGAAACACGCTTCAAACACTAGTTAGGGAATTATTCGTTCCTGAAGCCATGATCAACTTTAATAGCGAAGTGCGTATTTCGAATGCCTTGTGAGCGGCTATTTTATGGCTTTCAGTAGGCAGGTCGATTGAACAAGATCGAATTCTGGAAGAGATATAAATTGTCATGGGTGTCATCAGCGAATTGATTTATCAATAATGTTGCTGTTGCGGCTCACATGTCATTCAAGAGGAGGCTTATGAAAAAATTTTTGATGAAAATTCCGCCCAACACGCTGCGGTTGTTTTATTGCGTTGCCGTGGTAACTATCGCGGCGGTTGCTCTGTGGAGCGTGGGTAAACAAAATACGGCGAATGCAGTCGCCGTCGGTCAAAGCGATTCGGTTGTGCCGGCGGCAACTTTTGGCGGGGCAAATTTGGGAGCGATTCCCGATGCCCCGAGCGGCAACTGCTGGGGCGCGTTCGTGCCGACACCGCGCAATGTTACTTTTAGTGTTTCCGGCGTTGCCGGACCGCCGACGAATGTCGAATTAAGCACGACGCACAGCCCGATTCACTCTTGGGTCGGCGATGTGCGGGCGACCTTGATCGCCCCGAACGGCGCATCGCACATTGTCTTTTCACGGACCGGCTCGACGACTTCGGGCGGATCGGGCGACTCGTCCGATCTGGCGGGACCGTATAATTTCAGGGATTCGGCAGTCGGCGTAAACTGGTGGACGGAAGCAGCTAATCGGCTTGCAACCGAAGCGTTGACGGCGGGCAATTACCGGACGACAACCGGCGGCGGCGTTGCCGGTGCGGGTACTGATTCACTAATGACACCGGCGTTTTCAACGGTAGCAGACCCGACCGGAACATGGACGCTTCGCTTGGAAGACGGCTGTGCAGGTGATACAGGCTCGATCTCGGCGGCTACTTTGACTGTTGAAGGCGGACCTACTACACCGGCGGAAGCCAATGCCGACTTTGACGGCGACGGCAAAACTGACTATACGACGGCGCGTGACAACACACCGCCACCGGCAATCGGAACATTTAACAATGAATTTTTCAGAGCCGATACGGTTCGTGAAAAACTTAGAATTCAAGCGGAACAAGGCGAACAGCAGAAATCGGATTCGGCAGTACCGGAAAATCACGGCACTTCCATCACCTGGTGGATCCATCGAACTCAATCCAATTCGCTAAGATTGGAGAATTTCGGAACAGCCGCGACCGATTTTATCGTGCCGAACGATTACAATGTGAACGGCAGAGACGATATTGCCGTCTGGCGTCCGGGCGCGCCGACCGTTGCCGCATTTTATATTCTGAATGCAACAGATAACACAATTCGTGAAGAATTCTTCGGGCAGACGGGCGATGACACGGCGATCACCGGCGATTACGACGGTGACGGCATTGCCGATCTCGCATCATATCGCTGTCCGGCTCTCGGTTCGGGCGACGGACAATGTTTCTTCTTTTATAAAGGAAGTATGAATAATCCGGGCGGAAACATTACATATGTTCCTTGGGGATTTGGCGAACAATTCGACTTTTTTGTTAATCCGGGAGATTTT
>JBGTFE010000061.1:0-26300 GCA_041747435.1 Pyrinomonadaceae bacterium | reverse complement strand
GTGATCTCGATCGCGCGCTCGTTGCCGATCTTTCCCGCTTCGATCGTCGTTACGGTGCGTGAGCCTTCGGCTTCAACGCCTTCAAAACTCCTGGTGCCGAGCGATTCGGTTTTGCTGTTAGCTTGATCGGTAAACATACCGGTGCTGATTCCCATACTGAATCCGATGCCGGAGCCGTTCCCGCTGATGCTTATGTTCGGCGCGATCAAGACATTCGGTTTTTCTTTTACCTGAACGTCATTTTCCATTTTCTCAGATTTCTTTGCCTTAGCTTCGGCGGCTTTTTTCGCAGGCTCGGCTTTGAGCGCCGGCGAGGTCGCCTGAGTGCTGTAAATTTTTCCGGGAACGACGCGGATATTTGTCCTGCGGACAGTTTTGTCGGTTGGATTCAAAACATAGCTGACACCCGCGACCGGATCAAAGATCGAGATCGTGTCCCTGAAACCGTAGGTCGACCACATTCCGCCGTAGGTGGAATAGCTAAAACCTGTGGCGCCGTCGGTGCTTCCCGAATTTTCACGGCGAAAACGCCCTTCGCTGTCGCGGTACATTTTTGTCGTGTGTGAACGGCTGATGCGGTTGCCGTCTTCCAAGATTTGCGTGCTTTCACTAATTCCTTCGGCTGAAAACGGGGCGTTTTTGACGATCTTTCTGCTGCTCGACATCAGGCTTTCCGTATACGTTTTGTAGCCGGAAAACGGCACGACGTTTACCGCGATCGGCGGCAACGTCACGGCAGAAGCGACCGTCGGAGCCTTTTGTACGGTCGTAACAGTCGGCGGCACCTCGACGGTTGTCGTCACGGTTTGCGCCGGGACGATACACGTCAGCGCGATCAATAATATTATTGCTGCAAAATATTTCATTTCTTTCTCCTAAAAATTATTCGACAAAGCGGATCGCTTTTGGCACGCCGTTGGCGCCGACTAGCAGGTCGGTTTTAACCATTGCGGATTCGTTTTCGACCGGCAAATTTACACCGAGCGCGAAAAGCTCGGCGCGCGAAAGCTCGGCGCGGACGATCCGCAAATTTTCCGCGTCAGCTTCCCAGTTTCCGCCGAGCGTCAGCGCATAAAATGCGCCTTCGATAGCGTCCGATTGTGTTTGTTTCACCGGTTTCGGCTTTTGTGCACGATCCCGGACTTTGGGTTTTTCGGTTTTGACCGCGGCTCGCTCAACGTTCTTTACTTCTTTGTTTTTGACAATTTCAGTCGGAATTACGGGCAGATCGGTTGTAGTTTCCGTATCCGGCTGAATTGTTTCTTCAGCTAATTCCGCGGAATCCGTAGTTCTGAAAAAGATCGCGGCGGTAACGATCAGCGCGAGCGCTAAAACCGCAACTGCGCCAGCCGCCGTTTGCCAATTCCAGAAGAAAAACGCTTTCGGTTTGCGGCGCGAGTCGTCCTTTTTTATTCGCATTTTTACCGCGGCAAAAAGATTCGGCGAAGCGATCAAAGCTTCGATCTCTTCATCACGAACTCTAGCCGCGCCGAGCAAATTACGCCCGATGCGGTCGAGTTCGTGTTTTTGGAGATTGCTTTTGTCCATTGTTTCATTTCCAAAGACGCTCTGCCGCGAGTTTTGGTTACAAATACTCTTTCAAAATTCTGCGCAAAGCCTTGCGCGAGCGAAACGCGCGAATTTTTACTTTCGATTGAGACCAGCCGGTAAGCGCAGCGATTTCTTTGATGCTCATTTCCTCGACCTCGAGCATCTGCAACACCGCGCGATCTTTCGCCGGAAGCCGCGATAGAAGTTTTTCCGCAAGATCGCGTGTGATATGCGAATTCTCCGCCGTTCTATCGCCATTTTCCGCCTCTGTAAAAAGGAATTCGTTTTCCTCATCCGAAAGTTCGCAATGCAGATTTTCCGGTTTTCGTTTTTGTTTTCTGAGAATGTCGAGGCAGGCGTTTGCGGCGATTCGCCCGATCCAGCCGGCGAGCGAAAACTCGTGATTTCCGTTAAAATTTCCAAGCTCGAGATAGACTTTTGTAAAACTGATCTGAATGATCTCTTCGATTTCCTCGCCGCGCCGAAAATATCTGGCGGCGACCGAAGCGACGAGCCGCTTGTAGCGTTCGAAAATATTTTCAAACGCGATTTCGTCGCCCGTCAAAACCAATCCGATAAGCTGCGCATCGGTCATTTCGGCGCAAATTTGTGCCGCGGCGCCTTCGCTGTCGGCGCGCGACATCAGAATTTCGTTTTCCCAGCCAATTGCGTGATCCATTCAAACTGCGGGCTCGAATTTTGTCTTTACCGCAACAAAAGACGTTTAGTTTTACCTTTCGGTTTCAGAATTTTTGACGCCGATAATCTCCGCCGCGATGCTCACGGCGATTTCTTCGGGCGTGCGGCTGTTGATCGGCAAACCGATCGGCGTGCGAATTTTTTTTAGTTTTTCTTTGTCAAAGCCTTCCTTTTCAAGGTTTCGCAGCAGCGTCTTCATTTTTGCCTTACTTCCGAGAACGCCGAAATATTTGAAATTTTTGTCGAACAATTTTTTTATCACGGTTTCGTCCGATCTATAGCCGAGCGTCATAACGACGACAAAGTGATTTTCTCCGCTCGCGATAAATTCGCCGATGTTTTCATAAGATTCAATGATCGTTTTTTCATCGGCATAGCGGTTTTTGTCGATCGTATTCAGCTCGCTTCGGTCGTCAAAAAGCGAGATGTGAAAATCCATCTTTGACATTAATTCTGAAAGCGCGAGTGCGCAATGTCCGCCGCCTACTATGAAAAGCCGGTTTTTATAACCAAGCTTTTCTTCGTAAATAAATTCGTTTTCATTCAATTTTTCGAAGCGAAAGTCGTTTTCGGCAATTTGGCGAATTTGTAATTCGTAATTCGTAATTCGTAATTGTTTTGGAAGCTCCCTTTCAAGCGCGTCGATTATTTCGTTAATCGTTTGAAGATGAACCGGATTCAACTCGAAAAAAATAATCGTTTGCTTTCCCGAACAGATCATTCCGCTCGAAAGCGGCGAGTTTTTTTGATGAACCTGTTCAACTAAATTTGTTTTAATTCGTAATTCGCAATTCGTAATTCGCAATTTGGCTTGTTCCACAAGCCGAATTTCCATCACGCCGCCGCCAATGCTTCCGCACATTTGATCTCCGACGACGACCATCTTAAAGCCTTGCCGTCCCGGAGAACTTCCCGAACTTTCCACCACGACAAGAAGCATCATGGTTTCGCCGCGCTTTAATCTTTCGGCGGCAAATTGCCAGATTTCCAATTCGTTTTTCATCAAAGAAAATTTACCACAGAGCAACAAAGGACACAGAGTTCTTACGTTTCTCTGCGTTCGTGCCTCAAATGATGCTAATTTCCCGCGTTATACAGAGTCATCAAAACCTTTTCCGTTGTAAAAGGCGCGTCGAAACGAATGTCCGTATCGTCGGCGTCAGCCGATGCGTCCGACCGAAACGCTTTGACCGCTTCGCGGATCGCAAAATACGCGCCTAATCCATACATCAAAGGCGGTTCGCCGACGGCTTTTGAATTGAAGATCGCAAGATTTGCGCGCGTCGTTTCGAGCGGAAGAATGTCGATTGTTTTTGGAACGGAATAAATATCGGGAATTTTGTAGGTCGAAAGCGCATTTGAGCGCAAACGTCCTTCGGCGTCGAAAACGACTTCTTCCATTGTCATCCAGCCGATGCCCTGCACGATCCCGCCTTCGATTTGTCCGTTATCGACAGAAGTGTTCATCGAACTTCCAAAATCGTGACAGCATTTTACAAAATCGATATCGTAACGTCCGCGCAGGCAATCGACCGTAACGCCGACGATTGCCGTGCCATAAACGTGATACGCGAACGGATGACCTTTTGCGACCGACCAGTCAAAGTTTATTCCCGGCGTGGCGTAATGCGCGTGTTCGCTTAAATTTACGCGCTGAAGATGCGATTCAAAAACGAGCCTTTGCCAATCGAGATCGGTTTTTTCGCCGCTGCGGTAGACAAAACCGTCACGGAGGGAAACATCGTCAGCGCTTTCGGCTTCGACGAAACCTTTCGCGACTTCTTTGAGACGTTTTAAAATTGTTTCGCAAGCCATCTCGGTCGCTTTGCCGTTCAGATCCGCGGCGGCAGACGCGGCGGTTGGCGAAGTGTTAGCGATTCGCAGAGTGTTTGTCGTGTGAATTTTTACCTGCGAAAGCGGCAGCGAAAAAATTTCGGCGGCGACCTGGGCTATTTTTGTGTTCACGCCTTGTCCCATTTCGACGGCGCCGGTCGAAACCGCGACGCTTCCGTCCGTATAAACGTGAACGAGCGCGCGCGCTTGGTTCATCGGCGTCTTTGTAAACGAAATTCCGAAACAAACCGGCTGGATCGCTACGCCTTTTTTGATGAATTTGTTTTGTTTATTAAATTCTTCCGCTTCTTTTTGAAGTTTTGCGAAATAGTATTTTTCATCGGCTTGCGTCCAACTCGTGATCGCTTCGCTCTCGGCGATCTGTCCGTAAGGAAATTCGTCGCCGTCGTTTATAAGATTTTTTCGCTGAATTTCGCTTGCCTGAACGTTTAATTTTTCCGCCGCGTGCGCCATCGCCGACTCGATCACAAACATTCCCTGCGGTCCGCCGAAGCCGCGGAACGCCGTGTTTGGGGGCAAATTTGTGCGGCAGGAATACGCGGTCGCCGTAACGTTCGGAATAAAATACGAGTTCGTGCAATGAAAAAGTGTGCGCTCCAAAACCGGCGGCGATAGGTCGGCGCTTGCGCCCGCGTTTTGGTAAAACACGGCTTCATACGCGACGATCTTCAAATCTTTGTCGAGTCCGATCTTGTAATCCGACGAATACGGATGACGTTTTCCGGTCATGCGCATATCTTCCATTCGATGAAGCGCGTATTTTACCGGGCGTTTCGTCAATTGCGTTCCGACGGCGCAGATCGCAGCCCAAGCGTTTGCCTGATCTTCCTTGCCGCCGAAGCCGCCGCCAAGACGCTGAACGTCGACTTCGACTAAATTCATCGCAAGATTTGTAACGCGCGAAACGCAACGCTGAACGGCGGTCGGACCTTGCGTCGACGAATAAATTTTCAAACCGCCTTGCTCGGTCGGAACGGCGTATGCGCCTTGCGTTTCGATATAAAGATGTTCCTGCCCGTTTAGTTCGGTTCGACCTTCGAAAACATGCTCGCAATTTTTGAAGGCGTTTTCGGTGTCGCCCAATTTGAAATGTTTTGGCGGAACGATCAGATCGTTTTTTGCAAAAGCGACACGCGGATCGGTTACAACTTCAAGCGGTTCGATCTCCGATGTAATTTTTTTTGCCGCCGCTCTTGCCTGTTCCTCGCTTTCGGCGAGAACGATCGCGACCGGCATTCCGCAAAAATGGACTTCTGTATCGGCAAGCAAAGGCTCGTCCGGCAAAATTCCGCCGATCTGGTTTTCTCCGATCAGATCGTTTGCGAGAATAACTTTGACAACGCCTTCCGACTTTTGCGCTTCATTTATATCAACACTTTTCAAAATTCCGTGCGCGACGGGTGAATCATAAACGCAAGCAAAAAGCGTCCCTTCGATCAAAGGAACATCGTCGAGATAAACCGACTCGCCGCGCACATGCGATTTTGAATCAATGTTTTTCATTTGGGCTGATAACCAAATAATTCGAAAAAATGCGCGGTGAACAATTGCCTTAAAAGCAATCTTTTGTAACTTTCCGAGCCTCGCACGTCCGAGATCGGGCTTATCTCAGACTGCATAATTTCATTCGCTTTGGTGATCGTTGTTTCGTTAATTTCCTTGCCGCGCAAAAATTCGGAAGTCTTTTTCAGATACAAAGGAATGGGCGCGACTCCGCCGGCTGCTACGTGCGCTTCGTCAATAACAGAAACCCGCGCGTCAGCAAGGGTGGATTCGGACTGCATTCCGCCCTTACTTACGTGCGGGCTTCTGATTTTCACTGAAATGGCGCTATTTACCGAAGAAATATCAAGGCACGTTCGCTTTGATACTTTCTCGAAATTAAAATGTTGTACGTCTTTGCGGAAGCGAATTGTTTTAATGAATTCACTTTCTGTTTTTGCCAAATCTTTGTAACCCAAATAAAGCTCGCGCAAGGGGATTTCGCGCTGAGTTAAACCATCCGCCGCCGCAGATGGTACCGACAAAACAACACTTGCGTCCAAAGCCAGAAACCAAACCGTCATATCGCCGATCGGCGAGGCGTTGACGAAATTTCCCGCCAAGGTCGCCATGTTGCGGATCGGCGTCGAAGAAATGAGTTTTAGATGTTTGTATAGATTAGGAAAAATACGCCGAAAGATCGGAGATTCAAGCAGATCGGTAACGACTACGGACGCGCCGACTTCGATAAAATCGCCAACTTCTTCGATCTTTCTCAAATCCGGATCGTCAAACAGATTTTGCGCCGGAGCGCCAACCATTTCTTCGGGTTTTTGAACGTAAAGATCGGTGCCGCCAGCGAGGAATTTTGGATTTTGGATTTTGGATTTTGGATTTGAAATCTCAGATTTGAGGATTTCGATTCTTTTCTTAATGCCGGAAAAATATTCGGGAACAATTTCTTTTTCGATCGCCAAACTTAAACCATCCGCTACCGCAGATGGTACTGACAAAGCTTGCGTCAATTTCTCAGCCGCGCGCTCGATCGATTTGTAACCCGTGCAGCGGCAGATGTTTCCGTCGATCGCGGAAACTGCCATTTCGTTTGTTTTCGGTGCATCGTCGATGCAGAAATTTGTCAGAGACATCACGAAACCGACGGTGCAAAAGCCGCATTGCGTTCCGGATTCATCGACCATCGCTTGCTGCACATTGGTTAATTCGCCGTTTTCTTTGTTGATTCCTTCGACGGTTACGATATGTTTTCCGTTTGCATTTGCCAACGGCATAAGGCAGGAAGTTTGCGTGCGGTATTTTACAGAATCGTCAACTAATTCGCCGACAAGAATAGAACACGCGCCGCAATCTCCTTCGCGGCAGCCGATCTTTGTTCCTTTTAAATTTTTGTGATAACGGACAAAATCCAGAACGGTCGTGCCGCGCGGCAGATCGGTTTCGATGGTTTTATCATTGAGAATAAATTTGATCATCAAAAGATAAAGAAAAAATTAACAGGGATAAAGGGGATAGACCGGGATAAAATTATCATTAAAAATCCCATATATCCTTTTCATCCCCGTTAATACTCAGTTTTATCCGGTTTTTTTATCCAATTCTCGAACAGCAATAAACCTTCGTCGCGCAAAAAATTTACGGTTTCAATACGGCGCTCGGCGGGCGGCAACGCGATCTCCTCGTAGATAAAATCGTCGTCAAAGCCGGCATTTGCCGCGTCTTCGCGCGTGCAGGCGAAAAACATTCTTGCCGGACGCGCCCAGTAGATCGCGCCGAGACACATCGGGCACGGCTCGCACGAAGTGTAAATTTCGCAGTCTTCCAATTGGAATGAATTTAATTTTTTACAAGCTTCGCGAATCGCCACGATCTCGGCATGCGCTGTCGGATCGTTTGTCGAAGTCACGAGGTTGCAGCCTTCACCGACAATTTCGCCATTCCGTACGACGACCGCGCCGAACGGTCCGCCGTTGTTTGCATCGATTCCGATTTGCCCAAGCAAAATTGCCCGGCGCATAAATTTTTCGTTATCTGAGGACATTTATGGTTTCGGTTTTATCTCTATCTCGAAGAGCTTT
Organism: Pyrinomonadaceae bacterium; assembly: GCA_041747435.1. Lineage (GTDB taxonomy): Bacteria > Acidobacteriota > Blastocatellia > Pyrinomonadales > Pyrinomonadaceae > JBGTFE01. Next base: position 18,621 of record JBGTFE010000061.1, on the reverse strand, counting down.
TTCCATTTTTTGCCGGTGACAAAAATCCGGTCGCTTGCGGCATCATAGGCGATTCCGTTTAGAGTTTTTTCGTCGTCTTTAACTTCATCGGGCGCTATCCCGCCCAGATCGATCCAGCCGAGAATCTTGCCCGAAGCCGGATCGATACGGGCAATATGATTTGGTTTACCCAAAACTGCCGGGTCGGATGCGCGCCAAATATTCGCCCAGATCTCGCCGTTGACGTATTCGAGTTCGTTGATGTCGTAAAGCGGTTTGCCATCTTCACGATTTACGACGATCGTGCGGATCGTCTGTAAGTTTTCCGGATCGATAAACTTTATAACGTGTGTTCCCTGGCTCATTATGAGATTTGTGCCGTCGTTCGTTAAGCCCCAGCCTTCGCCCTGATAGCGGAATTCCTTCAAAGGATTAAAATCCATATCGTAGACGAAACCCGTGAATTCCCTCCAGGTTATCTGATAGATCTTATCGTTTAAGATCGTCATTCCTTCAGCAAAAAAGCTGTCGGAAAGTTTCTTCCGCTTCACAACCTTGCCGGTTGCAAGCTCAACTTTTCGCAGATCGGATTCGCCGTATTGCCCGGCGCTTTCATAAAAAAAACCGTCGTGAATCACCAGACCTTGCGTAAACGATTTTGGGTCGTGCGGAAATGTATTCACAACCTCGTAAGTGTAAACAGGCGCTGCGTTTGGCACATTCTTGTTGACGTTGGATTTGACGTCCGAATTTCCGGGCGTTCCGCTGCAAGCCGCAATTGATAAAATAACTATGATAAAAAGATAAAAACGCATAATTTTCGCAATTTGCGATCGATCGAATATTGTCCGACAAATTCCTATTTTTTTAACGCCCGTTCGATCGCCTTTCTGAAACCTTCGGCAGAATTAACACGAACTTTGATTCCGTTTACGAATATTGTGGGCGTGCTGTTCACGCCGTAACTCTTGCCGTCTGCAATATCTTTGCGAATTTCCTCGGCGTTTTTTTCACTGCTAAAGTCTAATGCAAAGCGCTCTAGATTTAAACCCAGATCGGAGGCGTATTTCGTCAATGAATCGTCGCCGAGCGCGTCTTGATTCTTGTATAAGATGTCTATGTATTGGAAAAATTTTCCCTGTGCGTGGGCAGCATTTGCGGCGAGCGCGGCGCGAAGGGCGTTTTTGTGGATCGTCATTAAAGGAAAATCACGAACTACGAAACGAATTTTATTTTTGTACTCCGCCAAAACTTTATACAGCACCGGATGCACCGCCGAACAAGCCGGACATTGAAAATCGGAAAACATCACAACCGTAACAGGCGCTGTTGCGGCGCCCTGCGTCGGATCGTCGTCGACTGAAATATTCTGAACAAAAGGCTTCGGCTCTTTTAGGAAAAACTGCGCCTTGTATTTTGAAAATAGACGCTTGTCCAATGCCGCTTGCAGTCCGGCGCGCTCCTCCTCGGTGTATTCGCGCAATTTATCAGTGACTTCGCGCGCGACGATCGAGCTTGGCGTAACGTTCTGCTCCACGGCTTCCATGCCAACGAGCTCGGAGGAAACCATTTCTTTTAGATCCTCCGAAACAATTTCAAAAACGTCTGCTTCAAATTCATAGAGCGCTTGTCCGTTTTTTTCTTCAAAATCCTTGACGGTGATTTGCTTTGCACCGATCGTCACCAAAATATCCGTCGGCTTGAGATTCGCCGCATTGACGTCTTTAACGGCGACCGGTTTGTATTTGATTTTGAGCTGCTCAAAAAATTTTGTCCAAATCGTTTCTTCCGGATCGCGGCGGAGAAAAGCGATAATTTGCGTGCGCACGTCGGCAAGCGGAACACCTTGAAGCGCGCGAGTAGCATCGTAGACGGCTTCGATCTCGGAATCGGTCGGATCGGGAACTTTCGAGCTTATCTCGGTTTCATAAAGCTTTTCTATCGACATTTTCCTTACAGCGCCTTCGATCTCTAGTAAAATATTTTCGATTTGGTGCGATAGAAGCTCCCGCCTCGCGTCTGCTAACCGCTTCGGAAGATTTTCGTAAATGTCTCGCACGTCAGGACTAAGGATTTCCGCCGTGAATTTTTTGTTTGCGGCGGTGGCAAGAACGTCGCCCGGTTTTTGCGCGAACAGCGCACTTCCAAAAATAGTTAGGCAAACGATAACGTTAATTATTTTCATAAAAATTGTGTCGATTTTTATCTTATCTTACTTTTCCGAAAACTGTCACCGCCGCAAAAAAACGTACAGCACCGCGAAAGTCGGCGCCTCAAGGGCTACAAAAATAGTGTTGCAATTGCCAACATTGTTTTGCTAATATGAATTGGCTCCTTCTCACGCGGATCTTCCAGCCAAATCCCCGAGAAAAATGTTCCGACAGAAAACGGAAATAGATCGAACGTAGACGTTCGCTTATCAAAGACCAGGCGCCCTCAGCAATCATCGTGTCCCAATTTGCTCTATGCCATTTCCGGCTCGTCTTGATCCAAGAACCATTTTACTAAGAAGATTTTCAGGAGATATTCCAATGCAGAGAAAAAGCAGAGTTTTTGCGATCCTTACGATCGTATTTGTTCTATCCATCGGCTACGCACAGTTTGTAAATTTTGCGACTGAAGCCGCAAATACGCTAAAAGGACGGGTTTTCGGCATTGCCGCGACGTCCGATCCGACCGTCGATTTCGCACCGATGGCTATAAAATTAGACACGTTTGAGGCGTTTACCGACGGAAATACCGTGTCGCTGAAATGGCTGACCGGCGGCGAGTCGGGCAATCTCGGCTTTAATGTTTATCGCGAAGCAGACGGTGAGCGCGAATTGCTAAACGCCGCGCCGATCGCGGGAAGCGCATTGCGTTGGAACGTTGAATTGGTCGCCAGCGGCGAAAGTTACGGCTGGATCGATGCCGACGCAAAACGCGGCGCGGTTTATTATCTCGAAGACATAAGTATTGACGGCACGACGACTCTCCACGGTCCGATTTCTCCGATTTTCAAAGGTTTCGTTAATAAATTTGAACGCCAATCGGCTTTGCTATCCGAATTATCGAGAGTTGGGCAAACTTCTGCGGAAAAGGAATTTGTCGGCGAGCGGGAGATCGAAAATTCTTCGCTCGATCAGGCGCAGCAGTGGCAGATCGCGGCACAAAGCGGCGTCAAAATCGCTGTCGATCACGACGGATGGTATCGCGTTTCGGCGGCGGAATTACAGTCCGCCGGGTTCAATACGAGTACAAACCGAAATAATTGGCAGCTTTTTGTCAGCGCGCAGCAAGTTCCGATGAAAATCGGAGGCGACGGCGCGATCTTTTTTTTCGGACGCGGAGTCGATACGCTCGAATCCGGCATACAAGTCTATTATCTGATCAACGGTCAAACCGCGGGCGTACGCATAACGGACATGAGAGGCGGGACCGCAGAAGAAGACCGGGCGCAAAATTACCGTGTGACAGTTCAGCGCAAAGACCGTTCGCTTTATGTTTCGTCCATCTTGAATGGAGACGCGGAAAATTGGTTCGGTGGGGTCATAAGCGGCACGGCGCAAACGGTGCAGAACCTGACGCTCAATAAGGTTGACGGTCAAAATCCGGCGCGTGTTTCGGTCAGGCTGCAAGGTCTCTCGGCGGGCGAGCATGCTGTCAACGTAGTATTTAACAACTTTAATCTTGGCGTCGTGAGCTATAGCGAGACGCAAAATCGGGAATTTCAGTTTGATGTACCGGAATCTGTATTGATCGACGGCATCAACAGCGTCAAGCTCCAATCGGTGGGCGCGGGTAACGATGTTAGCCTGGTCGATACCGTCAGCGTAACATATTCGCGCCTGTATAAGGCTGTGAATAGTAATATTCGGTTCAGTCTGGCTGCGGGCGATACCGTCACCGTTTCAAATTTTTCCACGCCAAAAATTGCCGTCTATGAAATTCAGAACGGCAGCGTCACTCGCCAGGTAGACGCACTAATTGATCGCGAAGAGGGCAACGGATATTGTTTCGATCTTGAGCCCGCGTATTACGACCGCGAATTTATCGCGCTGCCGGATTCGCAGCACGAGCAACCGGCGTTGATCGAAGCGAACGTTCCTTCGGACTTGAACAGCGCTGCAAATAGAGCGGACATCGTTATCATCACTCCGACGATACTGCGAACGCAAGCTTCACAATTGGCGCAAATGCGTGCGGCGCAAGGTTTTAACGTTTATGTTGCATTGACCGAAGACGTTGCGGATGAATTCGGTTCGGGCGTCATCACGTCCGATTCGGTGAAGCAATTTCTACAGCGCGCGGCTGCGACGTGGACACTCAAGCCGAAATTCGCGATTTTGTTTGGCGATTCGAGCTTCGATTCGCACGGTTATCTCGGAAATAATAACCCGAACCTCGTCCCGACACGACTTATCGATACGGCGTTTATGGAATCATCGAGCGACACGTGGTTAGCCGATTTTAACAACGACGGCATTGAGGATATTGCGCTCGGACGACTGCCCGCGGGGAACGAAGCCGAGGCAAACCTGATGATTGCGAAGTTAATTCGATACGATAATCAAGCGAGTCGAACTACAAAAACGGACGTGTTGATCAGCGACCGCTACTTCGAAAGCTACAACACGCTTCTACAAGCGAGTTTGCCGAACAATGTTCAATCGGTTCGTTTGGACCGCGTGTCGATGAGCGACGCGGAATTCCGCAGCCGGCTTATCGCCGAACAAAACAATACTCCGATGGTCGTCACTTACACCGGACACGGCTCGACGGGCATTTGGTCAACCGCCGCGATATTCAGCAATCTGGATGCGCCGAATCTGAATAATTCGAAGCTTTCATTTTATATGCTGATGACGTGTATGAACGGCTTTTCTCACAATACGACCGGCGATAGTCTGGCGGAAGCTTTGCTAAAAGCTCCAAACGGCGCAATCGCGACCTGGGCTTCGTCGGCAATAGTCACAGCCGAAGGGCAAAGCGCAATGAGCCAGAAAGCGACCAGCTTGGTTTTTGCAAAGAATAACAGACTCCGTTTCGGCGATATTGCCCGCCAGGCAAAAGCAATGTCGACCGATCAGGATGTCAGACGCACGTGGCAGCTTTTTGGCGACCCGACGATTTTGGTTAAATAATTTAACGAAAAACTTGGATTAAGAGCGGATCTCGTAATGGATTTCCGCTCTTTTTTATTTCCGGCTAAAATATTTCGTATGGCGAAAAAACTTTCGCGCGAATTTTACACGCGGTCGGATACTTTGCAGATAGCGCGGGATCTGCTCGGTAAATTATTGGTGATGCCGACCGAAAAAGGAGAGCGAGTTTCGGGCATGATAGTCGAAACCGAGGCTTATCTCGGCGCTGTCGATAAAGCCGCGCATTCTTTCAATAATCGCCGCACGAACCGCAACGAAATTACATATTCCGAGGGCGGAAAAGCCTACGTATTTTTTGTTTACGGGATGTATTTTCAGCTCAATTTCGTCACAAATAAAATAGACGAGCCGCACGTAGTTTTGATCCGCGCCGTCGAGCCGGTTGAAGGAATCGAAGTTATGCGCGAGCGCCGTTTGCGAAAGAAATCCGACGCAAAAATGCCGGACAAAAATCTAACTTCCGGACCGGGAAAGCTTTGCATCGCTTTCGGAATCGACCGCGATCTGAACGGCGCTGACTTATTAGGCGATCAAATTTGGCTGGAAGATTTTCGGACGTTTTCAAACGACGAAATCGCATGCGGAAAGCGTATCGGAATTGATTACGCGGAAGAATTTGCCGCAAAACCGTGGCGTTTTTGGGTGAAGGATAATTTATTTGTGAGCCGAAAATCAGAAACACGCACGCAGTAAGTGTGATTTCATACTTTCACGCTTACTTCGTGCGCGTTTCTGATACGCGTTTTCTGATATTTACGGTGCAAGATATTGATGCAAAACCGGTTCGAGTGCGTCAAAATCGACCGGTTTGTCGATCAGATCGTCGCACCCGGCTTCGATCGCGCGGTCGTGATAATATTTGCCAAACGCGCTAACGGCAATTATCGGTGGTTTCATGTCGCCGTAAAATTCGCGGATGGCTCGCGTCGCGGTCAATCCATCGACAACCGGGAGCGAAATGTCCATTAAAACAAGGTCGGGATGAAGCTGTTTGACCTGATCGACCGCCTCGATCCCGTCCGCCGCCTCGATCACATCGTATCCGTACGTCTCGACCAGAAACTTCATAAACTGCCGAGTATCCTCGTAATCTTCAACAATTAAAACCATCTTTGACATAAAACCATCTCGAACTAAATCAATACAAGATAATAGTTCTAATTTTGTTGAAGCAATCACGGTGCCAAATAAAAAAGCCGCGCGATAAAATCGAACGGCTTTTCGGTAAACTGTTTGGATTGACCCGTGCTGTAATTCAGCCGAGCGAGTCTCACAAACTGCTTCGGAGACTTCGCTGCTAGGTCGCAGCCACCTCACTGGAATCTTTTGTCATATGTTTTGGATCACCTCCTCTTCAGCGTTGGAAATATCTTAGACCGAATCGCACGCGGGCGTCAATAGTTTTTTCGTTTGATTAATTTTTGTTTCTTGCTCCGAAGGAGCGCGAGAAGGTAGCCAGTGGTGAAGCGCGTAAGCGCGGAACCTCTGGTATCGATGCAAAATACGACGGCGCTCTGGAGGAGCGCAAGAAATTTGCGGTTATTCTCGCGCTCCTTCAGAGCGCAAATCTCTAACACAACAAATTCCAGACGTTTCACGTCCGGCTACCTTCATGGCGCAACTCCGTTGCTGTTAATACAGAAAACTCGCGCTCAATTGAATGAACAAAAGAAATTCCTGTATTATTAAGCACTATGAAAAATCTTTATCCCGAGATCGAACCGTTTGATACCGGAACGCTGAAAGTTTCGGATATCCACGATATTTATTACGAGCGCGTGGGCAACCCGGACGGAATTCCGGCGGTTTTTTTGCACGGCGGACCGGGCGGCGGATTGATTCCAATGTATCGACAGTTTTTTGATCCGGCTGCGTATCACATAATTTTATTCGACCAGCGCGGCTCGGGGAAATCGACTCCGCACGCGGAATTGCGAGAAAATACGACGTGGGATCTGATACACGACATCGAAAGTTTGCGCGAGAAATTCGGCGTCGACAAATGGTTTGTTTTCGGCGGTTCGTGGGGAAGCACTTTGAGTTTGGCGTACGCGGAGACTCATCCCGATCGCGTTTTGGGTTTAGTCCTGCGCGGCATTTTCTTGACCAGACGCAAAGAGCTTTTGTGGTTTTATCAATACGGCGCGAGCGAGATATTTCCGGATTATTGGGAACGCTACCGCGACGAAATTCCGTTTGAAGAGCGCGGCGATATGATGTCTGCATACTACAAACGCTTGACGAGCGAAGACGAGCAAGTGCGGCTTTCCGCGGCGCGCGCGTGGAGCGTTTGGGAAGGCGCGACGTCGAAACTTTATCCGAGTAAAGACCTGATGGAGCATTGGGAAAATGAGCATGAGGCTCTGCAGTTGGCGCGCATCGAATGTCATTATTTTATGAACAATTCGTTTTTCCCGACGGAAAATTTCCTGATCGAAAAAGTAGATAAAATCAGAAATATTCCGACCGTCATCGTGCAGGGACGCTATGACGTCGTCTGTCCGATGACGAGCGCGTGGGAACTTCACCGCGCGTTCCCTGAAGCCGAACTCGTAGTCGTGTCCGATGCCGGACATTCTATCAGCGAGCCGGGAATTACATCGGCGCTGGTCGAAGCGACGGATCGATTTAAGGCGAAATAGCTTTTATTATTCGGCGAATAGCGCTATTATTTGATTGTTTGGCGCGCAGACCATTTCAATTCACAGCGCGTCAAAAGAAACGGAAAAACATTATGCCAAATATCGGAACAACTGAAATAATTTTAATCGTCGCTGTTTTGTTTTTACTTTTCGGCGCGAGCCGTTTGCCGCAGTTGGCGAAATCGTTCGGACAAACGCGAAAAGCATTTCGCGACGGAATGCGCGAGGCGGAAGAAGAAGAAAAATTGGAACAGGAACAGAAACAGCTTAATTCGACACCGGCTGCGCCGCAGGTTTCAAACGTCAGCGACGAGGCGCTGGTTGATGAAATGCGCCGTCGTGCCGAAGCGAAACAGTCGTAAATATGAAGATAAAAATTGTCGTTCACGAAGCTGAAGAAGGCGGCTATTGGGCGGAAGTTCCGTCAATTCCCGGTTGTGCGACGCAGGGCGAAACAATGGAAGAACTCCTCGAAAACCTTAACGAAGCTGTCGAAGGATGTCTCTCGGTTGACCTTTCTCGAATAGAAATAGGCAAAAACGACCGCGTACTCGAAATCGCCGTATGAAACCGGTGTCCGGTAAAAAGTTTGCGAAAATTTTAGAACGAAACGGCTGGAATTTGTTACGCATTCAGGGAAGCCATCATATCTACGGCAAAGTCGGCAGCGACATACGCCTTTCCGTTCCGATCCACAGAAATCAAAATTTAAAAATTGGTCTGCGGCGCCACTTGATGAAAATGGCAGATCTTAAAGATGAAGATTTATGACTTCTCGCCGATGACGAGCGTCGCTTTCACTGAAAAGTGAAATGTCAGCGTGCCGTCTTCGTTATCGACCGTTTGAGCGAGCTCTTTTTTGACTCGCTCTTTTTCATTTTCGTCGAGAAATCTCAGCCACGCGGGAAACAAAAAATCTTCCAAAAGCGGCGCATTAATAAACGCGTCACCGTTTTCAAATTCAAAAAGTTCGTTTTGAGTAAAGCTCTTAACATTCTTTAGACCGGCATTTGTAAGAATTTCCTCCGCTTGCCAAACGGTCGGAAGTTCGTTGATCAAATTTTCAATTTCGCCGCTGTGTTCGAGCAAATCGGCTTTCAAAAAAGTTTCCCAGAGAAAAGAAAAGATCTCGCCAAAGCTTCCGGCAGTCGGCAAAAAAACAGCAATCTGACGCGCTGATAATTCAGCCATTCTTCCGACAAATTCCGGCAGATCCTTTGGTCGAACAAAGCTCGCGTCCGCCAAGACCGCGTCGAAATCCGAATCGGTCAAATCATTGATAAAATTGATCTCGGCAAAAGCAGTTTCAGCGCGGCTTTCATCGGCGTCGATAACATCGAGTTTTGCCTGCGAGATCTTTTGCAGCTCGGGTGTTTCGCAAACGGCAAAGATCGCGGAATCTTTATCAAATTTTTCGCGCAGCGCGAGGGCGTGCGTGCCGCTGCCGGAATTGACGTAAAGCAGCCTGCCTTTATCGGAAAATTTAATATGTTCGTCTGCGAGCTCGGTAAAGCGCCGCGTCCAATCGCCGCTGATAAAAAGATCGTCAATAAACGCGAGCTCTTTTTCGGTTTTGCTCATAGTTTTATTAAACCGTAAAGCGAGTGAATCGTAAATCGCGAATCGTGAATCGCCGGTTTGCGGAATTGTTCTATTTACGATTTACTATTCACCATTCACTAAATATGACAAAACACATTCGGGAATTATTTGATCTGACCGGAAAAACCGCGATCGTCACCGGCGGTTCGCGCGGAATCGGAAAAGAAATGGCGGAAGGTTTGGCGGAAGCCGGCGCGGAATTGATGCTTTGCGCGCGCCGCGCAGAATGGCTGGACGAAACGCTCGATGAATTTCGCGGACGAGGATTCCGCGCGGAAGGAAAGCTTTGCGATGTGTCGAAACCCGAAGACGTTCAAGCTGTTGTTGATGAAACGGTCGAAAAATTTGGAAAAGTAGATGTTTTGATAAACAACGCCGGAATTTCCTGGGGCGCGATGCCGGAAGAAATGTCGCTTGAGCAATGGCAAAAGGTTTTGGATGTGAACTTGACCGGCTGCTTTTTGATGGCGCAGGCGGTCGGGCGCGAGATGCTGAAGCGCGAGAGCGGATCGATCATAAATATTGCTTCGATCTCGGGAATTACGTCTAGCGCGAACGGTCCGTTTTATGCCGGCTATGTTGCGAGCAAAGCCGGTTTGATCGGTTTGACGCGCGAGCTTGCCGCGAGTTGGGGGCGAAAGGGAATTCGCGTCAACGCCATCGCGCCCGGATTTTTTCATTCGCGTCTCGCCGACGCCGTGATCGATATTTACGAGCGTTCGATCCAGGAAACGAACGCGATCCCGCGCATCGGAAACGAAGGCGAACTCAAAGGCACGGCGGTTTTTCTCGCGTCTGACGCTTCGAGCTATGTTACAGGTCAGACAATAATTGTCGACGGCGGAATGACGATCTAACCGGAGCGCGGACGCCCTCGTCCGCAATGAACGCTTTGGCGTTCACAATCTTTCGAGATAAAATCAATTTGCCGTCAATTTGGCTTCTTTTGATGTCGCCGCAGCGACATTTGCGGACGAGGGCGTCCGCGCTCCCAATAGTGTAATTTATGGAATTTTCAGCAACGACTTTAAATCTTGCGTCGATCATCGAACAGCACGCGCGTCTTGCGCCCGAAAAGGAAGCGGTGGTTTGGAACGAAATGCGCTTTACTTACGGACAGCTCAACGCGCTTTCAAATCGCGTTGCGAACGCGCTCGTCGAAATGAAAATCGGACACGGCGATAAAGTCGCTCTTTCGTGTCCGAATCTACCGTTTTTTCCGATCGTTTATTACGGAATTTTAAAAGCGGGCGCGGCGGTCGTGCCGCTGAGTGTCTTATTCAAGCCGCGCGAGGTCGCGTATCATCTCGAAGATTCCGACGCCAAAGCGATCTTTGTTTTCGAAGGAACGGATGAACTGCCGATGGCGCAAACGGTAAAAGAAGCGTTTGACGAAGTCGGAACTTGCGAGCATTTGATCGTGATGACAAAAGATCCGCTCGCACCTTCGCCGATCGCAAACGCACAAACTTTGACCGAGATCACCAAAGACAAGAGCGAGACTTTCGAGACTTTTCCGACCGCGCCGGACGACACGTGCGCGATCCTTTACACTTCGGGCACGACCGGAAAACCAAAAGGCGCCGAGCTAACGCATTTTAATCTGATCACGAACGTCATCGCGACATATATGATCCATCTTCCAGTGCTCGATTTTACCGATGGCGAGCAAAAGACTTGTCTCATCACGCTGCCGCTTTTTCATACGACCGGGCAAACCGTGCAGATGAACACGAATATGTATGGCGGAAACCGCAGCGTCTTGCTGCCGCGATTTGACGCGAAAGCGACGCTCGAGGCGATGGAAAAGGAACGCGTGAATTTTTGGGTCGGCGTGCCGACGATGTATTGGGCGCTGCTGAAATATATCGAAGAAACCAAATACGACGTCAGCAAGATTCGCGACCACCTGAAAGTTCCGACTTCCGGCGGCGCGCCGATGCCGGTGGAAGTAATGAAGGAATTCGAGAAGGTTTTCGGAATTCGCGTTTTCGAAGGCTACGGTTTATCGGAAACGTCGCCGCTTGCAACATTTAATCATTTTGAAAAGCCTTCAAAACCCGGCACGGTTGGGCAGGCAATTTTCGGCGTCGACGTCCGCTGTTTTGACGAAAATGACAAAGAAGTGGAACGCGGCGAACGCGGCGAGGTCGTCATTCGCGGCGCAAACGTGATGAAAGGCTATTACAAACGCCCGGAAGCGACCGCCGAAGCTTTCCGAAACGGCTGGTTTCACACCGGCGATATCGGAATAATCGACGACGAAGGTTATCTGGCGATCGTCGACCGCAAAAAAGATATGATCCTGCGCGGCGGCTACAACATTTATCCGCGTGAACTTGAAGAAGTGATAATGACGCATCCGGCGGTTTCGCTCGTCGCGGTGATCGCCGTTCCGGACGAGCGTTTGGGCGAGGAAGTAAAGGCGTACGTTGTCCGCAAACAAGGCGCGGAATTGAGCGAATCGGCTTTTATCGATTGGTGCAAAGAGCAGTTCGCGGCGAATAAATATCCGCGATACGTCGAATTTCGCGACGAGCTGCCGATCGGCGGAACCGGAAAAATTCTCAAACGCGCATTGAGAGAAGAAATTTAGGAGTTAGCGTTTATGTTCAAAAAATTAACGATCTTCATCTTATTTCTCGCCTTTGCCGGCGCAATAAACGCGCAGGACAAAGAGGTTCCGAAATTTGAGATCGGCGGGCAATTCACCGTGCTTTCGGGCGGAAGACCGACGCCGGTCTTTTCGCTTCCGATTATTGTGTCCGACGATTTCAAAGACGCCACCCGCTTGGGTTTCGGGGGAAGGTTTACATATAATTTGACGAAAAATGTAGCGATCGAAGCCGAAGGAAATTTCTTTCCTAATCCGGACGACTTCCGCGATTTGTCCGTTCCGGGCGGCTCGGTTTTGCAGGCGCAGTTTGGCATTAAAGCTGGAAAACGATTTTCAAAATTCGGCATTTTCGGCAAGGCGCGTCCGGGTTTTGTCCGTTTTTCGGAGGCGGAACGAATGACCGGAACAACCACGATCACCTTTAACAATCAGCAATTTAATCACGGGGTTTTTGAGGTCGGGAGCGAAACCGATTTTTCGATGGATCTCGGCGGCGTCATAGAGTTTTACCCGTCGCGCCGTATCGTGACGCGCGTCGATTTTGGCGACACGATAATTCGTTACGGCACGTACAAGCGCGAAAGCTTTATCCTTTCGGTGCCGTTCGTACAGCGCCCGGCGGAAACCAAACATAATTTTCAATTTAGCGTCGGCGTTGGATTCAGGTTTTGAAAAAGATGAAAGTTCAGGTTTTATTTTTCGGCGCGACGGCGGATGCGGTTGGAAAACGTGAGATCGAGATCGATCTGCCCGAAAATACGCCAGCCGGCGACGCATTTGCCGGGATCGTCGAACAATTTCCGACGCTTCAAAAACATTCCTTACTTTTCGCCGTCAATCAACAATACATAAAAGGCGACGAAATGGTTCAAAACGGCGACGAATTAGCGGTTTTTACTGCCGTAAGCGGAGGTTAGGATGTCAGAAATGCGCACGAAGTAAGCGTCCCAACGATGTATTTTGGCGCGAACGCTTACTTCGTGCGCGTTTCTGATTTAACGTTTATGGATTTTTTTGAGCTCACAACCGAACCGCTCGACGTCGGCGCGATCGCGCGGCGCGTGGTTCCGCCAAACTGCGGCGCGATCGTTACGCTTGACGGTTTCGTTCGTCAATTCACAAAAGAGCGCGAAACGCTTTATCTGGTTTACGAAGCGTACGAGCCGATGGCGCTCAAGGAAATGGAAAAGCTTGTGAAGCAGGCTCATAAACAGTTCGAGATCGAAAATGTCGGCATCGTTCATCGCCTCGGACGCCTCGATATCGGCGAAACAAGCGTTGTGATTTCGGTCGCTGCGCCGCATCGACGAGCTGCTTTTGAAGCATGCGAATGGCTCATAAAGGAATTAAAGCGAACCGTTCCGATCTGGAAAAAGGAAGTTTATGCGGACAGGGAAACGTGGGTCGAGGGCGAAGCATCTCAAAAGATAAAAACAGACAAGTCATGAAATCGCCAATCTTCTTAATATCCTTTCTCCTGTTTTTAGTCTTTCAAAATTTTGCTCAATCCGAAGAAGTTGGATCAATAAGAATTCGGTCTTCTTGGTCAGGATTGGCTCCAACTTCGACATCAAATCTTGTCATTACAAAAAAGAAAGGAAAATTTTACGCGAAAGGTAAAGAAATAGCAGCACGTTTAATTGATGAACTTTTGAAACAAATCAATTCCGAAGAAAAACAAAATCTTGAATCTTTGGATATAACTCAAGAGTGGCTTAATGAAAACGCGGAAAAAGTTCTTCCTGATAGATTGAAAAAATCACTGCCGAATGAAAAAGAGTTTTTTCTAAACTCTTTTCGGGACATCAAATTAGTGGAAAAGATTTTACCGAGAGTTTTCCGTAGTTGGACAGATGAAAAAGGCAACTCTCATCTTAAATACTCAACCGACGATTATCCTGAATTTGAAATGATAATTCAGAAAAAGGACGGTTCGATTATTAGAACTTCTTCAAGCCGACAAGTTCTTTTTATGTATGATAATCCGAAGCTTGGGCGGGCGATTGCCGCTTTGCTACCTCAAAAATTTGCTAATCGTGAACGCTTGAATGGAGATTATCTGGCTCAGGAAATTGCCAAAGAAATTTATGACGAAATTGAAGATGATTTAAATCGTCTTAAAACCCAAAACAGAATCGGGAATGAATTAATTGAGCTTAAAGAAAAATACACAATAAGAAAAACCGACATTAATTATCAAACCTCAATTGATGTCGGCAGACTTGGAAACGAAAAACATTGGTGGAAAACGTCAGATTTTCCGAGTTGGAACGCCGAATTAAATAGAAGCGATTTGCCGCAAAATATTATCATCGGCGTAAGTTTGCCGTATAAAGAAAATAAACTTATTACTTTTCCTTTTTTCCTAGAAAAAATCGATGGAATTGTTCAGCACGTTTTATCAGTTCCTTGGCTTTCAAAGCATATTTTCCAAAGTCCTGAAACTGAATTTGAGATTCGCTTTGTCGGAGACCGTTCTTTTAGCCCGAAAGCAAAGGAAGGTTTTCTCAAAGATTTAAAGGGGTTTGGCGCAAATAGTTTAAGTGCGGAAATTCAAAATATGCTCGATGAAAGTATATTCATGGAAGTTTTAGAAAAAACAACTTCAAGTTGGTCGCGTTGGTTGATTTTGCCGGATAGGAGAATGGTTTTGTGGCAGAGCAAAGGCGAGACAACTTTGAAGTGGAAGCCGACAGATTTTGTAACGCGCAATATGTATGACACAACAGATTGGTTTCAAGCAAAGGCTATAATCTCACCAAACGGAGAAATAGAATCTCGCTAAGGCACACAAAAAGAAGGCAAGAAATTGCCCTCGATTGATTTCCAAAATTTTTCGATTTTTATTTCACAACTTCGATCGTCAAAACCTGTTGTCCTGAAATAATAAATTCGGCGGGCGGAATTTCCTGCTCGGTCAGAACGGTCATAATTGTCGGCTTAACGCCGCCGGCGGTGCGGTCGTTGTTGAGCGTCGCCAAAACCGAAGGCGGAAGATTCGGCAGTTCTTTCGCGCCGATGATCGCGCCGTTTGTGACGCGATAAGTCTGCACATACAAGCGATCTTCCTTTTTAATGTCGTTTATCGTTTTGATCAATTCGGCGAGACTTTTCGGAACAAAATGCGCCGAAGCCGCGATCTGCTGAAGCGAGCCGCCGTCGCCGACCGTTACCAGGAGCATTCCTGCGGGAGTATCGGCGGGAATCTTCACCGAAACTTTTTGCGCAAAAACTTTGCCGGAATTGCTTCGAACAAACGCTTGAATCTCGAAGCTTTCGCCCGCTTTTACTTCGGCGCGGTCGAGCGTGATTCTCTCTAGTCCGGCGGTTTTGCTCCCATCGATCGATCTCAGCGTCAAATTTATCCCGCTGATCTCGGCTTCGTCAAAACGACTTCGAAAAAGCGCGCTTGTCGGAATTGCGACCGATGCGGCGGCAAGCTGCGTAGCCGACATTCCTGTAAATCGCCGCTCGATTCTGACCGGTTCTTGATTTTTGAGCCTGATCTCGCCTTTGATCTCGATCGTCGAATCGCCCAGCGCGCGCTCATGCGCTGTGATCGTATTATAAATACCGATATTTAGCAGGAGCGGCGTAAGGAAATCATCATTCGCGACTTCGAAATTCAAAGTTTGGGTTTGCCCGCGGCTGGTTACAAGATCGAGTTTTACCGGAATCATTTTCGGTGCTTGTCCAAGTTTTCCGAAAACGCCCGTCTGACGATCCTGCGTCATGCTCCCGACCAATGCGTCCGGAACTGCAAGCTTAAATGAATTACTGATGCTCGGGATGACGGTCACCACGTGCGATTCCGCCATCGGCAGATCGGACGAGCCAAGATTCAAAAATGGATGACCGAAAGCGTAAATTTTTTCGCCGTCGCGGAATGTGACGGTACCGCTTGCTGCAAGGCTGTAATCACCGCGCGTCAGCTGAAACGAAACCGATGAGCCTCCAAGCAGCGTGGTTTCGTCCGCCTTTTTCATCGACGAAATTTTTGCCGCGCCGCCGACCGCGGAAACGGGAAGCAAGCCGACCTGCATCAACTGCGGCGCGAAAAGATTCAAAGTTTCTTGCGAAAATCCGCTAAATGAAACCGGCGTAGCGATCGGCTGAAACATCTGTCCGGCAACAATATTTAGAGCCGGATTTCCGCTTGCCAAAATCGAGGTTTGAACCATCGAACCGTTCGGAAAGGCGGGTTTCCAGCTTGTCGCCGCGAGTTCCGCAAACGAAAACGAACGCGGTTCGGTCGCGGTCGATTTTGTAGCCGCCTTTTGTTCGAAAATAGAGATTATCTGATCGATGGGCGTAATACCGCAGATCGGCTCCTTTGAAAAAGGAAAGCTGTATGAAATTGCGCCAACAAGTTTGCCGTCGATATAAACCGGAGACCCGGACATTCCGGCAAAAACCGCCGTTCGATCTGCGCTGCCGCCGGAAAGCCTGGCAATGATCAGGTCGTGTTTCGGACCGATCGCGCCGGGAACAACGCCCAGGATCTCAACACTAAATTCTTCCGCGACGCTGCCGCGAAAAACCGTCAGCGCCGTGCCGCGCATCCCTTCCTTGACTTCAGAAAGCGGGAAAAATTTTGTTGCGTTTTCTTTTGCGACCGCAAGTTTTGCGTCGAGTTTAACCTGCGTCTGCGCCGAAACCGCGACGCAAAACCCGGAAATGATCAATAAAACTGCGTATAATTTTGTTCTCATGTCGCAATCAAAACTCTTCCTTTATCGCCGACAGATATGGTAACATTTTAGATAGCTTACCGAAAGCCAATTTTTTAGGCTGTCATTTAAGACTCCCGAAACCAAAATTCAGTTGTATTCCGATTTTGATCTATGGCAAAAACCAAGCGTCTTTTTAAGAGTTTTACGCGGCTTTTATTGCCGGTGGTTGTTTTATTCATTTTAGCAGTTGCCGCGGCGTCCATTTGGCTCGTTCATACAATCGCCAACGTGCCTAAACAGGCGCATCTGGTTACACCGGAAAAATACGGACAAATAAGCACGCGCGGCGCGCGGGTCACCGATGAAAACTGGACGAACCGCGACGGCACACAGTCGCGCGGATGGCTTCTTAAAGGCAGCGAAAACGCGCCTGCCGTAATTCTGCTTCATCGCTACGGCGCCGATCGCTCGCATCATTTGGATCTTGGCGTAAAACTAAATGAAGCGACAAATTTTACAGTTTTGATGCCGGATCAGCGCGCTCACGGAATGGATCCGACAGTCAGATTCACATCGTTCGGCGGATGCGAAGCAGACGATACTTCAGGAGCGTTAGAATTTCTGCGCGGTTTAAAAACCGAGGCGCAAACGCCTTTGATCGGACAATCGATCGGAATTTATGGCGTCGAAATGGGTGCGCTTGTTGCGCTTTCCGCCGCCGCGAAAGATGAATATGTAAGAACGCTCGTTCTCGATTCTGTTCCGCAGGATTCTGACGCGCTTCTGCATTCCGCGGTCCGTGCCCGATTTCCGTTTGCAAGTTCCGTGACATCCAAATTCGCGCGCCTCGGTACGTATCCGTATTTTTATGACGGCTGTTACAAGCGCGAGCCCGTTTGCGAAATCGCAAAGACTCTGTCAAAACGAAATATCTTGCTTCTCGCCGGTTCAGACGCGCCGCAATTTCAGGATTCGACCACCGCGCTCGCGAAATGTTTTTCGAATTCCGATAAAACCGAGTCGAAACTCGACCTGAATCCTTCCGGTTTCGGCATTACAAAAGCTTCGCTTGAACAATCCGAGGCTTACGATCGGCGAGTTATTGAGTTTTTTAAGTCTGCTTTAGTGAACGCGCAATAATCGGAGTGCGGATGCCCTCCATCACAAATCGATTTTCTTATTCGTATGTCCGTTTGACCGCGCGACTTTTTGAACTTCTGCGTTTTCTTCCATTTTATCGACTGCTTGGACGAGAATTTCGCGGAGGCGCGTCAGGCGCTCGATGCCGGAACGCGTTTCGATCATTTCATATTTCATTTGCGGGTCGAGATTGAAAGCCGCCGTAACTAAAAACGAAAGCTGTTCCGGCTCGGCTTGCGGAATATCGGGAAAGACGCCGCGCTCACCGCTCAATTTATGCGCGGCTTTTGCTATGCGCCGGAAAAGCGCGAAAACTTCATCCGCGACGGGATTCAAGGTCGCGGCATCTTCCGCATCATCCTCAAAAAATTCGACGTCGCCGACGAAGTATGGCTCGCCGGCTTCGATATATTCGTTCAGTCGATATCGAATTACGCCCGCTGTGACGATGTTCGAACGCCCGTCAGGTAGCGTTTGAACATCGCGAACTTCCGCAGCGCAGCCGACGGTTCCGACATCGGGTTTTTCGATAAAATCTTCGGTCTGATTAAAAAAAGTGATGCCGAAAAGACGCTTATCGGCTTCGACGTCGACGAGCATTTGTCGATAACGATCTTCAAAAATATGGAGCGGCAGCAGTTCGTTCGGCAAAAGCACGAGCGGAAGCGGGAAGATCGGCAAATGCCGAATGCCTGCAACTTTTTCCAGGGCTTCGGACATAGACTTATTCTAGACCTATCGGTACACATTTACTAATCTATTGAAATGACGGAAAAGGTCGGGATCGGAATCATCGGGACGGGTTTTGCGCGAAAAGTGCAGAT
>JBGTFE010000060.1:0-2330 GCA_041747435.1 Pyrinomonadaceae bacterium | reverse complement strand
TTCGCATCAATCGCCGGAACGACCTCTTCGGCAACAAATTTCGCATAATCATCATTTGCCCAATATTCTTTCATCCGATCTTTCGGATCGAGAAAAACAATTAAAAAAGGTTTGATCTTTCCGGCTTTGACCAAGTTTTCTTGGATTGTCATTGCAAACGCTCTATTTCTATAATCTGTTCCGTCCTGTAAATATAAAACCGGAAAAGGTTTTCCTATTTCCTTGTATTGCGGCGCAAAAACACAGCCATTTATTTCGCCAAAAACTTTTGATCGAAATTTTTCTATTGAGCATCCTTGAAGCGTGACTTTGGAAATATCACCTTTCGCTTCTTTCATTTGATCCTCAAAACTCGTGTCCTTATCCCAAAGCGTCGCTTTATAATCCGGCATCGTAAAAAACGAATTTTCGCCGCCGACACCGTTATCAACTTTGTTCGGATTCAGCGGATCGGTGATCCATTTGCCGTCAACTATGAGTTTGTATTCGACACGCGCTTTTGAATTAAGCCAATTTATTGGGCGATAACTGGAAAACTCTAAATCATCGCCTTCAACAGGTGCATACGGTTGAAATTTCCAAAATGTTAAGTTTTGAGATTTCCATCCTGTAAAATCACCTGCAACTTCCACATTTTTTCCAGCACCGGAATATACGAAAATTGGAAGAAAACTTCCGTCTTTGCATTTAACAATAATCGGACTCTTAGACAATTTTTTCGTTTTATTTTTGTCCCACCAATCGGTATAACAATTTGTAGTAATCTCTACTCTCTTGTTCGATTCTTCTACCGACTTCTGACTACTGACTTCCGACTTCTTCCCCAAAACATAACGGTTATAAACAATATCGGGCGTATCGAGGTTTCTGCCTTCCTGTAAATTGACGGCGAGGCGGATGAATTGCGCCATTGACCACGCGAGCGGCGTTGCCGAACCGGTGCCTTCGCCGAATTTCAGTTCGGGAACGAATTGTTTGTCGGCATTTTTCGGAACTTTCGGCGAATCCCAGATTTGTTCGGGAATCATCAAACCTTCATTGGCAAAAGCCAGCATCGCGTCAAGTCTGATTTCTGCCAAAATTTTCATAGTGTTTGCCATCATCGGTTCTAATGATAATTCCCTCATAAAGTCGGGGATACTTTTGTCTCTTTTTTTGTAGTTTTCTTCGTAGGTTTTACTAATTTTGTTTGATAAAGCCAATTCATATTGTCCGCGTTCGCCACTCAATAATGCCCAAAGTCTGCCTTTGCCCGTGTATTTCCCATCGAAATTCCAACGCCGTCCGTCGTCCATTTCGCCGTAGCCGTCGTTGTTATAACGATAAAAAGCATCGCCGTTCGGCGTTTTGACGCGGATCACTTCGTCAATTACTTTGACGGAATTTTGAATGATCGGATCATCGGGCGATTTGATGCCCAAACGAACCAATTCCAAAAATCCCGCGTCAACGATTTCCCGTTCATCGAAAAATCCCGCGCCGTTGTTGAGTTCGATTTTTTCACCAGCGTCGGGTTTGCCGTTCTGTGTGATGCGGACGTAATACGGCGATTTTGAATATTTTCCGCTTCTCGTAACAGTCCATTTTTCAATATTCGCCTGCCATTCGTCGGCGGTTTTCAGATAAATATTTGCCGAAGTTTCGTTGCCGTTTTTCCGCGCGATTTCCGCCGCGCAAACAAGTCCGGCGATTTCCGCCGCGATCGTCGAAGGCGAATAGCCGCCTTCTTCTTCCCATCGTTCCTGCGGCGTTTTCGGACCGTTTTTGACGATAAAATCAGCGGCTTTTTTGACGTGATTTTCCCAAGTTTTTTTGTCGTCTCTGCCCAATTGATAAGCCAAAATCAACGGAAACGCGACTTCATCGAGTTGGAGCGAACCCCAGAAAGGTTTGCCGTCAAGATAAGAATTCTGCGGAAAACTGCCGTCCGGTTTTTGCTGAACATTAAACAAAAAATCGAGCGCACGAACCGCCGCCGCTTTGTCGCCGAGAGCCATAAACGCCGTCGCCACCTGATACAGATCGCGCGACCAGATCAGATGATAACCGCCGATATTATTTTCGTTCGCATTATCGCCGCCGCCCCACGGAACGCTCAAAGAAGCGATATTCGCGCCGCGTTTCGTCTTATCCTCGTGCGCTTTCAAAATCATCGCCGCCATATTAAACTGCGCCTGATATTTCGGCTCGACCTTGCGGACAGTTTTAACGTAATCCGACCAGCCCTTTTCGTATTCTTCGAGACATTTTGCAAAACCTTTCGTCAAAGATTGATCGGCATTTCCGAGCGCACCGAGCAAATTGTATTGGTCGTGATTGTCAAAACCGAT
>JBGTFE010000059.1:0-131185 GCA_041747435.1 Pyrinomonadaceae bacterium | reverse complement strand
TGTATTTTTCTTCGGCGATCAGCCGTATATATTCGGGAACGGGTGTGTGCGCCGGGCAAGCGTACTGGCAGTCAACCACCTTATGAAAATATTCAGGATCTTTTATGTTTGTTGGTTTCACGCGAATCGTAACTTTTCGAGATCAAGGTCGAAAGATATAGCTAATCTATGTCTAAACATAATATGTTTTTACGGTTACTTCAACGTAATTTGGGAAATTTATCGCTAAGATGGGAAAAATAAAAAAGGTTGAGGAAAATATCTCCTCAACCTGATAACGTGAATCAATTTCTTCGTAGCCAACGTTGGAGATCGCCGGCAAAATTTAAAACTTGAAGTTTTTCTTTGTTAGCGAAAAAAAAGGCGATCCAAAGACCGCCTTAGCTTGAACTTATTTGTTTTGCCGATCCTCTGACGAATCAGCCACGAAATTCAAGTTCGTGAGGTGATCATTGATCTGAATCACCTGTGCCGCAAAATCATATCCCTTTTTGAGAGCTCCGATGGTATAAGTGCCGCCCGTTGCGACATTATCGAATCGGTAATATCCGAAGGAATTTGTAAGTACACCGCGCGTATTGTTGCTTGCGTCGATAATGTAGACATATGCAAAGGATATTCCCTGTCCGTTCGAACGCGAAACGCGACCGGAAACCGATACGTTTGTCGCCGCGGTGGGCGTGGGACCTTGAACCTGAATGTTTATCGGGTTGCCTGTCTTAAAGAAACCGATCGTCGCATCAACACCTTGAGGTGGACGATTGGAATCAAAACGGAAGTTATACATCGTGCCCCAGCGTATAGCATTTGCGTTCGGATTCTGCGTTAGCGTTTCAGTAGTCCAAGTAACCGCGCCGCCACCCTCGACCGGCGTCCAAGGCGTGCTGCTAAACCCTACATTTCCAACTGTTCCGTCACCTGTCCAACCCGGATGCTGCGGCGGAGCATGGAATCCGATATTACTCAAAGTAACGCCGTTTCCGATGGGGACACTAAACGATTGAAGACCCCGATCGAGATTCTGGTTATAAACGGCATACTCATAGTGCCATACTCCGGGTGATGGGTTTGTAACTTTGTACGCAACCATTCCGACTCCATCGACGCCGGGAGCGGGCTTGAACTCGACAAGCGTCGATCCCGTCCATGCTACAATTGCCGCCTTGGTTCGCTGCGTCGCGCCGACTGGTGCAAAACTAAAAGGACTTGCGGAGTTGGATACGTTATATCGTCTGTACGAGACGTTATTATACATATTGCATTGGGTCGGGTTAGCTTGGCACCACGCATATTCGTGCGGAGTAACGTATTGCGCCTCGGCATAATATGTCGCGCCCGGATTCATTGCCGGTACCAAGTCATTTATCTCGGTAAGAACCCGGTGCGATGGTCCGAGATGTGTATGTCCGGTGTGATTGTTATTCGGCGTAGCACCATCATTTCGAGGGTAAGCACCGCTGAAAGGATTGATCCAAGCCCGCGAACCGAGATTGGGACCTGAATTCAAACCGGCGGAATACGGATCCGAACATCCGGAACCGAGGCGTGAGCCGCCAACTCCATTGCAGCCCAAACCACAAAGGTTCTGGGTTAGCGCCGTAAAGGCGTGTTTAACGTTGGACTGACCAATTTGTTCAAAGCGTTCATCGTTCGTCGTTCCGCCGCTCATACGATACATATTTTGCGGAATCACCGGGTGATCGTTATTCGGATTCGCGAACCAATTCAAATCGATCGTGCCGTAATTACAAGAATCGGTACCGACGGCAAGTCCGACCTGCGTTCCGCTGCTCGCGCCGAATTGCGCCAGCCCGATCACGTCTCCGACGACAACATCAGGTCCCGGAATAGTCCCGTTAAGTGGATCTCCGATCGGCGGAAGAGTTTTCGATTTGACTTCACCATCGCTAATTTTTGTTATTTCGATCGTGCGCATCGTCGTTGTGAAAGAAATCTGTCCGACGACCGAACCGGCATCTGACGGGCGTCCGAGTTCAACGGCAAATTCCTTTGAGATCAAAATTCTTGCCGGCTCAACCGTTAGCGTCTTTGCGCCGGATTCGTAGGCGAATTCATGTCCTTCTATATTGAAAAAAAGAAAACCCGTCTGTCCGTCACGAACAACGAGTTCATATTGTCCGCCGAACGCCGTACTTTCAAGGACGAGTTGTTGATAAGAAGCATTCAGCTTGTCGGGCAGCGCCGCTGCATTTCTGGGAATGAGCGCCATAGATCCGGGCAACGACCCTCGGAATTCATCGTTAAAAACGACCACGTTAAAAAAGGAGTCGCGCTCAACATCAAATTCTAAAGCGGTAGATTTATATACTTTTGAACGCGCACCGTTTCCATTCAACCGGTTCATATCGAGATCGATCCTGACACTGCCGTCAGCAACGATCATTTTTTCAATTGTTCCGGAATTGCCGTCCGGGCTGTTTTGCGAGACCAGTGAAAAATTCGAATCTTGGCTAAAAAGCACCAGAAACGATAACAAAGCGATAAGAATTGTCTTTAACATAATTTCGGCTCCTAACAGCTTAACAGCGGCTGCGCAAGCGATTTACTCCATCTTTGAATATTGATAACGTAGGATTTTAACATTCTCTTATACACTCTTTTCGGTGGGTTAATCAAGTCAGGTATAATGTTTCTTTTCCGCAAAAGATTCCTTGCTGTTCTGAAATCGAATGAAAAAAGGTTGTGAAAATAAAGAAATAACGAAACGGCGATCGGTCGCGCTTCCCGTCATCGGCAAGCCAAATTCTCAACTTGCTGAGATAAGCCACTCGAAAACCGGCAAATGGCGAGCGGCGGCGCTGATCGGGCTTACCTTGCTGATGATCGCTCATATTATTCAGTGGCGGATGATGGGACAGACGATTTCGCCGATCGAGCCGTCCGAGGCAATGTATACGCTTCAGAACGGCGCGATAAACGCCGGATTCATCTTTTTTTCGCTGGCGATACTGGCGACACTGATCTTCGGAAGATTTGTCTGCGGCTGGGGATGCCACATCGTTGCGCTTCAGGATTTCTGCGGCTGGCTTCTAAAGAAGATCGGACTGACACCAAAGGCTTTTCGTTCGCGTTTGCTTGTTTACGTTCCGATAATTGTTGCGTTTTATATGTTTGTTTATCCCACGGCGGTGAGATTTCTCACAAAGCCAAAGAACGAACCGCTTATTCCTCAGTTTACAAACCATCTCATTACAAGCAACTTCTGGGAAACTTTCCCGTCGGTCGCCGTCGCGATTCCGTTTCTTTTTATTTGCGGATTTGTAACGGTCTATTTTTTGGGACAAAAAGGATTTTGCACCTACGCATGTCCTTACGGCGGAGTTTTTGGTCTGGCTGACAAGATCGCGCCGGGAAAAATTCGTGTTACGGACGCCTGCAATCAATGCGGACATTGCACGGCGACGTGCACTTCAAACGTTCTGGTTCACGCGGAAGTTAAAGAATTTGGAATGGTCGTCGATCCCGGTTGTATGAAATGTATGGATTGCGTTAGCGTCTGTCCGAACGACGCATTGTATTTCGGCTTTGGAAAGCCGGCGGTCTCAGTGCCGAAACCGAAGCGCACGAACTATTCCTTAAGTTGGACGGAAGAGGTTCTCGGCGCGATCGCGTTTTTGGCTGGTTTTTTAGCGGTTTGGGATGTTTACCAGCTGGTTCCGATGCTGATGGCGCTTGGAATCGCCGCGGTTACGGCTTTTCTTGTCTTGAAAATATGGAAGATCGCGGTCGCGAAAGACACGGCGTTTTATAAATTCAATTTGAAATCAGCCGGCAGAATTCAAAAAGCGGGCTGGCTTTTTCTCTGTTTTGCGATTCCATGGGTTGGGCTGAATGCGCACAGCGGCTTCATTCGTTATCACGAATCTGCGGGAGCGCGCGCATTCGAAAGTATTCGAATTCCAGACGAGCTTGCCCTGGCGCAAAAAGATCCGGCTGAATGGCTCGGGCAGAATGACTTTCGGACAATCAACGAAGGTAAAAGACATCTTCAAGCCGCTTCGAAATACGGTTTGTTCGTTAATTCTGAAGTCCTGCCAAAGCTCGCGTGGTTCGAATATCTTTCGGGCGATGCAAACGAGGCGGTTGATTTGCTCGGCAAAGCCGCCGAACACCAGCACGGGCAGGGAAAAGCGTTGAGCCTTTATTATCGCGGCGCGATATTAAATCGTCTTGGACGCAGGGAACAGGCGTTAAAAAGTCTTGGCGACGCGTTGGCAATTCGATCCGACTTGCTCGCTGCGCGCGAGGAGAAAGGCGTTTCGCTCTGGCAGCTCGGACGAAAAGCCGAAGCTATTTTTGCTTGGCGTGAAGCCGCGCAGAGCGCCACCGGCGCGGTTTTATCGAACAATTTTCTCGCCGGTGCGGCGGCGTCTGAAGGACTTTCCGACGCAGCCGACGCCTTTGAAAAAGAAGCCGACAAAGTTACTCCGGCAGATCCGTTTTTTCATTGGATGTTGGCTTTGCGACTCAAAGACCTCGGTATGGACGCGCTCGCAGAAAAACATTTCACACGGGCGATTCAGCTCAATCCCGCATTTAGATCGCGCAAAAGATAGAGACTGAGATTTATCGATTTGATTGAAATGAGTTTTGTCTGAGTTTTTTGGAGGCGGCGATCGGAATCGAACCGATGAATAAAGGTTTTGCAGACCTCTGCCTTACCACTTGGCTACGCCGCCGCGCGCGATTTTGGATTTTAGCTCGCGGATTTTGGCTTTGCCTGACAAGTAAAAGGGAGAATTGCAAAACCTAAGCCTTTGAAATCCAAAACGTTTGAAAGAACTTTTGCTTCTTAAGCAATTGAAGCGACGCCTTGCTTTAAGCGCCGCTTCGGAAAAATTTGGAGCGGGAAACGAGATTTGAACTCGCGACTTCGACCTTGGCAAGGTCGCGCTCTACCACTGAGCTATTCCCGCGTCGCAAATGATAATTCTACAATTTGAACCGCTTTTGTCAAGTTTCGATCGGAAATGCGAAACGCGTGTTTCGCAGTGAAAAAAATGTTCGCGCATACCCAAATTTTTATCTTTGAACCGTTACATTTCTAACAAAACTCCAATCGCCGCTGGCATTGATCTCTACGTTACCAACACGCTTACTCGAAATCACCATATTCGCCGGATACCAGAGCGGAAACAGCGGCAGATCGCGGCTGATTATTTCTTCTGCGCGCGCGTAAAGCTCCTTCGCTTTCGCTTTGTCGGTGGCGTCGACGGCTTCGAGAATTATCCGGTCAAATTCCGGATTGCTGTAGCGGCTGCGATTTCTGCCGTTCTCTTTTTTGTCCGGAAATTCCGTCGAGGCAAAAAGCACCTTATAAAAAAGCGGATCCTGATTGCCGCCGATCCATCTGCCGGTATTCATCTGGAATTGCCCGTTTTTTAAGTGTTCGCGCAGCGTATTCGACTCGATAGTCTCTATCGTAACATTGAGACCGATCTCTTGGAGCGAATTTTGAATGACCTGCGCGTATTCTTTAACCGCGTTATTGCCGGACGCAAAAAGGAACCTGATCGCCTCTCCGTTATATCCTGCTTCCTGGAGCAGCTGCCTGGCTTTCACCGGATTATATTCATATTTCGTTCCGGCGGAATACGCCCACGAACCTTCCGGAATTATTGAATGCGCGATGGTTGCCTGGTCGCGGAGCAGCTCTTTGACGATCTTTTCGCGGTCTATCGCATAACCAACCGCCTGCCGGATCTTGACGTTATTAAAGGGCGTCGCTTCGGTATTAAATCCGATATAATCAATGTTCGATCCCTGGAATTTTTCAACCCTCAAATTCGGCATTTGTGAAAGCGAATTTAGCGCATCCGGCGAAAGATTATTCGGGATCGGCGCGAGATCTACACCGCCGGTTTGCAGTTCCGCCTGCAAAGAATTTGCGTCAGTAACCGTTTTTACATTTAGTTTTTGAATATTTGGCGCGCCTTCCCAGCAATCGTTAAAAGCTTCCAACTCAACAAAATTATTTACCTGATCAAAGCTCACCAGCTTAAACGCGCCCGTTCCGATCGGCGTCGATTTTTGCTGGTCTATCGTGTTTTCGGGAATAATAGGAATTGCGACCAAATTCGAAAGAAGCTCGTTCACGAGCGCCGGACGAGTAACCTTAATAACCAGCGTTTTGCCATCCGGAGTTTGGATCGGACCGTCAAAATGCGAAACGCGTTTCGTTTTCTTTTTTTCCGGGTCGGTTTCGTCGGGCACGGTTTCAAAAAAGCTTCCCGATTTTGCGCCGTTCGCTTGAATTAGAGCCTCCAACGTGTATTTGGCATCGGCGGAGGTGAAGACTTTGCCGTTATGAAATTTAACGTTGTCCTGCAAAATGAACGTTACAGTGACGCCATCCTCGCCGACCTTTATTTCCTTTGCAAGTTCGCCTACATATTCAAATTTATCGTTTTTCTTGACTAGCGAGTTAAAAAGAAGCGTGCGAATGCGTTCGTCGGCGGCGCCCGTGCCAATGCTCGTCAATGTGTCAAGTGTCGTAAATTTTTCGGATATGGAAATAGTTATTGCTTCCGTTACGCGCGAAGGACACGCTGAAAAAAGCGTAATGCCGAGAGAAACTAGTACGATTCCAATGAGCTGGCGCCAAAAATTCATCAAATTCTCCTCCTGATCTCAAATCCTAACTGTGTACGATTTCCTTAAGTTGCACGATGCGCGCGGAAAGTTCGTCTATTTGCGCCGGATCAAATTTCGGTGCTGACTCGAGCCGGATCTTCTGAGCTGCGATACGCTTTAAGGATTCGTCGATTCTCGATTCGGAAATTTCGCCGCGTCTAACGTTTTCAACGAGCGAAAAAAATCCGCTTCTAATATTTTCCGCGGCGGCACACACCGCAATCATATCTTCTCCGGCTTTTATCGCCATTGTGCACGCTTCGCCGATGCCGTAATTTTTCAAGATCGCGCCCATTTCCATATCGTCCGTGATTGCGATTCCATCGAATCCCATCTCTTCGCGCAGAAGTTTTGTTACGAGGTTAAAGCTTAGGGAAGACGATAAAAGTTTGCCATTTTGGTCGGTCTCCTGCAAGTTTGTGTTTGGAAAACAAGCGTGCGCGATCATTACCGCCGCGGGATTTCCGGTTTTGAAAATTTCGCGATACGGAAACAGATCGACCTCAAATAATTCGTCTTGCGACAGATCGACGGACGGTAATTCTTCGTGCGAATCGACGCGACTCGCGCCCAAACCGGGAAAATGCTTTAGGCAGCCGAGACAGCCGTTTTCTTCAAGAGTATCGAGATAAACGGAAGCGAGATTCGCGACTTCTTCCTTCGATCGACCAAATGCCCGGGAGTAAAGTCCGTTATTTGCAGTTTCGCGCGCCGAATCGATCACATCCAAAACCGGAGCAAAATTCATATTAAATCCTAAGATTCGAATCGTTTGCGCGGTAATTTCAGCTAAAGTTCGCGCTTCGTCGTGACTTTTTACTGAAGCTGCCGCCGGCATCGGTTCGATAATTTTGCGCAAGCGATCAACCGTTCCGCCTTCCTGATCGAGACTCAAAAACGGCTCAATTATCGAGACGCCGCGAATTGCGTCGAGCAATTCTCTCGTTTGCGAAGCTTCCTTGATATTTCGCGAAAAAAGACAAATTCCGCCGGGCGAAATTTCTTCCAGCAAGCGGCGCGAATCTTGATCCAATTCCGTTCCCGAAATTCCGATAAAGAATAGCTGTCCGATTTTTTGCTCAATGGGAAGAGAAAGGATTTGCTCTAACATAAGACCAAAGCGGATTGTAACAATCTCAAAGTGTTTTATAAAGTCTTGGCATTTTTCCTTTGACAAGAGTCGGCAACAAGCTATCATTTTTTCATACCGGAAAATTGCTTTTGGGCGGAGATTTATGAAAAACAAATTGGCGGTTTCGATTTTGGGTTTAGTTTTTTTGTTTGGTTTTAACGTCACTTCTTTTTCGCAGCCGAAATGCGCCGGCGACAAGATCTTTACGGAGAAATCTTGCGCGGGCGACGATCTCGACGCGCAGGAAAAAGAGCTTTTCAAGATCGTTAACGAATATCGCGCGAAAAATAACCTTTCGCCGGTCGCGCTTTCCGTGCCTTTGAGTATTGTCGCAAACCGGCATTTGCTCGATCTGATACAAAATATAAAATCGCTTTCGCACGGCTGGAGCAACTGTCCTTATGACATAAAGGATCGGAGCACGTGGAATTGCCTTTTTGAATCGCCGAAACGTCTTAATGTCGGATACGCCGGCAGCGGTTACGAAAATCTTTACCGTAATTTGAATGGAAGCGCAACGCCCATTTTAGCGCTCGAAGCGTGGAAAAAAAGTGAAATGCACAATTCGCTGATCCTAAATTCAGGCGGTTGGAAAGATGTGAAGTTTGACGCGTTGGGAGTTGCGATCAGCGGTTCGTATGCGGCGCTTTGGTTTGGCTCGTCCCGCGGAGTTTCAGCCGAGATTAAGAATCGAAAACGTGAAGAAGGCTTGGGAATCTCGTTTGAACAAGCCACCGCCGGATTGACGGGCGCAATTTCGATAAAAAAGGCTTCTTCCAGCCTGGAAAATGAAGAATGGAGCGGAACTTCGTCCGATCGTTCTGTCGCAATTTCATTTGTCGGTGTGAAAGACGACATTTCGCGCGCGGAGATCGCGATTCGGATAAAACTCGAAAAAGATTCGCAGATAAGTTCGAAAAATGGAAATCTACTCAAAATATTTCTTGGCAATGTAGCTTCGGATTGGAAAGCACGCGAGCTTTGGGTTGAAAGCGCGATGAAAGAGCTTCGAAAGAATCCGAAACAGCCGCAAAGCATAAATCAGGGAAATAAAACGATCAAAGTGAGTATTGATAAGGAAAATTTTGTTTCCGTAACCGTGAAACCTTTCCGAAAACCCGTCGCGGTCGAAATCAAATGATCTTGCGTTTCAGATCGCTCAAAACTTTCTTTGCTTCATCGGGCGTTAAGTTGTCGGGCTGAACCGCGCGCAGTTCGTCGACTACGTTTTCATTTGTGATAGCGAAAAGCGAGAATTGCGAGGCTGTTTTTCTTCCCGAAGCGCGACCGACTGCCGTTTCCAAAGCTTCAGAATTTTGTCTCGCCTCGGCAAGAACCGCCAATTCATACTGTTCCAATTTCGCTAAAACATCTTTCGCGCGCAAAATGACGTTTTGCGGTAAACCAGCAAGCTGCGCGACCGCGATTCCGTAAGATTTCGACGCCTTTCCTTTTTTTAATTTATGCAAAAAAACGACCTCGCCGTCTTTTTCGGTTGCCAAAACCTGGTAATTCTTTGCGCCCGGAAGGCTTTCGGCAAGCTCAGTCAGCTCATGATAATGCGTTGCGAATAAGGTTTTTGCCGAATGTTCGGGCGAATTGTGCAAATATTCGGCGACTGCCCACGCGAGCGAAAGTCCGTCAAAAGTCGATGTTCCGCGCCCGATCTCGTCGAGTAAAATTAAACTCTTTGCCGTTGCGTTGTGCAGAATCGCCGCGGTTTCGGTCATTTCGACCATAAACGTCGAACGACCGCTCGAAAGATCGTCCGATGCGCCGACACGCGTCCAAACACGATCCAGGATCGGGAGTTTTGCCGAAGCCGCCGGAACGAATGAGCCGATCTGCCCGAGAATTTGGATCAATCCGATTTGCCGCAAAATCGTCGATTTTCCGCCCATATTCGGTCCGGTGATGATCAACAATCGGTCGGTCGAATTATTCAAATAAGTATCGTTTGGGACAAACGATTCCCGGCTGTATGCTTCCACGATCGGATGTCTTCCGTGCTTGATGTCGATTTCGTCGCCGTCGTGAAGGATCGGAGCATTGTAATTTCTGCGCGTCGCGGTTTCAGCCAAACCGGCAAGCGCATCGAGAGTCGCTAAAGCGCGCGCGGTCGACTGCAAGCTCTTCGTTTCTTCCCGAATTTGCGAACCCACATTTTGAAAGATTTCCGCTTCGAGCGCCGTAATTTTTTCTTCCGCTCCGAGAACTTTCTGTTCCCATTCTTTGAGCTGTGGCGTGGTAAATCTTTCGGCGTTTGTTAGTGTTTGCCGCCGTTCGTAATCTTCGGGAACGCGCGGCAAATTACCTTTCGAAATTTCGATAAAATAACCGAACACGTTGTTAAATTTGATCCGCAAATTTGAAATTCCGGTGCGTTTTCGCTCATTTTCTTCAAATCCGGCGATGGTTTGCTTTGCCGAGCGGCTTACGGTTCTGATCTCGTCGAGTTCGGTGTTAAAACCGTCGCGAATCACGCCGCCGTCTGCAACATTGATCGGCGGTTCATCGGCGATCGCTCGTTCGATCAAACTCCGAATTTCGGGAAGCTCGAAGATGTTTTCCGACAGAACCTGCAGCAACAGACTCTGCGCATCGGAAAGCGCGAAGTTAATTTTTGGCGTTTGCGACAGCGAGCGGTTGAGCGCGAGCAGATCGCGCGGCGTCGCCGTTCCCAAGTTCAAACGTCCGACGAGTCTTTCGAGATCGGAAATTTCTTTCAGCAAAAATCGGATATTGTCGCGCAGAATCGAATCCGTCAGCTCTGAAACCGCGGCAAGCCGAGTTTGAATTTCGCTTCTTTTTAGCGACGGACGGAGCAGCCATGAGCGCAGAAGCCGCGCGCCCATTCCGGTCACGGTCTCGTCGATCACTGAAAAAAGCGTGCGTTTTCCGGTTTCATTTCGTGATTCGACGATTTCGAGATTTCTTAGCGTTATTGCGTCCAAAACCATAAAATCGTTAGCTTCGAAATAATTAATCGCCGAAATATGCTCGGCGGCGGCGCGCTGCGTTTCCTGCGCGTAACGCAACGCCGCGCCCGCGGCACGAGTCGCTTCGGATTTGCCGTCGAGTCCGAATCCGCGCAATTCTTTGACGCTCAGTTGTCGTTTCAAAAAGTTTTCGCAGTCTTCGGTTTGAAAAAACCAATTGTCGAGAGGTGTAAGCGCGGTAGCGAATTTTTGCGTTGTCGTCGGCGCGATCAAATCCGAATTCTTTTTCTCCAAAACGCTTCCAAAAGTGCTTTCGACAAGCTTTTGCAAGGCTTCCGGAAAAAGCAGCTCGCGCGGCGCGAAGCTTTCGATATCAGCGCAAATGTTCGTCCAGGCGTTTGAGCCCGAAATTTGTGTCGCAAAAAAATCACCAGTCGAGAGTTCGAGAAAAGCCGCGCCGAATGTCTCGCCAGAACCGCAAACCGCGCCGAGAAATATTGATTCTTTCGTCTCGACGAGCTGCGGATCGATCGCGGTTCCGGGCGTGATTACGCGCACCACTTCACGCTTTACGAGTTTTACGCCTTTTGCGGCGGCTTCCGTTTGCTCGCAAATTGCGACGCGGTAGCCTTTTTTTATAAGCCGCGATATATAATTCGCCGCGGCGTGATGCGGAACGCCGCACATCGGAATCGGATTTTTGCTGTCTTTCTGCCGCGCCGTCAAGGTAATTTCCAGCTCACGCGATCCGATCACCGCATCTTCGTTAAAAAGCTCGTAAAAATCGCCCAAGCGGAAAAAAAGCAGAGTTCCCGGATGCTGCTTTTTTAATTCGAGATATTGCCGTAGCATCGGCGTCGCATTTTGCATAGCGTGAACAGAAGTTTTGAGCATCAAAGTCTATCTTAAAAACGGTAATTGTTTAAATCAACCCATTTTTGATTTTCCGATTGTTGCTTTTTTTCAATTTTGATAATATATGGTCTTGCGCATTTTTGTCATAAATCAACGGACGCGATATAAATAGACTTTTCTTAAGGATAAATAATCACAAGGCTTAAAGCCCGCCCGAAAGTAAAAATATTAGTCATACGGAGCAATTTTATGAAAGCAGTTATATTCATAGTCACACTCGGTTTTTTGTTAGTTCTAAATTTCGCGGGCGCGCCGAACGCTTTTTCGCAAGATGATAAAGACACCAAAGCGGATGAGTCATCCGATAAAACTGTGGTGGTTCCGTCGGAAAAACTCCAGGCAATTCCGATCACGCTTCAGCAGGAACGCTATCGAATCGGCTTGCACGACGTGCTTGATGTCACCGTTAATAAACATCCCGAACTTTCGTTGGGAAGCGTAAGAATGGATGAATTCGGGCGAATTCGTTTGCCGCGGATCCCGTCGCCGGTAACGGCAATTTGCAAAACCGAAAATGAGCTGGCGAACGAGATCAGAGCGATCTATGCCGCTACATATTTACGCGATCCATTCGTTTCTGTTGTCGTTAGAGAACAGAATTCGCAGCCGCTTGCCGTAGTCGGCGCGGTAAAAAATCCAGGGAGATTTTTTACGAATCGACGTTTAACCTTACTTGAAGTTATCAGTTTCGCCGGCGGACCGGATTACGAATTTGCGGGAAACACAGTTCAGGTCGCGCGCGTCGGCGGAATTTCCGGCTGCACGGATAAAGCGAGCGCAAAAAATGAAGACGACACTATTTTGTTTTTCAGCTATAAATTACCTGATGTGCTGAAAGGAAAAACAAATCCCGTAGTGAAACCGGGCGACATTGTCAGCGTACTTGATGCGGACATCATTTACGTTCAGGGAAATGTCAATAAAGAAGGGCAGGTAAAGATGAAGGAGCCACTCACGCTGATGCAGGCTATAGTTTCGGCAGAAGGTCTAAAACCGGCGACTAAGAGCCGCGTTCGGGTACTTCGGCAAAAGGAAGGAAGCGCGCAGCGGGAAGAGTTGATCTTCGATCTAAAAGAAATTAGTCAGCGCAAAGCGGTAGATCCGATCTTACAGCCAAACGACATCGTTGCCGTTTCAGAAGATCCCGTTCAGAGTATTTTAAGAGGGATAGTAGGCGCTGTTAAGGACGGCATTCCGAGCATTTTGTATCGCATTCCGTAAATCGCTGAGTTGAGGAAAAATGAAAGAAACCCGGGAAATCGTTCCGCGGCATTCTGCCGAAAAAGTAAAGATCGGACATAGCTTTGAATCGCAGCTTCCGGCTGCAAGTGAAGGCTACGGAAATTATCGAGATTATAGTTCCGGCGAAGGCTCTCAGCTCGTCGATTATTGGCGTGCGATTCGAAAGCGTTTATGGATGGTGGTCGGAATTGCGGTGTTGTTCACAACCCTGACAGCTATATACATGGCGCGGAAGCCGAACGTTTATCAAGCCGCGGCGATGATTCAGGTCGATCTTGAACGGGCTAATCCTGATTTGGTGACCAAAGACCGGAGCATGCCGAGTTCGCAGCCCGATCCCGCTTATTTTAATACTCAATTACAGTTGCTTCATAGCGACAGCCTTTTGCGTCGTGTGGTGAAAGAGTTCAGTCTCGACAGCAACAAGGAAATTCAACAAATGCGCGCCGAGGGGGCAACTTCCGTGTGGCGTTCGATCATGAAGGGAATCGGGCTGGCGAGCGACGACAAAAAGCAGGATAAAGGGGTTGGCGAGGTTTTGCCATCGCAAGACTCCGAGCTTGCTTCGACGGACGAAATCGCCGAAGCCGTGAGACTTGCCCCTTACGTGAAGATCATCAAGGACAATATCGGAATCGAGCCGGTTCGCGAGTCTCGCGCGACGGTGAAGGACACACGGCTTATCGAAGTCACCTTCCGGCATACAAATCCGGAGCTTGCCGCGGCAATTGTTAACGGAATCGGCGGAATTTTTACAAAAATGAACCTGGAAAAACGTACCGGGACCAGCAAAAAGACGAACGATTTTTTGGAGGGGAGAATTGCCAGTCTGCAGTCACAGATCAAAATTGACGAACAAAAGCTCGTCGATCTAAAACAAAGTTCCGACATTTTGGACCTCGATGAAGCGCAGACACTTGCCGTCAATTCTCTCGAAGGATTAAACAAGCAGCGTCTCGATTCGGAAAACGCAAGAAAAAATGCAGAAGCCGAATACAATTCGGTGAAAGACTCACCAAACGGCGTTCAATCGCGAGTTGAGGAATTAATGGCTCGCTACGTTACGGAGCAGGAAAATAAGATCCGTGACTATGAAAGCGAAACGCTCAAAAAGATCGCCGATCTGAGGGCGGAAAAAGAAAAGGATTTAAAAGAATATTTGCCGAACGCGCAAGAAGTTAAGGAGAAAGAGGCAAAAATTGAAGTTTTGGAAAATTCTATTCGCAGCGTGAAGTCGCAATTCCAAAAGAATCTCGATGACTATCGTATCCGGATTGGGCAGACGCTGCTCACAAATCTGCGAACAAAATATCTTCAGTCGAAGCAAGCCGAGGAGAAGATCCGCGAGGCTTTTGACGAACAGTACAACCAAGCTCAAGGACAAAGTCAGGCGGCGATCAATATTAAGCTTCTGGAACAGAATATTGAAACCAATAAGGGTTTTTTGAAGAATTTGATCGATCAGCAAAGTGGAAACGACCTTGTTGCGAAAGGAACGGACAACAACATCAGCGTTACTGAATTTGCGGTTCCGCCCGAAGTTCCGGTTTCACCGCGACGTTTGATCACGGTTTTAGCCGCGCTTTTCCTGTCGACACTTTTTGGTGCGGGTCTCGCGCTTTTTCTCGAATATCTTGATGATACCGTTCGCTCGACCGAAGATGTCGAAAATCTACTTCAACTGCCGGCGCTTGCCGCGATCCCGACGATCGACGCGGTGCCGAAACGCAAGCTTTTGCTCGTGGGCGGCGCGAACGGCGACGGCGATGATCGATCAAAATCCGAGCTTTTGATCTCGACCGATTCGCGTTCGTCGCTAGCTGAGGCATATCGACAACTGAGAACCTCGATTCTGCTTTCGACGGCAGGTCACGCTCCAAAATCGCTTTTGGTTACGTCGAGTCTGCCATCCGAAGGCAAAACGACAACGGCGGTCAATACCGCGATCAGTTTGGCGCAAACAGGTGCCAAAGTTTTGATCATCGATGCCGATATGCGGCGTCCGCGGCTTCATTCTATTTTTGACGTCAGCAATGCCGAGGGTTTAAGCACCCTGCTTTCAAGCAACTGGACCGACGACGATATTATGGACGTCGTTCAGTATGATGAAGAAGCAAAATTGCATTTACTTCTATCGGGACCGATCCCGCCAAATCCGGCGGAGCTTATCGGATCGGAACAGATGGCGAATCTGCTTCGGACAATGCAGGACAATTTTACTCACGTTGTGGTGGATTCACCGCCGATAGCATCGTTTACGGACGGTGTTCTGATCGCGTCGATGGTTGACGGCGTGATTTTAGTAGTTCATGCGGGACGCAGCTCGCGTCAGGTCGTCCGGCGTTCGCGGCAACTCTTGCTCGACATCGGCGCGAAGATCTTCGGCGTTGTTCTGAACAACGTAAATCTCCGCACGCAAGACAATTATTATTATCAGAGTTATTATCATCGTTCTCATTATCGAAGCGACGAAGAAGAATAAACATTAATTACAAGTTGTTTCGTCGCCTGATTTAGGAAGAATCTTGCGCGGGCGCGAGAATCTTTTCACTACGTTATGGACAAAAGCACACGAGTTTTAGTAACCGGCGCCGGCGGTTTTATTGGCAGCCACCTTGTTACTT
Source organism: Pyrinomonadaceae bacterium (assembly GCA_041747435.1). Taxonomy (GTDB): domain Bacteria; phylum Acidobacteriota; class Blastocatellia; order Pyrinomonadales; family Pyrinomonadaceae; genus JBGTFE01. The sequence continues at coordinate 115,679 of JBGTFE010000059.1, read as the reverse complement.
TTTTAAAGGAGAAAGGTTATTGGGTTCGCGGCGTTGACATAAAATATCCCGAATTTGTGACGATCGACGCCGATGAATTTGAGATTCTTGATCTTCGCCGCTGGGACAATTGTTTGCAGGCGACGCGAGGAATCGATGAGGTTTATGCCCTAGCGGCGGATATGGGCGGAATGGGTTTTATATCTAATCACCACGCGCAAATTCTGTACAATAATTCGCTGCTAAATCTTCACACGCTCGAAGCGGCAAGAACAAATAACGTAAAGCGCTATCTTTACACGAGCTCGGCTTGTATTTACCCCGAATTCCTGCAAGAAGAAGCGGACATCAAACCCTTAAAAGAAGACGACGCGTATCCGGCATTTCCGCAGGATGCTTACGGCTGGGAAAAGCTCGTTTCCGAGCGATTATGTATGCATTATCGCGACGATTTTGGAATAGAAACGCGTACCGTTCGATTTCACAACATTTTTGGCGAAAAAGGCACGTGGGAAGGCGGACGAGAGAAAGCGCCGGCTGCAATGTGCCGAAAAGTCGCGCTTGCAAAATTGACAGGAAATCATGAGATCGAGATCTGGGGTGACGGCGAGCAAACGCGTTCTTTTTGCTACATCGACGATTGCCTCGAAGGAATCTATCGCTTGATGCGTTCTGATTTTCATGAACCGCTGAATCTGGGGCAAGACCGAATGGTCACCATCAATCAGCTTGCCGATATTGTTGCCGAGATCGCCGGAATCGAGATCACGAAAAAACACGTCGAAGGTCCGCAAGGCGTTCGCGGAAGAAACTCGGATAACACAAAATTGCGCGAAGTTCTTCGCTGGGAACCGGAAATTTCTCTCGAAGACGGTTTAAAAACGACCTACTATTGGATCGAAGAACAGGTCAAAGAAGCGTTTGAAGCAGACAACGCGCAGACCTTCAATAAATCCGTCTGATCGAAATGAGCGATAATTTCAAAACGGTTGAAATCATCATCCCCGTTTATAATCGCCGCGAAATAACACTTCAAGGATTGCGAAGCCTTTCACGCATCGACCGAACAAATCTGACGACGCACATAATAGTTGTTGACGACGGCTCGACGGACGGCACGAGCGAAGCGATCAACCGCGAATTTCCTGAGGTTGAAGTCATAAAAGGCGACGGAACTCTGCATTACGCGGCTGGAACGAACCGCGGTATTTCATCGGCGCTTACACGAAATCCCGATTTTATAGTGACGGCGAACGACGACTCTGTCTTTCACGAAAAGTTTCTTCAAAGGCTTGTAAATTCCGCGGCGGAAAATCCGCGCTCGATCGTCGGAGCGCTGCTTTTGCTTTGGAACGAACCGCATAAAGTTTTTCAAGTGGGATTTGAGTGGAAAACATTTTCCGGCGGCTGGCGCCAGCCTGAAAACTGTTCGGCATTCGATTTTCCAAAAACGATCTTTGAAGTCGAAGGTTTGGCGGGGAACTGCATTCTTTTTCCCGTCGAAGCAATTCGCGAGTGCGGTTTGATGGACGAAAAGCGGTTTCCTCACGGATGGGGCGACGCGCAATATGTTGCTAGAATGAAAAAGGCGGGCTGGCGCCTGTCGGTCGAACCGAAAGCGTTGGTTTGGTGCGAGCCGAACACGAATCCGAAACCGCTTCATCAACTTTCGTTAAAGGAGATCCTGCGAATTTTATTTAAGGATCGGCGCCATCCTTTAAATCTTCAAAGACAATTTATCGCTCGTTGGGAATCCGCGCCGAGCAAGGCAAAAGGATTCATAGCTTTTTTGGTTTATTTACTCGCTCTCGCAGGTAAAATTCCTATAGCGTTCAAGCAGAAAATGACCTGATGGATTAATCGAAAGCTATCGCGTATATTTTGTTAGAAAGCGGCGGGAAAATACTTGAATTCGAACGAAAAAATAAAAAACGAGAAACGGCAAATCATTTACGCTTGGGACTATGTAGAATGGGGCGGCGCGCAAATTTACTTTTTTGCATTGATCAAGGAAGTAAAAAAAGAGTTTGACGTGCGTATCATTCTGCCAAAAGAATCGGACGAACAGCTGTTGAAATTTATTGAAGCGCTTGATGTCCCGTACGAATTCGCCGCGTGCCGTAGCGACTTAAGACCAGCGAATTCGTTCAAGCGAAAGTTGGAAAGACACGTTAATAAATTCCGGTCTGAACGCGCCATGGTCGATCATTTAAAAAACCGCGATCTAAAAAACTCGATCGTTCACGTTGAACTTGCGCCGTGGCAATCGCTTTTTGCGCTTTTAAGACTCGTTCGGAGCGCCGGCGTATTTATCACCGCTCATAACTCGATCGCCGGAGTCCCAAAATGGCGCCGAATTCTTTGGAAAATTAAGTTGGCGTTAATTTCCCAATTTGAAAATTTCAACTTCTTCGCCTCAAACAACGATTCGAAAACATTTTTCAGCCAATTTTTTCCGCCTGAGTTTCAGAAAAGAATGAGGGTGACCTATACGAGCGTAAATCCTATTGAAATTGACGCAGCGCTCGATTTGGACTTTGATAAAAACGAATTAAAGCGAAAATTTAAAATTTCGCAAGATAAAATGTTGGTCTTGTGTGTGGGACAATTTATCGACAGAAAAGGTCGCTGGACGTTTTTAGAAGCTGCGAAACGAGTTGCAGAAAGTTACTCAGATATCGCGTTTGTCTGGATCTCAAATTCCAAACCGAGCGTCGAAGATTTGGAAAAAGCCGCGGGTTTTGAGCTTGGGGAAAATTTTTGCTTGATAACTTCGGATCAGGTCGGAAAAGAACGGACGGAATTATTCAAGCTTTTTCAGCTTGCCGATATTTTCGCTTTGCCGAGTTTTGTAGAAGGTTTACCGATCTCGCTGCTTGAAGCGATGGCTTTGGGAATTCCGAGTATTTCGACGAATGTGAACGCAATACCCGAAGCGGTGAAACATCTTGAAACCGGCATTTTGATCGAAGCGGGAGACAGCGCCGGTTTGGCGAATGCGATCGTGACATTAAAACGCGATGAAAATTTGCGCCAAACAATCGCGCAAAACGGGCGCGAATTCGTCTTAAAACATTTTGATGAAAGGGAAGTCGCGAAGGTCGCCATCGCGGCGTATAAGGAGTTTTTCGCCCGAAAATAATGGAAAATCGATCGCCGCAGACAAGCAAAACTATTGTCAGGAACGTATTTTACGGATTCCTGACATGGATCTTGCCGTTCGGGCTGAGTTTTGTCACAACACCGGTAATTGTGCGAAACCTCGGCGACGCGGATTACGGGATCTATGCGCTGGTCTTGGGTTTTATCGGATACTCATTTACTTTCAACATCGGTCGTGCCATAACAAAATATGTCGCCGAATACCGAGTAAATGACGAAAACGAAAAGATCCGCGACGTTATTTCCGCAACAGTTTTTGTCCATTTTGCCGTCGGGCTGCTCGGAATTTTGGTTCTAGTTTTATCTGCGGAATTCCTGGTTCGGGATGTATTTAACATCGATTCCGGCGCGCAGGGGAAGACAATTGCGGCAATGTATATTGCTTCCGGCATAATTTTCTTTTTGATGCTCAACCAAGTTTTTAATGCGGTTTTGCAGGGCGTTCAGAGATTTGATGTTTACTCTAAGATCTTTAATATCAATAGCTTCGCGATGATTCTAGGTAATCTTATTCTCGCCTATACAGGTTTTGGATTGCTCGCGCTGCTTTCGTGGAATTTGCTGGTGACCGCTGTTTCTTCCGTCGTTTGTGCCGTAAGCGCGAAAAAACTTTTGCCGGAATTCGGTATCAGTTTCAGATTTAAAAGGGAAACTTTACTTCTTGTGTTGCGATATAGTTTCGGCATCGTCGGCTATCAGATCCTTGCGAACGCGCTGCTGATCTTTGAACGAGTGTGGATAACGCGGGGGCTTGGCACCGAAACTCTTACGTATTATGTCGTACCGATGTCGCTCGGAATTTTTATGCACAGTTTTATTTCAAGCCTTATGCTTGTGATATTCCCGCTCGCAAGCGAACTGAAAAACGAAAAGGAAAAACTTTTTAGACTCTATGCCAAAGCGACGAAGATCTCCAGCCTTTTAGTTGTATTTTTCGGGACTACTTTGATCGTCCAAAGCGAATTCTTTTTAACACTCTGGATGGGCGCGGGATTTGCCGAAAAATCCAGCAGCTTACTCATCTTTCACACGATCACCTTCGGTTTAACGGCAATCGCCGCGGTTTCGTGGCAAATGACGGAAGGCTTGGGCTATCCGAATTTTAATTTCGCGGTGTTTTCGATTTGTGTCATCGTAAGTATTCCGCTGATGCTGATCCTGACAAAAGATTTCGGCAGTGTTGGAATTGCGATCGCGCGTTTGGCGGGATTTGGGACTATATTTTTCTCGATCTTTTATGTCGAGAAGTGGATTTTTAAGAAAGTTCAGGTCGGTCTTTGGCTGAGTTTGACAAGCACCCTGTCGATCGCCGCAATTTTCGCCGCTTTGCTCGAAATGCTTGTGATACGAAATCTTTCTGTCTCGTGGTTTGCGTTCTTTCTTTCGGTGGCTTGCGGTGGAATCGGTTATGGTCTCATCTTGTGGATGTTTAAATTTGTCACCGCCGATGAGAAGGTTTTGATTAGAGGAATTCTCGGTCGGTAACGACGATTGTCCTTTCAAAAAAAATAATAGATCATTGAGCATTTTTTTCAAGACGTTCGATATTGCAAATATTACACCGCGATAATAAACTTACATTTTCACGTCTTGTAACGAGCTTTTTATGAATGAATGGTTGAAAAGCCACCTCGCCTGCCCACGCGATAGGGACAAATTGGAATTAAAAAAAGGCAGTCTGGTTTGCAATGCAGGTCATTCTTATCCGGTTGTCGATGATATTCCGATAATGCTGGTCGATGATGCCGAGAGTACGCACGGATATATCGAACAAACATTGGAAAAGGTTTCTAAGATTCACAAAAAAGAAATCGCGACCGAAGATCGGAATGGCACGGGAGATCTCGACCAAATTGATAAATTCGTGCAAGCGGAAGTTCCATACACCTCGGGAATCCTTTATTTTTCGGTTCAGAATAAACTGACAAGATACCCGATTCCTGAATGTCGTCTGCCGCAGGGAAACGGCGAAAGATTGTTGGACATCGGCTGTAATTGGGGAAGATGGACGATTGCCGCCGCGCAGAAAGGCTATCAGCCCGTCGGGATCGATCCGAGTCTCAATGCCGTTTTAGCCGCCCGACGCGTTTCCCGTCAACTCGGGGTCGAAACAAATTTTGTTGTCGGTGATGCGCGGTTTTTGCCGTTTGCGGATAATTCGTTCGAGACGGTATTTTCTTACGGGGTTTTTCAGCATTTCAGCAAGGAAAACGTAAAAATTTCGCTGGATGAAGCCGGTCGGGTTTTGGAAAAAAACGGCAGAACGCTTTTTCAGATGCCGAATAAATACGGGATTCGTTCTTTTCAACAATACTGGCGGCGCGGTTTCGCCGAAGGCGAGGCTTTTGACGTCAGGTATTGGACGCCCGCGGAATTGATGCAAACATTTGAAGAAAAATTTGGCGAGACCAGTATCTCTTCGGATTGCTATTTTGGACTCGGAATTCAGAAAAACGATGTCGGACTTTTGCCTTTCAAATATAAAATAATCATTCATTCATCGGAATTTGTTAAAAAGATCAGCCGGTATTTTAAGCCTCTCGTAAGGGTTGCCGACAGCGTCTATCTCGAATCAGTAAATCAAAAAAAATCTTAAATTCGACAGATTAAATGAGTGTAATTTTAGGGATCAACACATTTCACGCGGGTTCGTCTGCCGCGATCATCATAGACTGCGAGCCGGTCGTCGCGCTTGCCGAAGAGCGTCTGAACCGCGTTAAATATTATGCGGGTTTTCCGAAACTTTCGATTTTGCGCTGTCTGGAAATTGCCGGACTTTCGTTTTCGGACATAGACGCGGTCGCCGTCGGGCGCGATTCGTCGGCGAATCTTCACAAAAAACTCGAATTTGCTTTAAGAAATCCAACCAAACTTCTCAATCTTGCAAAGATCAGAAGCAAGAGCAAAACCTTCGACGATCTGAAAAGTTTGATCTCCAAAGAATGCGAAGTTGATCCGGCAAAACTTAATTTCAAATCCCATAATATCGAGCATCATCTGGCGCATACGGCAAGCGCGTATTTTGCGTCGGAATGGGAACATTCCGCCGGAATCACGATTGACGGTTCGGGCGATTTTGTTTCGTGTATGCTCAGCGAATGCGTCGGCAATGAGATTCGTCTGCTCAAAAAAGTTTTTGTTCCGCATTCTTTGGGGACGCTTTACACGGCGGTTTGCCAATTTATCGGTTATCCGAAATACGGCGATGAAGGCAAAGTGATGGGACTTGCGCCGCTCGGCACGGATAAATATCACGATTTTTTTGAGAAAATGCTCAAGCCGACCAGCGACGGTTTTGAACTCAACGCGGAATATTTTCTGCCGTTCGGTGCGAATCAGGGAATGGAGATCAACGAGAAAGGCGAGATGATCGTCCATCGGCTTTTTTCGGATATTTTTATTAAAGAGTTAGGCGAACCGCGCGAGAAACACGCGGAGATCACACAGCGCGATATGGACGTTGCGTTCGGTTTACAGAGAGTTTTTGAAAAATATTATATGCATCTGCTCGATGCGCTGTATAAAAAAGTTCCGACGGAAAAAATTTCGATGGCGGGCGGTTGCGCTCTGAACAGCGTGGCAAACGGGAAATTACTGCTCGAAACGCCGTTCCGCGAAACCTGCATCCAACCGGCGGCGGGCGATGACGGTCTGGCGATCGGCGCGGCACTCTATGTCAGCAACTCGATCTTAAAAGAAGGCAAACGCTGGGTTATGAAAAACTCGTATCTCGGCGACGAATATTCCGATTCATTTATCGAGAGCGAACTCGAACGCTACAAACTGTCATTTAAAAAACTCGACCGCGAGACGCTTTTGGAAAAAACCGCCGAAGAAATAAAAAACGGAAACGTCGTCGGATGGTTTCAGGGAAAGATGGAATGGGGACCGCGCGCGCTTGGCAATCGTTCGATTCTGGCGCATCCCGGTTTTCCGAATATGAAGGACATTTTGAATGCGCGGATCAAACACCGTGAATCATTTCGCCCGTTTGCGCCGTCGGTTTTGCAGGATCGGCAGAGCGAAATTTTCGAACAGGATCACCCGTCGCCGTTTATGCTTCACGTTTATAAAATCCGTCCCGAATGGCGCGAAAGGCTTTCGGCGGTCAATCATGTTGACGACACCGGACGTTTGCAGACGGTTGCGCGTGAAGAAAATCCTCTGTATTACGATCTGATAAAAACATTTGAAACGAAAACCGGAATTCCCGTGATCTTGAACACGAGTTTTAATGAAAACGAACCGATCGTCTGCAAACCTTCGGAAGCGATCGAATGTTTTTTGCGAACAAAAATGGATTGTTTGGTGATCGGTTCGTATTTTTGCACAAAGGACGATTGATATTTTATGAATTGGAAAGTCGAAGCAGTTCCCGAATTAAAAGGCTACACCGTCGAATGGGCGGAGAAGGATAATTTTTATCTTTCGCGCCGGAATGTTTTGTATCATTCGGCGAATCTCAAACCGCCATTTAAAAAGATCGCCGCCATTGACGCGCCTTTTTGGAAAACGATGGCGGGAAATGTGCGGCTCGCGCAGAGACTTTTGAGATTTCAGGTTACGAATGTTGTTCCGCTCGAAAACGGCGAAATATTTATTACATTCGATAAATCGGTCGGGATAATCCGCGACGGAAAATTTCAAATTTTGGAAGGTTTGAATCGTCCGTGCCGCGTTCTGCGTGCGGCGTGTGCGATTGATCAAAACGGGGATATATTTTTCGGCGAATATCTCGCCAATACCGAACGCGGCGAAATGCGAATTTATAGATACAAGATCGGAAACGATTCGCTCGAAACGGTTTACACATTTCCTGAAAATTCTATCCGCCATATTCACGGAATTTATTTTGATAAATTTACAAAATCAATGGTTTGTCTGACGGGCGATGATGAAAGGGAATGTCAGGTCATTCGTTCGTTTGACGGTTTTCAAACGACGGAGATCGTCGGTCAGGGCGATGAAACGTGGCGGGCAGTTAGTATTTTATTTGACGAAAAATATTTTTATTACGGAATGGACGCGGAATTTCGCGCCAATCATATCTACCGCGTCGAACGTGAAAGCGGAGAACGGACTTCGCTCGGCGAGGTCAACGGGACGGTTTTTTATTCAAAAAAGATCGGCTCGGATCTGTTTTTTACGACGACCGCCGAAAACGCGCCGAGTCAGACCGAAAATGTCGCAGCGCTCTGGCATCTGGACGCGAACGGCAGATGCGAAAAGCTGTCCGCTTATCAAAAAGATTTCTGGCACACGACGCTTTTCCAATTCGGCACGATACATTTTCCGTATAAAAACGATTTCGACGACAGGCTTTATTTTTATCTTGTCGGTGTCGAGGCGGATGATCGAACCTTTAAATGTTATAAATCCCCGTAGCAATATATGCGAGGCTTTTTACCAACTATCGTTCCGGCTTCGAGCAGCTTTTTCGATTTGAATGGAGAACACTAAAAAATTAAAACTTGTTCAGCGGGTGGAGTTTTTGAAAAATATCGCGCGAGATAAAAAGGTTTTACATCTCGGGTGCACGAATTATCCGTTCACTAACGAAGCGATGGAACGCGATATGCTTCTGCATTTTCAACTTGCCGAAATTGCAAGCGAACTTTACGGGTTTGATTACGATCAGAGGGGCATTGACATCCTTGAATCGAAAGGGGTTAAAAATCTTTACCGGTGCGATCTGGAAAAGCTCGATGAGATCGGGGTGGACGAGACCTTTGATGTCATAATAGCCGGAGAAATGATCGAGCATTTGAATAATCCGGGGCTTTTTATTAATGGCATCAAACGATTTATGAACACGGACACGAATCTCGTGATCACGACGATCAATGCCTATTGCGGAATGAGATTCGTTCACTATTTTCTGCGAGGTTATGGCGGACATAACGAACCTGTCCACCCGGATCACGTTGCCTACTATTCCTTTTCGACGCTTACATTACTTTTGAAAAGGTCTAAATTGGAAGTGAAAGATTTTTTATTTTATGATTTAGGTGAGGATCATAAAAAGCACAGTAAATGGTATTTTGACCTTATAAATTATGCGTCGGTAAAATTTACACCGCAGCTTGCAGATGGTTTAATTGCCGTCTGCGGATTGGAGAGGGATTCTTAGAATGGAACGGTCTTTTTCGAAAAACGACTACAAAAGCCGCAACGGTATCAAATTATTGCCGATTTTGACGCTATTTGGCGTAATATTTCTAAGCGGCTTTATATTCCTCGTCTTATCGACCGACAATTTTGATTTCTTAGCAAGACCGTACTTGGTGCCATGGGTGATTTTAGCGGGAATTGTTTTCACTGTTCCAGCCGGTTTTCTTTGGTATAAAGGTAAGTTTCAAATTTATCACCCGCTTGTATTTCCGGTAGCATTTTATTTTTTGCCAACGTGTTTTTTGGGCGGCACCATTTTGATCCTAGGTATGCACGAGCCCTATTTTATGAGCTTTGTTCAGGATCAGGAATATACTTTGCCTTTGGCTTTAGTGATTGTCATGCTGGGCTTTGTCGGGTTGGCAGCCGGGTTTTTTATTCCAATGGCGGGAACCTTCGGACAAAAAATTTCCCGGTATTTGCCTGAATGGAAATGGGACGACGATTACATAATTTTTCCGGGTTCGTTTCTTTTGCTATTGGGTTTTTTCAATAACGTGGTGGCTTTTTTACTCGGGATTATAGGTTTTCAGAAAGCGGACGAAATTAACCGTTTCGACGGATTGATCTTTTTTACCACCCTGTTTTGGCTGCAGGGAAGCTTTATGCTTTGGACCGCCGTTTTCAGAAGAAACCGCTGGGATTTCAAATCGGTTTCGGTAGTTTTTATTTTGATTGCTACCTCTTTGATTAAGGCTGTTTTTGCAGGGAATCGCGGCGGATTATTGACCGTTTTTGTTTTGGTTTTACTCAGCTATGTTTTTGCGGGACGAGAAATTAAGTTCAAGCAGGGCGCGATATTAGCAACTATAATGGTCACATTGGTTGTTGTTGGTATGATTTACGGGACTACGTTCAGAACGGTAAAGGGAAGTGAGGAACAGATCGGCGCGTCCAGATACATTGAAAATATTTCGCTGACCTTTGACACTATCGGAAGTAGAGATCCGTTAAAAGTTTTGGAACAAAGTCTTAGGAATTTGACGGAACGATTGGAAGCAGTAAGTTCTCTGGCTGTTGTCGTTTCAAGATACGAGGAACTCAAACCTTACGAAGAAAGTTACGGAATTGATAATAATATTTACAAGGACACAGTTACTTTTCTCGTTCCTCGAATAATCTGGAAAGATAAGCCCGTTGCCTCCGAACCGCGGAAATACAGTGAATTATATTTTGATTACGGAGAGAATTCATTCACGATTATGCCGATGGGGGATCTCCTGAGAAATTTTGGGATGATCGGTGTTCCGCTTGGGATGATTTTGCTCGGTTTTATCATTCGAATATTTTATTCAGCATTGATTGAAAATCAATCGTTTTCTTATTGGCGTTCGGTTTTATTTTTTATGATCATACCGAGTATTTCGTATGAAAGTTTTTATGGTTCGATCCTACCGAATTTGGTCAAATCCGGGCTCATCACGATGATGGGAATTATCGCGACGCAGTTGTTGATTAAGAAAGTTTCGAGGAAGCTGCAATGATAAAAAGCGAGTGGGAAAAATATGGAAAGGACGATCCATATTACCTCGTTATAACTCTTGATAAATTTGACAAACAGAATTTATCTACTGACGCCTTCGACGAATTCTTTAAGACCGGTTTTGAATACATAGACAGAATTTGGCATGACATCGAAGATCATTTTGCCATCAAGTTTTCGCCCAAAACAGCCCTCGATTTTGGCTGCGGGGTCGGTCGGCTGGTTTTTCCTCTGGCAAAACGAGCCGAAAGCGTGGTTGGCATCGATATTTCGGAGAATATGTTGAAAAATGCCTATGAAAACGCCAAAAAAATGGGGTTCGCCAATACGGAATTTTTTCAGACCGACGAATTTTTTAAAACAAATAGCAGAAAATACGACTTGATTCATTCAACTATTACTTTTCAGCATATCAACCCAAAGATCGGATTGAAAATTTTTGAAGATCTCGTGCACGTATTGAATGAAAACGGTATCGGTGTCATCCATTTTATCTATGAAAATCCACTGCCAAAAAGCAGCGCATTGCGCTTCAAGCTCTATCGAGATTTTCCTTTGATTTACAGGATCAGAAATATTTGGAAAAAAAGCGATAAGCCTTTATTTCCGATGCACGAATACAATTTGAATAAAGTTTTCAGCATTTTGCAAAAAAACGATTGTCACCAATGTTTTGTGAAATTCAGTTTTCACGGGATGAACGGCGCGGTCATCTTTTTTCAGAAAAAAAAGGGTTATATCTATTAACTATCCACACGACAAAAAAAAAGCGTTCGTGATTTTCAAGCGACCAATAAAACGAATGTGTTTGAATTTGGATCATACATGTTGCAGGACATAATCCGCTGCGAAACGCGGGAAGATTAAATCTTGCGATCATTTTTGAGATAAGGTTGCTGAAGTCGTCTAAACGAAATTGGAATATAAAAATATACTCGTTTATAGAATCGGTCACCTGGGAGATACGCTTGTTGCATTGCCGGCGTTTTGGGAAATTCGCAATGCTTTTCCAAATGCCGGGATCACCCTTTTAACCAATTCGGATGCAAAAAATTCGCAGTTCGTAATGGCGCGGGAAATTCTGCCGCAGACAGGATTATTTGACAATTTATTAACGTATCCAGGTCCGGCGGGAAAAATTTCGTCCGTTTTGAATTACACAAAGTTATTGTGGAACCTAAAACAACGGCAGTTCGATTGTTTGTTTTATCTTATAACCCGCAATCGAACACCGAGGCAGATCAAGCGGGATCTGAAATTTTTTCGCGCCGCCGGCATAAAAAAGATTTTCGGAACCGAATATCTCGCTGAAAACCTTTTGAATTATGACCAACCGAAACCTCTGCCGGAAGTCGAACGGGAATATAAATTTCTCTTGAAAAGTCTCCCAAAGGAAATAGAACAAAACGAAGGGAAAGTAAATCACGATCTTTTACTGACCGATGAGGAAACGGAATTTGCTGAAAATTGGCTCAAAAAAAATTGCGGACTCGATTACGAACGAAAAGATTTGATCGCCGTCGCGCCGGGAAGCAAATGGGAGTCAAAGATTTGGTCGGAAGAAAAATTTATCGACCTCCTCCGAAATTTAATAGTCAGAAAAAATATTTTTCCGATCATTTTCGGAGGTAGAGAAGACCGCGAAAAAGGCACCCGCATATTGAATGCCTTAAACACAGGTGCAAATGCCGCAGGTGAATTAAATATTCGGCAAGCTGCCGCAGCCTTGCGAAAATGTAAAATATATCTCGGAAACGATACTGGAACGATGCATTTGGCGGCAGCGGTCGGAGTTCCATGTGTAGGAATTTTCGCCGCCATTGATTTTCCCGGACGATGGTATCCATTCGGCGACGAAAACAGGATATTTCGTTTTCAAGTAGAATGCGAAGGCTGCCATACACCGAACTGCTTTAACGCTCACATATGTCTTGAATCGGTTACGGTCGCGGAGGTTTTGAAGTCGAGTCTTGAATTATTGGACAAAATTTGAATTGTGCGAAAACCTAAAATCTTAATTTTTTCTGACTTTTATTTGCCCGGTTACAAGAGCGGCGGCGGTATGCGGACTATTGTTAATATGGTTGAGCGGCTTTGCGACCGATTCGAATTTTGGATCGTGACGAGAGATCACGACGGACATGAAGATCGCACGTCTTATTCCGACGTGAAAATTAACGAGTGGAACAATATCGAAAAGGCGAAGGTGTTTTATTTATCGAGAGAAAATGTAAAAATGTCGAAACTGCATAAACTTGTTGAAGAGGTCAAACCGCAGCTGATCTATACTAACAGTTATTTCTCAAAATTAAACATCTATCTCTTGCTGCTGCGTAAGTTAGGACGGATTCCGAAAACGCCTTTTGTGCTCGCTCCGTGCGGAGAATTATCCGACGGAGCTTGGTCCATCAACAAGGCAAAAAAAGATTTCTTTTTGATGGGCACAAACAAAATTGGACTTTACGGAAACATTGTCTGGAAAGCCTCGACGGAACTTGAAAAAAAAGAAATCGAACGGTTAAAGCCTTCAAAAGCAAAGATTTTTATTGCGCCCGATCTGCCGCCAAAGATGATTTTTGCGGAATTCAATATAAAAAAAAAGCCCGTTAAAAAAAGCGGCTGCGCAAAAATGATCTTTTTGTCGCGCTTTGTACGAAAGAAGAATTTCAAATGGCTTTTGCAGCATTTGAAAGATATTGATGGAAAACTTGAGATAGATATTTTTGGACCGCTTGATGATTCGGCATATTGGAAGGAATGTTCAAGATTAATAGAAAAACTCCCCGAAAATATCAAGGTCGAAGCGAAGGGCACAGTTCCGCATCACAATGTGGCAGAAACCCTTTTTCAATATGATTTCTTTATTTTACCGACCTTGGGCGAAAATTTCGGTCACGTTTTTTTGGAAGCCTTTGCCGCCGGATGTCCGCTCATAATCAGCGATCAGACTCCATGGATTGATCTTGAAAAAAAACGTATCGGATGGGAAATTTCTCTGAAAAATCCGGGAACGTGGATCAAAATAATAAATAAATGTATTAATATGGAAGATGCAGAGTATAAACAAATGTCGCTTGCGTCAAGAGAATATGTTTTGAAATGGCTGGCAGACGAAAATTTGGAAAAAGAAACCGTCGACGTTTTAAATTTTGGTTTAAGTAAAATAGAGAAAATGTAAACCATCTGTTTTAATAAAAGAGGTTATAACGAATCACATATTTTTAAGAAGTCGTCTTTAGTCAGGAATTATGGAAAAAGTGGTTTTTACCAATGGATGTTTCGACATCATTCATCCCGGGCATATCGATCTGCTTGCGCGCGCCCGAGCTTTGGGAACAAAGCTGATAATCGGGATTAACAGCGACCGATCGGTTCGGGCGATACGCGGTGAAAATCGTCCGTTTGTAAGCGAAAACGATCGAGCCGCTATTCTCCTGAGCTTAAAACCGGTTGATGAGGTAAGAATTTTTGACGAGCTGACGCCGGAAAAATTGATCGCTGAGATCAAGCCCGACGTTCTGGTCAAAGGCGGTGATTGGTCGGAAAACGAAATTATCGGCGCGGATTTTGTTAGAAAAAACGGTGGTGAAGTCTATTCTTTAGAACTTAAGAATGGATATTCATCAAGCGGGATCGTTGAGAAAATAAGAGGAATGAAAAGTGAAGAATTGAATCCTGAAGTTGACGAGGAAAGTTTGACTTTAAAATCGCTCACTCAACATCTTGACGTGTTTCAAAAAATTGTCGATGAGATGTCTGCGACGATCGACGAGTGTGCGGATTTGATCTTTGAAACATTTAAGAGCGGCAATAAAATTTTGATCTGCGGCAACGGCGGAAGCGCGGCAGACGCGCAGCATCTTGCGGCGGAATTCGTCGGACGCTACGAAACTGAGCGAGCGGCGCTGCCCGCAATCGCACTGACAACTGACACTTCGGTTTTAACTGCGCTCGCGAATGATTACAGTTTTGAGCGTGTTTTTGCTCGCCAAGTGGAAGCGTTGGCGCGACCCGGCGATCTTTTGATCGCGATCAGCACGAGCGGGAATTCGCCGAATGTGATCGCCGCCGCGATGACCGCGCGAAATCTCGGCTGCAAAGTGGTCGGTTTAACAGGAGCGAATGGTAAAAAACTCGCCTCACTCTGTGACGCGTGCGCTTTAATTCCATCTGAAAGGACAGCCAGAATTCAGGAAGCCCACATTACCATCGGTCACATTTGGTGCGAAACTTTGGATCAGAAATTACTGCAGCATAAGATCTGAAAAAATTGGAAACGACAAAAGAACTCATCAAAAATTTTTCAAGTGTAAGGGTTTTGATAATCGGTGACGTTATGCTCGACCGTTATTGGTGGGGCAGTGTGAGCAGGATTTCGCCGGAAGCGCCCGTTCCCGTTGTTAAATTGGAAAAAACAAGCGTAGCTGCCGGAGGAGCGGCAAATGTTGCTGCAAATGTCGTCGGTTTGGGGGCGGAAGCCGTTTTGATCGGCATTGTCGGCAATGACGCCGAAGCAAGAGATCTTTCGGATATCTTAGAACGATCCAAAATTTCTTCTCAATTTTTGGTCGCGATCGAAAACCACCGAACGACGGTTAAGACCCGAATCGTCGCGCATAGCCAACAAATCGTGCGCCTCGATCAGGAAAAAACCGAATCCATTTCCGACAAAGAAGCCGATTTGGTTTTTGGCAAGATAGAAGAGACACTAGAAGGCGTAGATATCGTCATTATTTCCGACTATGCCAAGGGATTCTTGACCGAAAACCTTCTAGCGCGTTTGCTCGCACATTGTATCGAGAAAAATAAGAAAGTTTTAGTTGATCCAAAAGGCAAAGATTATTCAAAGTATCAGGGAGCGACGATTTTGACTCCAAACCGGAAAGAAGCGATCGACGCATGTAAGTTTGAAGATCACGAAAGCGATTTGATCAATAAAGCCGGAAAAAGACTTTTGGAAACGATTTCAATCGACGGGGTTTTGATAACTCACGGCGAAAAAGGCATGACCCTTTTTGAAAAGAACGGTGATGTTTCCAATTTCGATGCTTTAGCCAGAAATGTTTACGATGTGACAGGTGCGGGCGATACGGTTATAGCGACTCTCGCCGTCGCGATCGCTTCCGGTTTGAATTACCGGGAAGCTTCAAAACTTGCAAATATCGCCGCGGGATTGGTCGTCGAACAAATCGGAACGACAGCGATCGATGTTAAAAATCTAAAAAAATCCATCGATGAAAATGAAAACGAAGATTGATTTGAATTGATTGTTCGGCACCTGCGAACGCACTCCACTTTACAACTAGATTCGATTCGAAAAAATATATGAGAATTTTGGTTCTGGGCGGAAGCGGAATGCTCGGACACAAATTAGTTCAAAGATGGCAACGTGAATTCGACGTTTGGACCTGCGTTCGCGGCGAATTTTCGCGCTACGAAAAATTTGCGATTTTTGATCGGGAAAAGACGTTTGATTCAGTCTCGGCGGAAAATTTCGAGACGGTCGAAAACGCAGTTAGGCGATGCAATCCGCAGGTGATATTTAATGCTGTCGGTATTGTGAAACAGCTTCCGAGTTCAAAGAACATTGTCAAAACCCTTCAAATAAACTCAATCTTTCCACACGAGCTTGCTGTGCTTGCGGAAAAATACGATGCGCGACTGATAAATATAAGCACGGATTGCGTTTTTGACGGAAAAAAGGGAAATTATAGTGAAGAAGACGCTCCGAATGCGACCGACATTTACGGCAAAAGTAAAAATCTGGGCGAAGTAACCGAAGGAAATTCGCTGACGCTTAGAACGTCGATAATAGGCAGGGAACTTCTGACGAATCACAGTTTGGTCGAATGGTTTCTGAGCAACCGCGGCGGAGCGGTCAACGGATACGTCAATGCGATATATTCCGGTTTTCCGACGATAGTTTTTGCGGAGCTGATCGCGGATTTGATTAAAAATCATCAGGACTTACGCGGACTTTATCATGTTTCGAGCGAACCGATAAATAAGTTCGACTTGCTGAAGTTGATGAAAGCGAGCTACGGGATCGACGTTGAGATCGAACCGTTTGAAGACGTTTGTATTGATCGGACCCTTGATTCAACGAAATTCCGAAAGGAAACTAATTTTGAACCGCCGGATTGGCGCGAAATGATCGAAAGAATGGTTCAAGATCCAACGCCGTATGGCGTTTTGGTACGATAATTCTTAAAACTAATGAAACTTCTTGAAGGAAAACGAATATTAATTACCGGCGGTACAGGTTCGCTCGGTCAAATTCTAGTACGGCGTTTGCTCGCCGGCGAAATGGGAAAGCCCGCGCAGATCACGGTTTTTTCGCGCGATGAAGCGAAACAACATTATATGCGGCTGGAATATATGCATCGCCAAACTGCAACTGACGACATTATTTATCAGAATTCGCAGGATCTGCTGAACTTTCGGATCGGAGATGTTCGCGATTATTCCGCCGTTCTTTCGGCGATTCGTGAAGCCGACGTCGTTTTTCACGCCGCCGCTTTAAAACAAGTTCCTTCATGTGAATATTTTCCGTTTGAAGCGATCCTGACCAATATATACGGCGCAGAAAATCTGGTGCGTGCAGTTCGCGAAAACGATTTGCCCGTCGAAAGTGTCGTTGGTATTTCCACCGATAAAGCCTGTAAGCCGATTAATGTGATGGGAATGACAAAGGCGCTGCAGGAGCGACTTTTGATCGAAGCGAATCGCGACTGTAAAAACACGCGATTTATCTGTGTGCGATACGGAAACGTAATTGCTTCGCGCGGTTCGATCGTTCCGCTTTTTGTCGAACAGATCCGGCAAAATAAAACTTTGACAATTACACTCCCGGAAATGACGCGGTTTTTGTTGAGTTTGGATAAAGCGGTCGATACGGTTTTTGCGGTAACTTCACACGGAAACCGCGGCGAGATCTTCGTTCCAAACGTTCCTGCTGCGAATATTGTAGATGTTGCAAAGGCTCTGATGGGTAACAAAGATTTGCCGATCGAATTTACCGGAATTCGTCCGGGCGAAAAAGTTCACGAGATAATGGTGTCCGAGGAAGAGTGTTTCCGTACCGTCGAACGCGGCGGATATTATGTGATCCTACCCGTTTTACCTGAACTTCGCGGAGCACAGGATTTTACACCGGCGCTTACCAATGAATACTCTTCGAAAGACGCGAATGTCTCCGTTGACGACTTAAAAACACTGCTTGGAAACGCGAATGAAGAGATCGCGCGATTTTTGAACGCCGGAAGCTGATTGAATTATGAAAGTGATGACAATTTTCGGGACGCGACCCGAAATCATAAGATTGAGTCTCGTGATGAAGATTCTCGATCAGCACTCTGAACATATTACGGTCCATACGGGTCAAAATTATCACGAAAGTCTGAGTGATATTTTTTTAAAAGACTTAGAAATTCGAGCACCGGATGTTCATTTGGGAATTGTTTCCGACAGCTTCGGCGATCAGGTCGGTCAAATACTTTCAAAAACGGACCAAGTGCTGGCGGAGTATAAGCCTGACCGAGTTCTGATTTTGGGTGATACGAACAGCGCGCTGTCTGCGATCGTCGCGGCGCGTCGCGGCATACCGGTTTTTCATATGGAAGCCGGAAACCGCTGCTATGACGATCGTGTTCCGGAAGAAGTAAACCGCCGCATTATCGATCATTCCAGCACAATTTTGCTGCCATATACTGACCGCAGCAAGGAAAATCTCGTGCGCGAAGGAATCCAACGCGAACGAATTTTTGTTACCGGAAATCCAATAAAAGAAGTTTTGGATGCGTTCGAACCGAAAATTGAAGGCAGCCAGACTCTCGAAACCTTTGACGTTAGACCTTTCGATTATTTTCTGGTGACGCTTCACCGCGCAGAAAACGTCGATTTGCCGGAGAGGTTAAAAAAGATCGTTTTCGGTCTGACGCGGGCTGCGGACGAATTCAGTAAAAAAGTACTGATCAGCGTGCATCCGCGAACGGCGCAGAAACTGGAAAGCGCTGGCGTCGAGATCGATCCAGCAAAGATAAAATTGCTCGAACCATTGGGCTTTTTTGATTTTGTAAAGCTGGAAAAAAATGCGCTCGCGGTTTTGACGGATAGCGGAACGGTGCAGGAAGAATGCGCGATCTTTGGAATCCCTAATATCACTTTGCGCGATGTGACAGAACGTCCAGAAACGATAGAATGTGGAAGTAACATTTTGAGCGGCGCCGAATCCGATTCGATTTTGCGCGCGATCAAGCTGGCAATTTCTCAGCCTTCAAACTGGAAAGCGCCGAGAGAATACACGACGGAAAACGTCGCCCAAACCGTAAGCAAGATCGTTTTGGGTTATCTGAGCGTGAAAAAACACGTATCATAGAGTCTACGTTTGCTGCTGTCAGACATAATTCGTGAAAGAAACCGATAAAACCGAGCGCAAAAAGAAGCTTTGGGTCGTAACCGAGCTTTACTATCCCGAAGAAACATCGACGGGTTATTATCTCACGCAAATTGCCGAAGGATTGACCGAAGATTTTACGGTAAGCGTGATTTGCGGGCAGCCGAATTACTCGGGGCGAGGAATTCGCGCGCCGAAAAAGGAAATTTGCAAGAACGTTACTATTTTCCGACCGTTTGGAACCACACTCGACAAGAACGTAATTCTTTACCGCCTGATCAATATGATCACGCTGAGCTTATCTACCTTCTGGAAAGCTCTTTTCAATTTTCGAAAGGGCGACAAAATTCTTGTAGTTACGGCTCCGCCGAGCCTGCCTTTTATCACCGCCGTCGCCGGGCTCGTGCGCGGCGCGAGCTACGTGCTTCTTATTCACGATAAATATCCGGAAATCTTGGTCGCCGTAGGAACATTGTCGGAAAATTCTCTTTTTGCGAGGATTCTCGACTTCTTTAACCGATGGCTTTATAAACACACCGCGAAGATCATAGTTGTCGGACGCGACATGCACGAGCTTGTGGAGAAGAAAACGCTCGGACTCGATATTCCGATAGACTATATTCCGAATTGGGCTGATCTGGAACAGCTTGAACCGCAGCCGCGGGAGGAAAATCGATTGCTCCGGGAACTTGACTTGTCGGAGAAATTTGTATTTTTATATGCGGGAAATATGGGACCTCCGCATGACCTCGAAAGCATAATCGAGTGCGCAGAAAAACTAAAAACCGATGAACACTTTCATTTTATTTTTCTCGGCGCCGGCGTGAAACGGAAGTGGCTTGAAAGGGAAGTAAGCGAAAGAAACCTCAAAAACGTAACCGTATTAGCGCCCAAACCGAGGAAGGAACAAATTGATTTTTTAAATGCTTGCGATGTAGCGATCGTTTCGCTGGTCGGAAAAATGCGCGGTGTAGCGATGCCAAGCCGTACATATAATATTTTGGCGGTTGGCAAGCCGATATTGGCGCTCGTCGACGCGAACTCCGAGGTAGCGCGCGTAATTGAGGAAGAACACGTCGGATGGACGGTTTCACCAAATGATCCCGAAGAGCTTTTCCGAACGATTCGCAAAATTTATGCAGATAGCGAAATCCTTGCAGAACTCGGAGAAAATTCGCGCCGAGCCGCATTGGAAAAATATTCGCTCGCAGCGGCGCTTGAGAAATATAAGAATTCGCTTAGGTGATCGGTTTTCCAGAGTCGAAAATCAAAGACCACTTTTTTCCCGCAACTCAGAACGTGAATTAACAGTTGATTTCGGCTTTTTACAAATGAACATAAAAAAAAAGGCTCCTTGTTTGGAACGTCGTTACCGATTCAAATTTGATTCTTACGGCGTTAAAATTGCGGTTGGATCGAATAGCGGAGAATTTTTACAGAAAATAAAGGATCATCTGCCGAGCATTTTTCCAAATTGCTTTGTCCTTCATAGTCGATTGAAACCGAAACATGATTTTCTGATAACTGTCAACAACGACCGTCTTTATGAGCTGTATAAAGACGGCGAGCTGATGACGAGTGGAGATTCAGAGGAGAACATGTTCAAATTTTTTTGTTCTCGACTTCGGTTGACTGTCGCTGAATTTGCGGTGTCGAGAGTCTTTTTGCACGCGGGCGTGGTCGGGTGGAAGGGAAAAGCGATTGTTTTTCCGGCGCAAAGCTTTCAAGGGAAATCGACGCTCGTTGCCGAACTCATTAAACGCGGTGCTCTATATTTGTCCGACGAATACGCGGTTTTAGATGAAAACGGACTTGTTCATCCCTTCCCGAAAACGCTTTCTTTGCGCGAAATGGTGGATAAATACGAGCAAACTGAATATTCGGCAACTTCCCTGGGCGGCAAAACAAGCAGCGCACCGCTGCCCGTCGGTATGGTGTTAATCACCCAATTTGAACCCGGCGCAAAGTGGGAACCCGAAATTCTAAGTGAGGGACGGGCGATACTCGAGATCGTTCCGCATACGATCCCGATAAGACATGACCCGGAATTCTCATTGCGAGTCTTGAATAAAATAGTAAATCGTGCCATAATCGCCAAAAGTAAACGGTCTGAGGCAAAAGGTTTCATTGACTTATTGTTTGAGTTGTATGAAACTAATGTGAAATAAAACATTGCACCTATTAGGTTTTTATCTAAATTGTTAATTAAGCGGAGGAGAAAAAATGAATAACTCGCAAATTCCGGTGGCTCGCAAACAAGGATTGGTAGTACAGGAAATGCCGGAGGAAGTTTTGATCTATGATCTAGACACCAATAAAGCGCATTGTCTCAATAAGACGGCGGCGTTAGTTTGGAAGTCTTGTGATGGCAATAATTCGGTCGCGGATATTACTAAGTCACTTGAGAATGGGTTTGGGAGCCGTGTGGAAGAGGATTTGGTTTGGTTGGCAATTGAACAATTAAACGCCAAGGATCTTCTTACCGAGAATGTGGCGAGACGGATCAAGGGACAAACCCGGCGTGAAGTCATTAAAAAGATCGGATTCGCCTCCGTGATTGCGCTGCCGATTGTCGCGTCGCTTGCCGCGCCGTCCAGCGTGATGGCAACCGCCTCCTGCGCCTGTACATCACCCGGCAGCTGCGTAGCGCAAACTAGTTGCCCGAATCCGAACAACTGCAATACTGTAGCCGGACAATGCATTCCGTAATTGAAAGATTACTAACGTTTTAATGAGAGTGGCGAAGAGTTCAAGTCTTTGCCGCTCTTTGTATTTTGTACTCTCGATCTCAATGATTTCAGAGACAAACGAGAGGATGCCTTCGATGCCAGGGTCTTATAATTGAAGATCCGCTAACTGACCATCACACAAAATCAATGAGCGGTACAATAGTTTTATCGATAGAAAGCGGAGTCTCGTTCGGAAGTCTTTCTCTATTGAAGAATGGTAATGAAATTACTAATTGGATCGGGACGGGAAAGCGAAGTACTTCCGAAAATTTGATTCCGGAGATAGAGAATTTGCTGGAGCGGGGAAGAGTCCGCAGGGAAGAGATCGGAAAAATTGCGATCTCCACCGGTCCCGGCAGCTTTACCGGCATCCGAGCCGGCATCGCGACAACCATTGGGCTGTCGAAAGCTTTTGGATGTAAATGTTTAGGAATTCCCCTGTTTGAAGCGATGGCGTTAGGTTCGAACGTTTCCGGGCGAATAATAACCGCTTTCGGACTCGGAGAAAATGAGATTTGTTGGCAAATTTTTGATCATAGCAGCACGTTCGATTCCGCCAAGAACAAACCGCAAATAGGATCAATGAAAAAGTTCGGGAGCGAACTCCAGAAATCGAATTTCGTACGTCTTATCCTTCATTCCGGCTTGCGTCCAAGTCTCGAGCATATCGAAGCCTTAAGGCTCAATATAAACAAAAAGCAAATAACTTACATCGATAATCTCGCCAAATATATTGGATTGGGAAGTGAAGTCATCGCTTCAGGGTCACGACTAACACCAATCTATGCCGAAGATACCAGAATTCTTTAAGGTTATGGTTGACTACACGAAAGCCATTGATGCCTATATTCTGCCAATGACCTCGGGCGACGTCGAACAGGTTAAAAAGCTCGAGCTCGAATGCAAACTCTCGCCGTGGTCGCTTGAAGATTATACAAACGAAATAAAAAGGGAAAGTTCAATTTCGCTGGTCGCAAAAAAGGGAGACCTGATAACTGGGTTTGCGATCGCGCGGCTCGTAATGTCAGGAGTTGGCACGATCGCGGACAATAAATTCAACGAATTAGAGCTCTGTAATATTGCGGTTAAAACGGAATTTCGGAATCTTGGGATCGGCAGGGAATTAATGCGTTGTCTACTGTCCAACCAAAAAGCCGAGCACGTTTCCGAAGCCTGGTTGGAATTAAGAAAATCGAATCACGCCGCAGCCTACTTTTACAAAGAGCTGGGGTTCGCAAACGCGTATTCAAGAAAGAGATTTTATCGCGCGCCGGCTGAAGACGCGGTAGTTATGAGACTAACGGTTTCGGACAGGAAATGACAGTCGACCATGTAAAACACAAGCCGGTGGGAAACTTGCCTCGCGAACATTTCTAAGATAACATCTTTTGTAGAATCCGCTGACGACCGCGTCGATTTGCCGACACGAGAGAATTCGGATCAGCGAAAAAACTGCAACTTCAAAAGGAAAGGGAGAGAAAATTGCCATGGATATGTCAACGGTCGATACGGTTCGGGACGAACTCCTGAAACGGAATCAGACTTTTCGCGATTTAGTACAACAACATCAAGACTATGAAAAACGCTTAGATGAATTAGCCGGTCTAACCTATCCCAATGATGAGGAATTACTCGAGGAATCGACTCTGAAAAAAAAGAAGCTTTCAATAAAAGACGAAATTTACGCGATGATGAATGAATATTCCAAAACGCACTGACACCAAAATTAAACTAACGCTTTTTTAGGCAGATATTATTTATCTGTCTTTTTGTTTGCCCTACAATCGCCGACACCAAATGCGACTAAAGCATTCAGGGTAGGGAAGATCATCAGATCACCTGCAAAGACAGGTTTTCCGGTGAAGTAGTTTCCGTCTGATAATGTGAGAATGTCAACTACTTCTCCTGTTTCCAAACTCATAACAAAACTGCTCAAGTCACCATAGGCAAATACCGCGGCGAACTCGCGCGCGACGACTGGTTCTTCAACGATTCTTCCGGAAAATCGTCGCTTCCACTTAATTTTTCCACTATCGATGTCAAAAAGATAAACGAAGTTATCAAGCGACGAGACCAAAACGCCGTTTGGACTATTTACTATACTGGATATTTCGCCTCCAAATCTTCGCTTCCAAATCGTTTTTTTCTGAACCAGATCCAACCGGCGTAAAACTCCTCTTTTATCCGCCCAAAGCACGTTCTTACCATCCGCGACAAAAATTTTCACCGGAATTTCCTCGACTGAGATAAGATTGATAAACTCACTGCCAGGAACGGAAAAAAAATGGAGCTTTTTGTCGAGAGTGCCAAGAGCAAGGACACCGTCGGAATAACCCGCGGCTGATATGCCTTGCTTGAGGTCTATTTCCCGAAGCAGTTTCCCATTTTCAAACGAAATAAGATTCACAACCCCGCTTTGGTACACGCCAATAAAGAAATCCCCAAATCCATAAAGAAATACCTCGCCCTCGCCGGAGATCGGTTTTGTCCACCCGGTAAGCCCACTGACGAGATTCACGGCAGTGAGCGACCGCCCTGGCGAATCCCGATCGAGATTCCGCGATTCCATTGCCTCGTTGGTTTCGACTTCATTTATTACTACAAGATTGCCGCCGCCAACAAGAATTTTCCCGAAAATTCGTCCTTTGAGAGTTGAAGCCCAAATGCCGCTACCGTTGCTGGCGTTTAGCGCTTGAATGGTATTAGGAACCGTGGTGGTGTAAATTAAATCGTTATCGGACGCAATGAGAGTGCCTGACAAGTTTTCGGACGGCGTTTGCCAGCATTTCGTAAAATTTGTGATCGAATCAGTTCGCTCCTGTCCAGTTACCCCGTCGAACGGGAACAGGCATAGGATAAAAAGAATTATGTAGTAGAAATTCGCGTAAGGGTATTTTCGTCTCATTGATCGTGTGAAAAGAATTGTGAAATCTATTATAGTATTGAAAACTAAAATTAACACTTACCGGCTTGACCAATTTAGATGGATGACGGTAATATCCGAAAAAGTTTTCTAATAAATTAAAAAAAAATAATGGAGTAAAACTATGTCTTTCAACAAGATCATTATTGTCGGAAATCTGGGACGCGACCCGGAGCTGCGATACACCCCCCAAGGCGATGCTGTATGTAATTTTTCAGTCGCCGTAAACGATAAAAAGCGCGATAAAACAGGCGAATTACAAGATACTACAACATGGTTTAGGGTCACGCTCTGGCGCAGACAGGCGGAAAATGCTTCGAAATACTTAACAAAAGGCAGCCCCATTTATATCGAGGGACGCCTTAAAGTTGAAGAATGGACAGATCGAGACGGCAACAATCGCTATACGCTGGAAGTGCAGGCAACAGATATGCAGTTTATCGGAAGCGGGCGCGGTGAAGAATCATCCGGATCACATACATCCGAAGCTGAGGACTCGAATACTCAAGAATTTAGCGGAACGCCGGCTCCCGCATCTGACGACGAAATTCCTTTCTAAGTTGGCAAAAAGATATACCGCGTTGAAGTTTAGCGCGCGGTATTTCCGGTCAGGCTCCCTGCCGAATGGCTAAGTTGTCCAGACGCCCATATTCCTGAATTTTTCATAACGCAAGTCGATCCTTTTGTTGGCGTCTAAATTACCAAGGCTTTTTAAATGTTTTAGGATAACGATTTTTAAGCCATCGGCGATTTTCTGGAAGTCGTCCGCTTTTTTTTGTTGGTTTGATGCCTCGTCGGCACTGAGTTTCCATTCGGATCGTTCCGAGATAACTTCGTCAACGAGACCTAGACTCGCTAAGTCGGTTGCCGTTAAGCGTAGACTGGCGGCGGCATTACTCGCCTGCGCGGCGTCTTTCCAGAGAATTGCGGCGCAGCCTTCCGGCGAAATTACAGAATAAACGGCATTTTCCATCATCAAAACGCGGTCTCCGACTCCAATCGCTAGAGCGCCGCCGGAACCGCCTTCGCCCAAAATGACAACGACCGTAGAAACCTTAAGATTCATCATCTCACGCAAGTTAAAGGCGATCGCTTCGGCTTGCCCGCGTTCTTCAGCGTCGATGCCGGGATAGGCTCCGGGCGTATCGACAAAAGTGATCACGGGACGACCGAATTTTTCAGCCAACTTCATTATTCGCAACGCTTTGCGATAGCCCTCAGGTTTTGGCATGCCGAAATTCCTAAAGCGTCTTTGGTTTGTGTCCCGACCTTTTTGCTGACCGATAACCGCCACTTCAATTTCTCCGATCTTTGCTAACCCGGCAATAATTGCCGGATCGTCGGCAAATCTCCGGTCCCCATGCAGCTCGGAGAAATCGGTAAAGATAGTCGAAAACAAATCGCTGGAGTAAGGACGCTCCGGATGCCTGGCTAATTGAACGCGATCAAATGCTTCTTTCATAAATCCTTTATCAGTGAAGTTAGATTCTTACAAATTCCATTTGACGCGGCAACCTTCCTTCACCAAAATATCTTCAAGTGCCGTGGAACCTTGTATATTAAGACCACTCGAAAGAATTGTTGTTGTAAATCGCTCATTTAACGGAATCTTCCAGTAGATCTCACAGTTTCCTTTGTTTCGATCCAGAATTGGAAGGAGTCTTTCAAAATATGAAGCGTTAGCGTTATCTTCGGTAACAGTGATCTCGATGCTCCGAGCTTTTGAAGAAATCGCATCATTAAGGATCGAAACATCGCTCACGATGAGCGTGACCTCCTGACTTTCTTGAGACTCAATACGACCTTCCACAATTAAGAGCGCGTCATTTTTCAGACTATGGGAAAACTTGGAATAGACGTCGTCCCACGCCAGACACTTTGCTCCGAAGGACTGATCTTCAAGCCGAAAAACGCAAAACCGATTTCCTTTTTTGCTGTATTTTATCTGGACAGCCGACGCAATTCCTGCCAACCTGATTCGATCGCCCGCGTGAATCTCTTCGTAATCGCCTAAATTCTGGATATTCATGTCCGAAAGAATCTTCCGATACTGGTCCAGCGGATGGTTTGAAAGATAAAAGCCGATCGCGAGTTTTTCTTGCCTAGACAATTCCTGAGGCGTCCAAGCATCCGCTTCCGGCAGATTGTGGTGCATAGCATCGCGAATTGTTTGATCTCCGCCAAATAGTGCATCCTGCCCTCGAATTTTGTTCTGCCAAACTGTTTGAGCCTCTGAAAGCGCAACTTCGACTGCCGCGAACAGACGCGCGCGCCAGTGACCGATGGCTACACCATCAGGAACGAGCGAATCAAATGCACCGGCGGAAACCAGGCTCTCAAGCCCGCGACGATTTACAGATCCTTGCTCAAGGCGCGTTACAAAGTCGAAAAGGGAAGTGAACTTTTTTGCGCTCCTTGCTCGGATGATCGCCTCCACGCTCGTCGTTCCGATCCCCTTGATCGCATTCAGCCCGTATCGAACCGCGTTTTCCGACGGAGTGAATTCCGAATCGCTTTCATTTATGTCTGGAGGTAAAAGACTTAACCCCACAGAGCGAAGTTCGTTCGTGTATTTATAAATCTTTGCCGCATCATCGGCATCGTGAGTTAAAACAGCTGCATAAAAATAAGCAGGATAGTGTGCTTTAAGATAAGCAGTTTGAAATGCGAGATAAGCATAGGCAACGCTGTGGCTTCGATTAAATCCATAATCGGCAAATTGTGCCATCAATTTAAAGATTTCTTCAGCCTTCCTGCGATTGATCTTGTTGCCTACTGCGCCGTTTATAAATTTTTCCTCATGAACCGCCATTTCCTCACGCTTTTTCTTTCCCATCGCGCGTCGCATCAGATCGGCTTCGCCCAAGGAATAACCGGCTAACTTTTGTGCAAGCTGCATAATTTGCTCTTGATACACAAGAATTCCATAGGTGTTTCGCAAAATATCTTCCATCTCGGGTACGATATATCGAACGGGTTTTTCACCACGATGGCGGGCAATAAAATCATCGATCATTCCGCCGTCAATCGGTCCGGGGCGATAAAGAGCGTTTAACGCAGACAGATCTTCAAGTTCTTTCGGTTTTAAGCGCCGACAAATTTCCTGCATACCCCGAGACTCGAATTGAAATATCGCTTCGGTCCGACCATCTCCGAAAAGCTTCATCGTGTCAGGATCGTCAGCGGAGATCTTGCTCCAATCAATCTCGATTCCAGCTTTCCGTTTAAGAGATTTTAAGCAATCGCTTATCACAGTTAATGTCGTAAGCGCCAAAAAATCCATCTTAAGCATTCCTGCTTTTTCAAGATCGTTCATTGCGTACTGACTGGTAAGTTCGTTCTTATTTGAAAGAGAGACCGGAACCAATTCATGGAGAGGTTTTGGTGAAATCACCACGCCCGCGGCATGGACCGATGAATGCCGCGAACAGCCTTCTAATCGCAAAGCCAAATCGACCAGGTCTTTGATTTGGCTGTCGGTTTCGGTTGCTTTTTTTAACTCCGGAACCTGTTCCAACGCCTTCGAAATACTGACATTTCTGCCGCGAACCGGCGGCGGAATCATTTTCGCAATTCGTTCAACCTCGCCATAGGGCATATTTAGAGCGCGCCCGACGTCCTTTATCGCAGCCCTCGAAGCCATTGTTCCAAAGGTGATAATTTGGCAAACCGACTCGCGCCCATAAAAATTTGTAACGTGATCGATTACATCCGCGCGACCGCGCACACAAAAATCGATATCGATATCGGGCATCGATATGCGTCCGGGATTGAGAAAGCGTTCGAAAAGTAGATCGTATGCCAAAGGATCGACATCGGTTATTCCCAAACAATACGCGACCAATGAGCCGGCAGCGGAACCGCGACCGGGACCTACAGGAATATCTCGTTCCTTTGCGAAGCGTATAAAATCCCAGACTATTAAAAAATAGCTGGAAAAATTCATACTTTTGATCGTTTCAATTTCTTTTCTGACGCGTCGATCATAGTCTTCAAGTGAATGTTTTAGCTTCCCTTCGGCGATCAGAGGCAGCCATACATTTTCCTTGCGCGTAGCGAAGCCCTCGCTAACTACCTTTTCGAAATATTCAAGATCATTCTGACATCCGGAAACTTCGGGAACGGGATAGTTTGGGAGAAATAGTTTTCCTTCGTCAGGAAAGCGAACGTCACACATCTCGGCAATTTTCAACGTATTATTTAACGCTTCCGGGAACTCGGTGCCGAAGATCTCCCACATTTCTCCAGCAGAACGAACGTAATAGTTCGCGGCTTCGAAAACCGTTCTCGTCCCGTCATTAACCGTTTTCCCTTCGCCGATAGCGCGCAAAATCTCGTGCGCCCGGGCATCATCTGCGGTTAAATAGTACGGTTCGTTCGTCGCCACTAGCGGGATTTCCGACTTTTTCGAAAGTTCTTCTAAGTCTTTACGTATCTTTTTCTCTTCTTCTAAACCGTGATCCTGAATCTCGATAAAAAAATTACCCGCGCCGAAAATTTCTTCGAACTGTTTTGTAATTTCTAATGCTTGGTCGTAATTATTTTGTCGTAAAAAATGTTGTGTTGCGCCCGTAAAACCTGATGACAAAGCAATTAGTCCCTTACTTTTTTCCGCAAGTATTTCCAGATCCAGCCGCGGTTTGTGGTAAAATCCTTCCGTAAATCCCTTGGACGCGAGATAGACGAGATTTTGATATCCTTCAAGATCCTTGGCGAGCAGAACAAGAGTATAGTATGGTCGTTCGCCCGCTTTTATATGGGAATCGCGGTTGAATCGGCTGCCGAAAGTAATAAATGCCTCGTAACCGATTATCGGATGAATGCCCTCGGCTTTCATCACGTTGTAAAACGAAAACGCGCCATACAAATTCCCAAAATCTGTTATCGCGCAACTTTGCATTTCTAACTGACTTAAACGCTTTGCCAACGGTTTGAGTTGGATTGCACTTTCTAAAAGGCTATAATCGGAGTGCAAATGCAAATGGACGAAATCTTTTGCTTTGAAATTTAGATTCATAAAAACAGCTTACTTCATATTAAAAAAGTTCTTATGAAAAAAGTCTATTTGGAAACTTTCGGATGTCAAATGAATGTTTCCGATTCGGAAAGGGTCGCCTCAGTCTTAGAAGCCGATGGTTTCGAAATGACGCCGAATGAAGAAATTGCCGACGTAGTCTTGTTAAATACTTGCTCCGTCAGAGAAAAAGCCGAACACAAGCTTCATACAAGAGTCGGACAAGTGCGCAAGTTTAATCCAAACAACCCAAAAATTG
Source organism: Pyrinomonadaceae bacterium (assembly GCA_041747435.1). Lineage (GTDB taxonomy): Bacteria > Acidobacteriota > Blastocatellia > Pyrinomonadales > Pyrinomonadaceae > JBGTFE01. The sequence goes on along the minus strand of JBGTFE010000059.1, from coordinate 85,564 downwards.
GCGTGCTCGGATGTGTGGCTCAGTTGGAAGGGGAAACATTATTTAAGCGCGACAACTCAGTCGACTTTGTTCTTGGGACGAAAGCGGTCGGACGAGTCTCCCAAGCGATAGCGCGAGTATTTCACGGGGAAAAAGATGTTCTTGATTTGGACGAAAGGGAGCTCGATTACGACTGGTCGGTGGCAGATTCGCAACGTCACTCGCCTTACGTCGCCTTTCTTCCGATTATCGAAGGCTGTAATAAATTTTGCACTTACTGTATAGTTCCGTTCTCTCGGGGGCGCGAGAAAAGTTTAGCGCCGGCGACCATTATCAAACAAGTTTACGCGCTGAAGCGCAAAGGTTTCCGCGAAGTTCACCTAATTGGTCAAAACGTTAACAGTTATCGCCCTAAGAGTGAAATCGGACTCGAGGAATTCCGCGGTGCGACGCCGTTTTCACGTTTGCTTCGCGCCGTAGCTGCGACAGGGACCGATCGAGTGAAGTTCACAACTTCGTTTCCTCGAGATTTTCATCCCGATATTGTCGATGCCATTAACGAACATGAAAACCTTTGCAATTGGATCCATTTACCGTTCCAAGCGGGCAGTAATCGAATTTTGAAGGAAATGCGCCGCGGACACACTATCGAGAGTTATCTGAAAAAGATCGACAAAATCAGGGATTCATTCAGAAAAATTGCTATAACGACAGATATCATTGTTGGTTTTCCAGGCGAAACTCGAGAGGATTTTCTCGAAACAAAAAAAGTTGTTGAATACTGTCGGTTTGACGGAGCATATATTTTCAAGTATTCGCCACGACCGGGAACGCCCGCTTTTATGGTGCGCGATGATGTGTCCGCTATTGAAAAAACCGCGCGCTTTTTGGAATTGGAATCTTCGCAAAGAGCCTTCCAACGTGAAACTTTTAAGGCATATGTCAATCAAAATGTGAGGGTTTTGGTCGAGAAAAGATCGAGCCGGAATGAATTCGAGCTTTCCGGACATTCAGGTTGTCAAAAGGTGGTTAACTTCAAAGGATCTGAAACTCTTTTGGGTAGAATAGTGTCAGTAAGAATTACCGAGTGTAAGTCAAACACGCTATTCGGAGAGTTATCATAATTTGTTTAAGAACTATGTTAGTTGAAGTAAAAATCGGCGCGTTAATAATGGATCCTAATACCAATAACCCGATTGTTGTACTAAAAGGCGTTGACTCGGATTCGATTCTTCCTATCTGGGTCGGCGCCTACGAAGCAAACGCAATCGCACTGGAAATTGAGAAAATTGTACCTCAGCGCCCGATGACTCATGATTTGTTGAGAAACTTGATAAATGAAATAGGTCTAAGTGTGTCAAAAGTCATAATTAACGACCTTCGGGACAACACATTCTATGCAATTATTGAGATGATTGATGAAAAAAAGGATCGGACTTTGCTCGACGCGCGACCATCGGACGCGATTGCGTTGGCGCTTCGGTTAGATTGTCCGATTTTCGTGGAGGAGAAAGTACTGGAAATCTCCGCATCTTCGCACTCCCAGTCGGAAACAGACGAAAATCTTCATCCCTCGGAAGACTGGCCAGATCTAATCGGATAGAATCAGAAATTCCTAGCCGCTTTTTCAAAAAAAAAACGATTTAGAGTTCTTATTTTACATAATCTCTATTATCGGACGCAACCTAAAGTTACTTGACAGATTTGAATGTCACGGAAACCAAAAGAAAGGGACTTCGGCGGGATTGAACTCGATTCCTGGTTACCGGCGAACCGCCCATCAATCCCTGAACGTCTTTTGACACACCAGGTCTAAAGCGTTACAATCTCCCTTTTGTTATCTTTCCAAAAGATTTGAATTTTCTATTCTGTAAAGGAGTTACAAACAATTGAGTAGCGCAAATTTTTTATTTACCTCGGAATCGGTAACCGAAGGACATCCTGATAAGATTGCCGACCAGATCTCGGACGCGATCCTTGATGCGATCATTGCACAGGACCCGACCGCCAGAGTTGCCTGCGAAACATTGGTAACAACCGGTTTGGCAGTTGTCGCGGGCGAGATCACAACCTCGGCGACGATTAATTACAAACAAATCATTCGTGAAACGATCGATGAGATCGGTTACAACAATGCCGTTTACGGTTACGATTCAAATACTTGCAGCGTAATCGACGTCATTGGCACTCAATCGCCGGACATTGCTCAGGGCGTTGACACCGGCGGTGCGGGCGATCAGGGTTTGATGTTCGGTTTTGCATGTAATGAAACGGACGAGCTGATGCCGCTCCCGATCCAACTCGCGCATAATCTTACGCGTCGGCTTTCGGAAGCGCGTCGCAGCGGTGAGGTTCCCTATCTTCGCCCGGACGGCAAATCGCAGGTTACGGTCGAATATCGTGACGGACGACCTTTTCGCGTCGAAGCGGTCGTTATTTCCACGCAGCACGCCGAAGATGTAACGATTGAAACGCTTCGCTCCGATATTATGGAGAAAGTCATCAAAGGAACCGTTCCCGCTGACCTTTTAGATGGCGACACGAAGTATCACATTAATCCGACCGGGCGCTTTGTCGTCGGCGGTCCGATGGGCGATGCCGGCGTAACCGGACGCAAGATCATCGTCGACACCTATGGCGGCTATGCTCCGCATGGCGGCGGCGCGTTTTCCGGGAAAGATCCGACAAAGGTCGACCGCTCGGCGGCATATATGGCTCGCTACATCGCGAAAAATATTGTGGCGGCGGGGTTGGCTGAAAAATGTACGGTGCAGCTCGCTTATGCGATCGGGGTTGCCGAGCCTGTTTCAGTGCGAATTGATACTGACGGCACAGGCAGAGTTGATGAGGATCAACTTGCTGAAGCGGTTCGCAAAAATTTTGAATTAACGCCAAAAGGCATTATCGATACGCTCGATCTCCGGAAGCCGATCTTCAAAAAGACCGCCGCTTTCGGACATTTCGGGCGCACAAACGACGAGTTCACGTGGGAGAGAACCGATAAGGTCGACGCATTAATGACCGCCTTGAACGGACTCGCAACGGGAGTATAAATTGGAGCGCGGACGCCCTCGTCCGCAATGAACGCTAAGCGTTCAAATGTATATTAGATTGCTTGTGCAATCTTTGCGGACGAGGGCGTCCGCGCTCCTTTCAAAAAACTATGGCAAAAGAAGGAATTTCAATGGATTACGACATAAAAGATATTAATCTTGCGGCGCAAGGTAAACAAAGAATCGAATGGGCAGACCGCGAAATGCCGGTTTTACGGTTAATTCGCGAGCGGTTCGAGGCGGAAAAACCGCTCGATGGCATTAAACTCGTCGCTTGTGCGCACATCACAACCGAAACGGCGAATCTTGCGCGCACGCTTCAGGCGGGCGGTGCCGAAGCGATCCTAATTGCTTCAAATCCGCTTTCGACGCAGGACGACGTCGCGGCGTCTCTGGTTGCGGATTGGGGTATCCCTGTTTTCGCAATCAAAGGCGAATCGACTGATACTTATATGAGTCACGTTCGGATGGCGCTCGAAACAAATCCGGACATTATCATCGATGACGGCTCGGACGTCGTTGCGACGATGCTCAAGGAAAAGCGCGAGCTTGCCGATAAGATCATCGGCACGACCGAAGAAACTACGACCGGTATCGTCCGTCTGAAAGCGATGGAAAAAGCCGGCGTACTAACCTTTCCGTCGATCGCGGTTAATGATGCACAGACGAAGCATTTCTTTGATAATCGTTACGGAACCGGTCAATCAACGCTAGACGGAATAATCCGTGCGACAAATATTTTGCTCGCCGGAAAGAATTTTGTTGTCGTCGGTTATGGTTGGTGCGGCAAAGGCTGCGCAATGCGTGCGCGCGGAATGGGTGCAAACGTCATCGTCACCGAGATCGATCCGATCAAAGCTATCGAGGCGGTTATGGATGGTTTTCGTGTTTTGCCGATGACGGAAGCCGCGAAAATCGGAGATTTCTTTGTAACGGTGACGGGAAATCGTCACGTAATTGACCGCGAACATTTTGAAACAATGAAAGACGGCGCGATCGTCGCCAACAGCGGACACTTTGATTTGGAATTAAATCTCGGCGCCCTGCGCGAAATATCGGATTCGGTCGAAAATCGCCGCCCGTTCGTCGAAGAATATATGGGCAAAAACGGCAAAAGCGTGATCGTGCTTGGCGAAGGTCGTCTGATCAATCTTGCAGCCGCCGAAGGTCATCCGGCGAGCGTTATGGATATGAGCTTTGCCAATCAAGCGCTTTCAGCGGAATTTTTGGTAAAGAATAAAGGAAAGCTCGATGCAAAAGTTCACGTTCTGCCGGCGGAAGTCGACCAGGAAATTGCGAGCCTAAAACTTCGCTCGCTTGGTATTTCCATCGATGAATTAACGCCGGAAATGATGGAATATATGACATCCTGGGAAACCGGAACGTAAACACGCAAAACATTTTTACAACGAAAGGCAGCAAAGCTTGATTAGAATTTTGCTGCCTTTTTTTTTACGTCTTCACCTTCGAAAAAAAGAATATTCCGATCATCGAAAAGAGTAAAAGCGGCGTCCAAACAGCGATCTTCGTCGATACAACGCCGTTTAGCCCGAACTGTTCGAATGCGCCGGTAACTCCCATAAAAAGAAGCCAAATCCCGATCGCGTACCCGACGGTCAGTACCTTTCCCTTTCGGCTTAACGATAACGCAAAAGGCGCTGTGAAAAGAGTTATGACAAAAGGTAATACGATCGTTGTATATTTTTTTTCGAGCGCAACTTCGTAATTTCGCCGTTCAACCTCAGATTCGCTGTTTTCAATTTGGGCTTTGGTTTCGGACGTATTTAAATGGGTTGGTTTCTTATATAAATTCAGAAACAGGTTGGAAGTTTCCGCTAATTCTCGCCCTGAAACATCCGAAATTTCGGTGTTTCCGTTGTTCCAACTCACCTTTTCCGCTTTTCCGAAAAAGACGATCTGATTTTTTTCCCAGATCGCTTCACCGGCTTTATAAACGCCGACCAACTCGGAGTTCCCCTCGGAAAATTCATAAATTGCGAGGTTTCTTATTTTCTGAAAATCCGCTGACGAACCCTCGGCGGTTTCGAACGAATAGATCCGATCGCCGCTGGAAACCCAAAATCTCCCGTCTTTGCGAGCTAAAATTCCGCTGCTTCGAATGCGCGTTCGGAAATCGTCCTGGATCTGATTTGCGCGCGGCAAAACTTTCTCTTGCAGCACAAAATTAACGCCGCCGATAAAAAGCATCAGGACGAAACACGGCATAAGCAAACGATAAACACTCTGACCGGCAGACGTCCACGTCACGATCTCGTTTTGGCGCGATTTAATTATGAAGGTAGCGAGAATTGCAACCATCAAAGCCGATGGCGCGATTTGAATATAGATAAAAGGAATTAAGAAGAACAAATATTTCGCGAGAAGTGATACGCCGTTCTCGATCGTGCCGGCAAATTTCCATAACTCGAACGCTGTAAAGAGCAGAAAGATCGCCGTAAAAAATCCGAGGGTCAAAGCAAAATATTTCAACAAATTAGAAACAACGTCGAAATCGAGAATTCCCGTGGTCAAATCGAGATAAAAGCTCTTCCCTGCAATTCGATTTTCCCTTTTCGAGCGATCAAATTTGAATCTGTTCTTAATTTCTTCGAAGGAAATTCCTGTCAAAATTTTATTCGAAAGAAAAAGCCAGACGATCGCCGCGGCGCTCAACCCGATCGGCAAAAGGCTTGCGGATACGACACTTATCGTTCCAGTTCGAGCGAGTTGTTCGCCCAGAAGCGCAATCAAATAATAGAGAACAAGACTGACCAGCGCCAGAAATATCCCAAATCCTTTTCCGCCGCGATTAAACCGCAGAACAAGCGCGGTTCCAAGCAGAGCAAAGATCAGCGGAGTGATCGAAAGGATCAATCTGCGCTGCAAGAGCAATTCAGCTTCGGTTTTCTCGCTTCCCTCTTTTTCCTGAGCAAATTTTGCGAGTTCGCTCAGCCCGAGTTCTTCCAAACTCTTATCACTGTTGCTAATTTTTTCTATCAATTCGCCGCGTTTGGTTTTAATTCCCAAACGGATCTCACCAACATTTTCCGAAACAAATTTACGCCCATTTTCCTGCGTCGAAAACGTGTTGACCACGGCGTTGTCGAGCACAAGTTCGGACAGTTCATCGTCCGAATCGATCCGACCACTTTCCGCAGTGATCAAACGTTCCTGATTATTTTGCTTATCTTCGTTGTGAATAAAAATATTTTTCCACATTCCCGCTTGCAGATCGCCGTTTCTCACGTAGATCGTATAGCCTTTGATTTCCGTATTAAAAGATCCGGGTTCGATCGGCGATTCCAGTTTATGGATCGCGGTCTGAAGCGCGACGCTGCGAACGATCTGCGCAGCAAGCGGAACGCCTTTCAGGTTTACAAAAAAAGCAAAGAGCGAAAGCAATATGCCGAGAATTAGGGTCGGTATCGCGATCTGTAAATTTCCGATTCCGGCAGCGCGAACTGCAACAAGCTCGCTGTCGCCCTGCATTTTTGAAAGACCGATTATCACGCCGACAAGAACTGCCATCGGGCATGTAAAGGCAATGACGCTCGGAACAAGCGCAATCGTTAGCTGCCAAACCAAATTTTTCGGAATGTTTGTACTAAAGAAGATTTCGGAAAAGCGGCTGGCGTGTTGAAAAAATATCACGACGCTCAGCAAAAGCCAGGAAAAGACAAAGTACGGCAATATCGTGAGTAATATATATTTGGAAACTAACCAACTGAAATTTTTCATTTTTCACGCGATATGCGCTCTGCTGCTTTTAATTTCCTTTCCCAAAACTTCGGTAATAATTTTTTTCAAGATGCCCGAGATCTCTTTCACCTCGTCTTTCCGATGTGAAGCCGATTCGACGAATTCTCCGGGCGCAAGGCGCTGTGCCGACAAAAAAACAGTTCGCTGCCCGGCTGAAATCGTCCAATAACTTCGCGTTTTCTGACAGTTTGCGCACAAAAGCTGAAAATTCGCCTGAAGATTCGTTTCTTCGTCGCTTTGCAGCTCGCGCCTGCAATCATCGCAAATTTTCCAATTCGGCAAGTAGCCGCCAAGACGCAAGATCCAAAGCTCAAAATAGAGCGCTATACTTTCGAGACCCGACGGAAAATCGACCGCCGTTTCAAGACACCGTTTTGCCATTCGGTATAGATTTTCGTTCGGATCGTGAGGCGCGGCGAATTCAAACAAAAGCTCGGCGAGATAAGCAAAATTTTGCAAAAAATCAGGATCGGCGGCGTTTTCGAAGTACGATCTTTCAAGATCGATCTGCCCGATCGAAACCAACTCCCTTTCTTCTTTTTGAAAATATTCCAAACGAACGATCGAAAACGGCTCGAGCGAACCTCCAAACTTGCTTTTCAGACGTTTGGCGCCTTTTGCTACGCCGCGAACCAGCCCCTGATGCTGTGTAAGAAAAACGACGATCTTATCCGCTTCGGCTAAACCATAAGTCCGTAAGATCAGCGCTTCGGTTTCGACTAAAGCCATTGTTGTTTACCACGGAATAAAGTAAAGGATCCAGCCGATGATCAGGCTCGCGGCGAGAAATTGCGCGAAGATTTTTACCCCGTAAATTATTCTTTCTTTTGAACTGCCTTCTGCAAACGCGCCGAAAACAAGCGAGACAAAAAAGGCAAAACCGATCAAATATAAAAAATGAATCATTTTTTTCTACCTAGATAAATATCTACCGCGTCGACCGCCGCCAAATAATTTAGCAACCCCGCCGCTTCCAAAAATCGTCCGCCGTATTCGAAAGTTGCCCACGCGGCGACATCCTTCGGAGGGCTTGCCGCGAAAAAAAAGCTTACGATCGCGCCCAAACCGTTTCCAAGCCGCGCGAAAATATTGAGCAAATAAAGCAGAGCGCCGTCTTTGAAATCAAATCCCGGGTAATATGCGCCGCCGCTAAAAATCGCGATGACAAACAGCGTCCAGACCGCGGCTCCAATTATGATCCCGCGTTTCCAACGACCCTGCCGAATATGTCCCGATCCCGGCAAAAACCACGATAACAAACTGATAAAGAATATATTTTGCATCTGTTTTCTTACTTACAATTAATATAACAAATATTTCTCCCGCCGCTCTCGAAAAGATTTTACGTCATTTTCCCAATAATGTTTGATTGTTTGCACGTCCGCGCCGTTTTCGATAAATTTTCGAATCTGATCCGTTCCGGAAATTACATCGAAAGGGTTTTTGTCGAAAACATATTCATACGGCGGTTCTTTCCATCTAAATTCATTTTTATATAGATCGTGAATCGTTTTCACGAGAGCGATTCCGGTGAGAACGGGCTGATAATTCCCGCGATCGAGAACATGGATAAATACGCCGCCGCAGGAAACATTTGCGTGTTTCTGGAATGTGGGAATAAAATTTGTCGCGCAAAATTTGATGCCCGGCAGCTTTAATTCAGTGAGCGCATCTGCAAGTTCTTCAGCATCGATAAACGGCGCGCCGATTATCTCAAATGGACGCGTGGTTCCGCGACCTTCGGAAATTTGCGTTCCTTCCAGGAAAACTGTTGCCGGAAAAACGATCGCGGTATCCACCGTCGGCATATTTGGCGACGGCATCGCCCATGGAGCGTCGATTTCGTCAAAAAAATCCTCGCGAGACCAATTTTCCATCGGAACAACACTGAGGTCGCAGCCAATTTGAAATTCTTCGTTGAAAAATCTTGCAAGCTCGCCGACGGTCATCCCGTGCCGCATCGAAATAGGATACTGCCCGACAAACGATTCAAAGCCATCGTTAACAAAATTTCCCTCAATATCCACGCCATTTATCGGATTCGGACGATCGCATACGATCATTTGTTTTTCGAATTTCGCGCACGCTTTCATGGCGTTAGCCATCGTATAAATAAAGGTGTAAACGCGACAGCCGACGTCCTGAAGATCAAAGACCAAAGTATCCAAATCATTTAGCATCTCCAGAGTCGGCTCTCTCGTTTCGCTGTAGAGCGAAAAGATCCGTAGGTTGGTTTTCTTGTCGATCGTGTGCGCGGTTTCAATCATATTATCCTGCACATCTCCGCGAATTCCGTGCTGAGGTCCGAAAAGCGCCTGCAAATTTATGTTTTCACCTTCGAAAAATAGATCCGCCGCGTGATTAAAACGGTGGTCGACCGACGCCTGATTACAAATCAACCCAACGCGCCGATTTTTCAAAAACCGATGGCTCTCCTTCAGAATCACTTCCACCCCAAGCTTTATCGGTCTCAAACGCGAATCCGACATTACCATTCCCTCCGCTTCGCGAATTTTGCCGCTGTATCGACAAAGGTTTTAAAAATTTGATTGGAAAGACTATCACTTTTCCAATTCAGCTCCGGATGCCACTGAACACCGAAAATAAATCGGTCGTCGCGGGTATCCTCGATCTCTTCGATTACGCCATCTTCTGCTGACGCTGAAACAGTTAAGCCATTTCCTATCTTATTAATGGCTTGATGGTGATGAGAATTAACATAAACCTTCTCGGTCGTTATCAGACGCGATAAGAACGTATTCTCTTTTACGAAAACTTCGTGTGAGTTCCGGTCAAGCGGAATTCCCTGTTCGTGCTTCAATGAATTTGGAATTTCCGCTTCGATATCCTGAAAAAGTGTACCGCCGCGAAATACATTCAAAATCTGCATACCAAAACAAATCGCGAGAACCGGTAAGCCCAAATTTTCCGCTTCCTCCAAAACCAGCATATCGGTCTCTTCTTTGACAAAAACAACCCTTTTGAGTTTTGGATGCGGCTGCGCACCGAATCGAAGGGGATCGACGTCTGTATCACTTCCGGGCAGGAGAATCCCGTCAAGCTGCGCCAAAGTTTGTTTTATGTATTCACGTTTCGGGATCAATCCGATATGCATAGGCAACGCGCCAAAGTTTTCAAGAGCCTCGCAATAATGACGTCCGAGATAAAATCGGTCGGTTTCTAGCTCAAGTCGCATTGTAAGACCGATTTTTGGGCTTATGCTCATAAACTTTCTAATGTTCAAATAATTTATGCCGCTATGTCAATTTGAGCATTTGAATTTAAAGTTTTATCATTGCATTTCTTATGAGTTCACAAAGAAACACCTCGGCTGCGCGTTCCACGACCGTAATTTTAGTTCGGCGAAATGAACAAATAGCCGTCGCCGGCGATGGACAGGTAACGCTCGGAGAAACGGTCATAAAAAGCAACGCAAAGAAGGTCCGTCGAATTTTTGACGGCAAGATCTTGGTTGGCTTTGCGGGCGCAACTGCTGATGCTTTTACGCTTTTGACCCGCTTTGAAACAAAGCTCGAGCAATATCAAGGTCAGCTTGAGCGAGCTGCGATAGAACTCAGCAAAGACTGGCGAATGGACAAATATCTTCGCCACCTTGAAGCGTTAATGATCGTGACGGATAAGAGCGAGGCTTTTTTAATTTCGGGAAAGGGCGACGTTATATCTTCGGACGAAGGATTGCTCTCGGTCGGTTCCGGAAGCATGTATGCGCTTGCTTCGGCGCGCGCGATGATGAAGCACACAGATCTTTCGGCGAAGGAAATCGCCGTCGAATCGTTGAAGATCGCCGGCGAAATCTGTATTTATACAAACTCTGAGATCGTTGTCGAAGAACTTTAGGATTTAGCCCGGATTTATTTTTTTATGCCTATTTATCTTAGCGGCGAGACGAAAAGCGCTGCTTCAAACCTAAAACTAGATGATCTTACACCGCGCCAGATCGTTGCCGAGCTCGATAAATATGTGGTCGGACAGACGAACGCCAAACGCGCAGTTGCCGTCGCGCTTCGTAATCGTATCAGACGCCAAAAACTTCCGCCTGAGATCGCGCAGGACGTTCTCCCAAAAAATATCCTGATGATCGGGTCAACCGGCGTCGGCAAAACCGAAATTGCCCGGCGATTAGCTCGGCTCGCCAATTCGCCGTTCATAAAGATCGAGGCGTCGAAATTTACCGAAGTCGGATATGTCGGAAGAGACGTGGAAAGCATGGTGCGGGAATTGATGGACGTCGCAGTCGATATGACGAAGCAATCGGCTTTCGAAGGAATACTCGAACGCGCCAGACTTAACGTAGAGGAGAAAATTCTCGATATTTTGCTCCCGCCTTCGAATTCCTATTATCCAACTGATGCAAATGATAATTCGCCCGCCGTTTTGGAAGAGCCGCCACAAACTAAAACTCGCGAGAAACTTCGCGCTCAACTCCAAAAAGGCGAACTCGATGATCGATTGATCGAAATTGAAACTCACGACCGATCGAATCCGACGATCGATTTTATCGGCGGTCAGGGAATGGAAGAAATGGGCGTCAATTTCAAAGACATGTTTGGTAACCTTTTCCCAACAAAGGTTGTCCAACGTAAAATGAAGGTTTCTGAGGCGCAAAGACATCTCTTGCGAGAAGAGCAGGAAAATCTCGTCGACATGGAACAAATTACGCGCTCGGCGATCGAAAAAACCGAGTCGTCCGGGATTATTTTCCTTGACGAAATGGACAAGATTTCCGGACGCGAAACAGGCGGAAGCGGTCCGGATGTTTCACGCGAGGGCGTTCAGCGGGATTTGCTGCCGATCGTCGAGGGAACGAACGTAAACACCCGCTATGGAATGGTTAATACCGAGCACATTCTTTTCATTGCCGCCGGAGCGTTTCATGTGTCAAAACCGTCGGATCTGATTCCTGAACTCCAAGGAAGATTCCCAATTCGTGTCGAGCTAGAACCGCTAACTTTGGACGATTTTAAGCAAATCCTTACGCAGCCTAAGAACTCGCTTATTAAGCAGTACCAAGCTTTGCTTAAGACCGAAGAAGTCATTTTGGAATTCACGGATGATGCCATTACCACGCTTGCCGAGATGACGGAAAATATTAACCGAACTACCGAAGATATCGGCGCCAGACGGTTACACACGCTTTTAGAAAAACTCCTTGAAGAGATCAGTTTTTTGGGAAATGAAATTGAGGACAAACGACAAACCATTGACGCAACGTATGTCCGATCAAAGCTCGACAACCTAGTCGAAGACCAAAATCTCCGGCAATATATACTGTAACTTATACACATGCTAACGACACTGCTTAAGCACGCCTTTCAGAAAAAGCACCTTAGAACATTAAGCACTTTAACGCTTACACTTTCCACATTGCTTATTGTGTTTAATTGCGGTAAGCGGAAGCCTCCGCTTCCACCGGTCGAAAGGGTGAAGCAGCGCGTTGAAATAAGCGGCGCTCAGCGTGGGAATAGTGTGGTCATTACCTGGGAAATGCCGGCGCAAACCTCCGCAGATAAAAGTCTTTTGAGTATTAAACGAGCAGACATTTACAGGATCGTTGAGCTCGGTAACGCGCCTTTGACGCTGTCCGAAGACGAATTCGCGTCGAGCAGCACCTTGATCGGCGCTCAGCCGATTTCCAATGCAGACTTTGGGAACAAGCGTTTTACATATGTTGATGAGCTTCAATTCTCGGGACAATTCGTTCGATTGAGATATGCCATTCGGTTTGTGAACGCTGCTGGACAAAAGGCGGCATTTTCCAATTTCCTGATAATTGAGCCAAATTCAAAAATTGCCGAAAGTCCAACAAATCTCAAAATCGAGTTGACTGAGCCATTCATCAATTTGACGTGGGCAGTTCCGCAGGCAAATGTCGATAAATCATCTCCGGCAAATATCATCGGCTATAACGTCTACCGTTTGTCGGATTCGGAACGTCCGCCGAAGCTTTTGAATTCAGCGCCCGTAACAAATGCTGAATTCGCTGATTCTTCGTTCGAATTTAACAAGGATTATTCTTATTTTGTCCGTGCGGTTTCGCTGGGGAATAATGCTCAACCTGTGGAAAGCCTAGATTCAAACACGGTCAGAATCTTGCCGCGAGACACATTCGCGCCGAGCGCGCCGGCGGCTTTGACCATTGCCGCGGCTCCCAATATTATCTCGATCTTCTTTGCTCTGAACCCGGAAAAGGATATTTTGGGTTACAACGCCTATCGCTCCAGCGATCCGACCCTGCCCAAATCCGATTGGCTTCGAATAACGCCAACACCACTCAGAACAAATACTTTCGAGGATACAAATATCCAGTCGGGGAAAACTTATTATTACTATTTGACTGCGGTCGATATCGCCGGCAATGTTAGTCAACCATCGAACGTTGTATCCGAAACTGCTCCTTAAACATGAAAATTTGCCGATTTCGACACAATTCGACAATAAATTTTGGTCTCATACGGGAGGACTCAATCTTTCCGATAGAAAATATCGACGATTTGGTGGACGAAACTGAATTGATTTCTCGATCGGCGCCTATCCCAAAGTCTTCGGTCAAAATCTTGCCGCCTTCCAATCCCTCAAAAATAGTATGCGTCGGGCGAAATTATTCGGAACACGCAAAAGAATTGGGAAACGAAGTTCCGAAAGAACCGTTATTATTCTTGAAAGCGCCATCCGCGATCATTTCGGAGAACGAATTCATAGAAATTCCGCCTCATTCTGACCAGGTTGAACACGAAGGCGAATTGGGCGTGATTTTGAAGCGGAATTGTAAAGATCTCGCTGAAAATGGCGATCCGCTCACATATGTTTTAGGATATATTTGCTTAAACGACGTTACCGCTAGAGATCTTCAGCGCCGGGACGTCCAGTTTACGCGGGCAAAATCTTTTGACACATTTTGTCCGCTGAGTTCTTTTGTTGAGACCGAATTAGATACAACCGACATTCGCGTTACAACCCGTGTAAACGGCATCATGAGGCAAGACGCAAGAACTTCACAAATGGTCTTCCCTGTTCCCTTTTTGATAAGATATATTTCAAATCAGATGACTTTGAAAGCCGGCGATATTATCGCCACGGGAACTCCCGCGGGCGTTTCAAAATTAAACCCGGGAGACATTTGCGAGGTTGAGATCGAAGGCATCGGGGTATTGAGGAATCCAGTAAAACAAACGGAGAAATTATGAAATTTTTTATCGATACAGCAAATTTGGACGAAATAAACGAGGCGAATGAACTCGGACTGATCGACGGCGTAACAACAAATCCGTCACTCGTTTCCAAGGAAGGAAACATTGATTTTAAGGAACACCTTGCGAAGATCTGCGCAACGGTCAAAGGCGATATTTCAGCAGAAGTTACCGCGCTCGACACAGAAGGAATGTTGAAAGAAGGTCGGGAATACGCGAAGGTTGCGTCGAATGTCGTGATCAAATGCCCCCTCACCTGGGACGGGTTAAAAGCGACCCGAATATTCCGCGAAGAAGGAACAAAAGTAAACGTCACGCTCTGTTTTTCGGCATCGCAGGCGCTTCTCGCCGCAAAGGCGGGCGCTAGTTATATTAGCCCGTTTATCGGACGCCTCGACGACATTTCCTTTAACGGTATGAACCTTATTTCGGACATCATCCAAATCTATGAAAATTATGATTTCAAAACAGAAGTCCTCGCGGCAAGCATTCGCCATCCGATGCATATCGTAGAATCCGCGCTCCTCGGCGCCCACGTAGCAACTATGCCTTTTTCCGTGATTAAGCAGTTGGTCAAACATCCTTTGACTGATAAAGGTTTGGACGCTTTTTTGGCTGACTGGAACAAAAACCGCGGCAACTAATTCGCCGCTTTCAAGCTTAATTTAAGGCGCGATCTATCGCGTCTTTTTTTATTTAATTTAGCGCATAAGAAACCTTTAAGCTATTTTGTTGCAATTTTTAGCTTACACTAGTTGGCTTACCAACCAAATTTCATTACCATACTAACTAATGGAGTTCGAAAAGACGGTAAGTTACTTGTTTTTACAGACTGCCAATATTTACAGGGTTAAATTTGAGCGCGAAATGAATAAGATCAACCTGCATTATGGGCAGGTCTTTATTCTGATCTCGTTATGGAAAACTGACGGGCAAAGCCAGACTGAACTCGCGGGAAATCTGATCCTTTCCCCGCCGACGATAAGTAAAATGGTAAAAAACTTATCTGAAAATGATTTTGTTCAAATCGTGCAGTCGGAAAAAGACAACCGCGTAACTCGGGTTTTTTTAACTTCCAAAGGACGCGACGCAGAAACATCGTTCTTGGAATTGTTTCAGGAACTTGAGCGAGACTTTTTTGCCGGTCTAACGGAAACCGAGCGTCTGATATTTTTGCAGTTGTGCGAAAAGATCAAGGAACATGCCGCATAAGTCGACAGGTTCCCGCAGTAGTTAGTATTTCGGTCTTTTCAAATTCTGCATCGGCGGGTGTAAAATGGAGCTAATTCGTTAATTTTGGAGGTGGCGTTATGAAGATCTTGCTTGCGACGGACGGAACAAAACACAGTGATTCCGCCATCGATATGATCGACAATTTGAGATTATCCGCGGGCGACGAAATTAAAATTGTTTCTGTCGTTGATATGGCAGTGCCTCTTTCGGTCGATGTTTATGCCGGTTATTTGCCGACGACCGCCGAAATCGAAAAAACTGCACAGGAAAACGCCGAAACGGTTCTCGAAACGGCAAGAAATAAAATTCAACGCTCAGTTGCGGATAAGAAAATAAACATTTCGACCGAAGTCCTTCTCGGTTCGCCGGAAAGTCGTATCGTAGAAACTGCCGAAGAAATGCGCGCCGATCTGATCGTCGTCGGTTCGCACGGTTACAACAGGTGGGAGCGATTGCTGCTGGGTTCGGTTTCAGATTCGGTGGTTCACCATTCACCTTGCTCGGTGGTCGTCGTGCGAAGCCCGCACGCAGGCGAGGAAAGCTAGATATGAATCTTGCTTTTGACGATATCGGCGATGGGAAAACGGTTGTTCTGCTGCACGCATTCCCGCTTTCACGCGCGATGTGGAAACCGCAAATCGCGGCGCTGACATCAGAACGCTGCCGTCTAATCATTCCGGATTTGCGTGGATTTGGCGAAACTCATGATTTTTCCGATATAAACTCGATGGAAGATATGTCTGGCGATGTCGCCGGATTGCTTGACGCTCTAAAGATCGAGCGTGCCGTTATTATCGGACTCTCGATGGGCGGATACGTGGCTTTCGAATTTTTAAAACTCTTGCCCGAAAAAATCGCGGCGCTTGTTTTTTGCGACACTCACGCCGGAAACGATTCGGAAGTAACGCGCAGTTCTCGTTTCGAGTTGATCGAAAAAATTCAAAAAGAGGGCGCCGACGTTCTGATCGACGAACTTTTACCAAAGCTCATTTCCGAAGATACAAAGGAAAACAAAAAGGAATTGGTGGAATCGCTCGAGGAAATGTTTCGCGCGGCTGACGCGAAGGCGGCAATTGCGGCATTGCGCGGAATGGCGCAGCGTGCGGACAACAATCATCTTTTGGAACGAATTTCGGTTCCCACCCAGTTGATCTTTGGCGAAGAAGACAAGGTCACAAACCTCGAAATGGCTTACAAAATGCGCGATAGAATACCGAATGCGTCGCTTTCTGTTATTGAAAGCGCGGGGCATTATTCAAACTTGGAACAGCCCGAGAGATTTAATAGCGTCTTGACAAATTTTATTAAAACAATTGAAATTTGATGCGCGGAAAACAGATTGTTACCGTTAATTCCCGAAAATTTGACGGCAAAATTCATCGAACGTGGCAAGCCGAACTGAAAACACTCCGCGATTCCCTTCTCGTTCTTACCGGCGAATTTGACAAGAAAATAGTTCATCCGCATTTAGGCGAAATAGTGTGCGGCACAATGAGCGAGGAATTCTTTTGGCTCGACCGCTGGTACAGTATTTTTCGATTTCACGAGCCGGACGGCACTTTCAAGAACTTTTACTGCAACGTGAATATGCCGCCCAAATTTGAAAATGACGTGCTCGATTATATCGATCTGGATATCGATATTTTGGTGCGAAAAGATTTTTCATTTGAAATCTTGGATGTCGATGAATTCGAGGAGCATTCAAAACTTTATGATTATTCGGACGTTCTAAAGCTGAAAGTTAACCAGACTTTGGAAGAGCTCCGGGAAATGATTTGTCGCAAAAAGCTGCCATTTCCTTGAGTTATGCAACTAATATCTATCAAAATCGTGTCATAGAAAACTGTCTCGGAGAAATCTAAATGAAAAACAAAGTGTTCTTTTTTACGATCGTTTTCTTCTTATTTTCCGGTATTTTGTTCGGTCAAGGCACTCAGAAAAATTCGGCGGTCAGCGAGTCTCAAACGCAGCAGTCTCTTGAAACAATTACGACCGAGCTCGAAAAAATTTCCAAATCACTTCTGATTTTTAACCAACGGCTGAACGAATTTCTCGAAAATCTTAACAAATACAAAGGAATTCAACTTAGCGAAAGACAGCAAAAACTTCTTTTCGGCTATGAAGTCTTAAATCAAACCGAGCAGCTCGCGTCAACGCTGCGAAAATCGCTAATTGAAACCGGCGAACGCGAAGCGACGATTCGGCGGCGGATCATTCAGATCGAATTTGATCTACGACCGGAAAATATAGATCGGAGCATTCAACTTCAGGGAACGACGAAGACAGAAGAACTGCGATCCGTGCGTAGGCTGGCGCTCGAAACCGAACGCAATGTTTTGAAAAATACGCTCGTTGAGGTCGAGAACAGCCGGGCTCAGATCACGGAAAATTTGCGGCAAACGGAACAATTTGCACAGGGCTTCAGACGAAATCTGCTTAATCAAGTTCGCCAAGAGATATCGAATTTTTGATCGTATCGCTCAAAAATCAATATTTCTGACTTGAGAATTCAAACTAAATTCATAAACTTAAGGTCTATGAAGCCGCAAACAAAATCATCGGATAAACTAGCGCGTCTAAAGGAAAAATCGCGGCTTGCCGAGCAAGGAGGCGGAGATGCGCGGCTTGAAAAACAAAGAGCTTCCGGCAAAATGACTGCGCGTGAACGGATCGATTTTTTTCTCGATGAAGGCTCCTTTGAGGAATTTGATAAATTTGTCGTTCATCGCTCGCAGGATTTCGGATTGGAAAAACAGAAATACCTTGGCGACGGTGTCGTTACCGGACACGGTTTAGTGGACGGGCGCGAAGTTTTCGTTTTCGCACAGGATTTCACGGTTTTCGGCGGTTCTCTTTCGGAAACTCACGCTCAGAAAATTTGCAAAGTAATGGATCTGGCGATGAAAACCGGCGCTCCGATAATCGGACTGAACGATTCCGGCGGCGCACGGATTCAAGAAGGCGTTGTTTCGCTTGGCGGTTACGCCGACATTTTCCTGCGAAATACACTTGCCAGCGGCGTTGTTCCGCAGATCAGCTGCATTCTGGGTCCGTGCGCAGGCGGCGCGGTTTATTCGCCCGCGATCACCGATTTTAATATCATGGTGAAAAACACGTCGTATATGTTCATCACCGGACCGGACGTGATAAAGACTGTCACGCACGAAGAAGTTACGAAGGACGAACTCGGCGGCGCCATGACGCACAATCAGAAAAGCGGCGTCGCGCATTTTGCGGCTGATTCCGATGAGCATTGTTTGAGACTAACGCGTGAGCTGCTATCGTTCATTCCTTCGAATAATCTCGACAATCCACCATTCATTTCGACGAGCGATCCTTCAAATCGAACCGATGAAAAATTAAATTCGATCGTTCCCGAGACCTCGACGCAGCCGTATGATATTCGCGACATTATTCATACCGTCGCCGACGAAAATTACTTTTTTGAAGTCCAGGAACATTTCGCGCCGAATATCGTGATCGGATTTGCGCGCTTAGGCGGATATTCGGTGGGAATTGTCGCCAATCAACCGGCTTTTCTCGCCGGTGTTTTGGATATCGACGCCTCAGTAAAAGCAGCGCGGTTCGTTCGCTTTTGCGATTGCTTTAATATTCCGCTGATCACGTTTGAAGACGTTCCGGGTTTTCTTCCGGGCGTGAACCAGGAACATTTCGGGATAATCAAACACGGCGCCAAGCTTCTCTATGCGTTTGCCGAGGCGACCGTACCGAAAATAACCGTGATCACGCGCAAAGCGTACGGCGGCGCGTATTGCGTTATGGCTTCGAAACATATTCGTACCGATATCAATTTCGCATATCCGACCGCGGAAATCGCCGTAATGGGCGCGGAAGGCGCCGTGGGCGTTTTGTACCGAAAGGAATTGGCTGATACGACAAATCCGGAAGAAAATCGGCAAAAGCTGGTCGATGAATTCAACGAAAAATTTGCAAATCCGTACGTCGCGGCTGAAAAAGGATTTGTCGATGAAGTGATCGAGCCTGCGATCACGCGTCCGAAACTGATTCGCGCTTTGTCGCTTTTGCAAAACAAACGCGATTCGAATCCGCCGAAAAAGCACGGCAACATTCCGCTTTAGAATTGCAGCTAAAATAATGCCCGAAACTACTCTTGAGCGACCGACTTGGACTGAGATCGATCTCAACAATCTTGCCTTTAATTTTTATTCCGTAAAACGCTTTATCGCCGAAAATATTCGCTATATGGCTGTCGTCAAAGCCGACGCGTATGGACACGGCGCAGTTCGCTGCGCGAAAAAACTGGAAGAAGCGGGAATTGACTGGTTCGGCGTCGCACTGCCGGAAGAAGGCTTAGAGCTGCGCGAAAGCGGCATTAAAACGCCGATTCTTTGTCTTGGGAGCTTCTGGTCCGGGCAGGAAAGTTTGCTGCTCGAAAACGATCTGACGCCGGTGATTTACAATTTGGATCTCGCCGCGAAATTCGACCGCGCTGCCAAAGAAAAAGGCGTCCGCTCAAATATTCATGTCAAGATCGATACCGGAATGGGCAGAATAGGTGTTCGTTTTGACGAGGTCGCCGAATTCGCGGCAAAGCTGAAGCAATTTCACAATTTGAACCTTGACGGACTCATGACGCATTTCGCTTCCGCAGACGATCTGGACGATAATTTCACCGACGTGCAGATTCAAAGATTTGCCAATGGGGTTAAAATCTTTGAAGAGAACGGCTTCGAACCAAAATTTAAGGATCTGGCGAATTCTCCGGGCGCGATCGCACGTCAAAATTCTCGCGGAAATATGGTTCGTCTCGGCGGAGTTCTCTACGGTCTGGGTGGTGACGTTTTGCCGCATGATATCGAATTGCCCGAGCTGCGACCGGTGATGTCTTTGCATACTGAAATCAGTCATTTAAAAATGGTTCCTAAAGGCGACACTTTAGGTTATGGACGTACATTTAGAACCGAAAACGACTCGCTAGTTGCCACAATTCCGATAGGCTATCAGGACGGCTACAGCAGGCTCCTTTCAAACTGCGGCAGAGCGCTGGTTCGCGGCGCGGAAGTTCCGGTCGTCGGCAGGATCTCAATGGACTGGACGATTCTTGATGTTACACAAGTTCCGAATGTTCAGCTCGGAGACGAGGTTGTCTTGATCGGCACAGCGGGAAATTTGAAAATAACTGCGGAGGAGCTCGCAAAAAAAACCGGAACTATTTCATATGAAATAACTTGTGGAATTAATCGCCGCGTGCCGCGAAAGTATGTTTAAGCAAAATTTCTCGTTCAAAGATTTCTTCATACGCCTTTATGAAAAGGCTTTCGAAGAAGAAGATCTATTGAGCAGCGCCGCTCAAGTCGCATTCTACTTTACGTTCGCGTTGTTTCCACTTTTACTTTTTCTGGTCACCCTTTTTGGATTTATTCTTTCCGCCGCCGACGATCTGCGCGGCGAGTTATTCTTATATTTGCGCCAGATCATGCCGATTTCGGCGTTTATTCTAGTACAAAACACGATTTCCGAGGTAACGGCGAACAGCTCGAGCGGCAAACTGACGCTGGGAATTTTGGTGGCGCTTTGGGCGGCTTCTGCGGGTATCGACGGAATAAGAACCGAACTCAATGCAATTTATAGGCTGAGAGAAACACGCGCTTGGTGGAAAACGAAGCTGCTCGCGCTATTAATGACGTTCGGCTTGGCAATTCTTATCACGATTGCGCTCGGCATAATTTTCTACGGAGGGCGATTCATTTCAGCGATTTTGAGTTCAATCAGTTTTTCGATCTCCTCGCCCATTTTTCTCGGAATTTTGCAGTGGATCACAATTCTTGTAGTTTTGATCACGACCTTTGCTCTGATCTACAATTTTCTTCCTTATCACAAAAAGCTGAGATGGGTATGGATCACACCGGGCGCAATAGTCGGCATTATCTTATGGCTGCTGCTTTCTTACGGCTTTCGACTTTATCTCGGATTTTTCAACTCTTACGACCGTACCTACGGCTCGCTTGGCGCGGTCATAATTCTGATGCTGTGGCTTTATCTCACAGCGCTGGTGATCCTGATCGGCGGAGCGATCAATGCAGTTTTGACGGAATTTTCTGACGCGGCGACGGTTGAGGGGACGATTGAAGCCGAGGAAATTGAAAGTGAGAATGAAAGTCTGATTAACTGAACAGATATTTTTAAGACCCAGCTCTCAGCAGCGCATCACGCATTTCGCCCGCGGAACGCCAACGTTGTGATACATCTTTAGCGATCGCGGTTTCAATAACATGCGCGACGGCGGGTGGAACTTCTGCATTCCGAGTCGTCAACGGAACTATCGGCTTTTCGAAGATCGCTTTTACGGTTTCGGCGATTCCGGCGCGCGGGCTTATATCAAGCGCATGAGAGCCGGTCAAAAGACTGTATGCCGTCATTCCGATCGCGTAAATGTCGGACGGCGGGCGAACCTCTTTAAAATCTCTTACTTGTTCCGGCGGCATATATGCGATCGTTCCGGCGACATCCCCAACCATTGTAACGCCGCTCATTCCTGTCTGTTTGAAGCTTTTCGCAAGACCAAAATCCGTAAGTTTTGCCGTATAATTCGGAAAAGTTCCATCCACAAGAATGTTTTGCTCCTTTATGTCACGATGAATAAATCCGAGAGAATGCGCAAAATCCAACGCCGAAAGCGTTTGTTCGATTATCTTTATTACTTCGGGACAGCTCAATCTTCCTCCGCGAGTTTTTGAAAGCTTCGCCGCATCCATTCCGCCGACAAATTCTGTAACGAGATAGACGACGCCGTTATGCGTTCCGTGTTCCATGTAACTGACGATGTGCGGGTGTCGGAGACTCGCGGCAACCTCGATCTCGCGAATGAAGCGTTTCAAGGACTGTTCGCTGACGGCAACTTCGGGAAGCAGCGTTTTTATCGCGACGACGCGACCGTCCGTGACGTGGCGCGCAAGCATCACACTGCCCATTCCGCCTTGTCCGAGAACCCGTACCATTTGATAATTCGGGATCGGCTGCGGGTTTTTCTTCAATTCCTCGCGGCAGTCGTCGCAAACGTAAGAAAGCTTAATATCGGGATTTGAGGCTTCTGCACTTGTCGGAATGCCGCAGTTCAGACATTGGACGATTACTTGTGACGTTGTAGTCGCCGGCAGACTGCCCGCCGAGGGCGAATACTGCCGGATCGTATCGCCGCCAACCTCAACTTCCAAAACCGTTTCGCCGCCCTGAATGCGGTCGCCGTTCTTAAGATGCACAGCTTCAACACGAAAGCCGTTTACAAAAGTTCCATTGAGTGAGCCAAGGTCGCGTAGAAAACATTGCGGCGGCGCGATTTCCAAAATACAGTGATTGCGAGAGAAAAAGCGGTCTTGCGGCAAGCAAAAATGGGCGTCTTCACTTCGCCCGATGATAAAGGTTTCGTGTTGGTCAAACGTGAAAACGCGTCCTGTTTGAGGACCGGAAACCACGCGCAATTTAACTTGCATTACTATTTTTTACTATTTTCGGGCGCGATCTTTCAACTTTTAGGCGATTCGTGTTAATTAATTTTTCCTGCCAAAACAAGCAAGATCGCCAACACAGCAAACGCGAAACTCACGCCGCCCATGATCATTCCGGCAATTGCCAAACCTTTTCCGCCGTAGGTATCCGGATCTTTATTAACGTTCGACATCCCGATAAAGCCGGTGATCAACGCCGCGAGTCCGAAATAAAATCCGCCATAACAGCAAATCAGAAGCAAGCTCAAAATGCCGAGAACCATCGCGATTGTGGGCAACGTCTGATCTTGCCCCTTCGCCCAGGTCGGTGCCATGAACGGCTGATTCTGTTGCTGTTGCAGCGGCTGATTTTGCTGCCACGGTGGCGAAAAAGGCGGCTCGCCGGTCCAATTTTGATCGGTCGTTCGCGCCTTATCCATCAAAATTGTCGGCGGCGCGTCGTCATAGACGGGCGTCAAGATCCCGCCATCTGTAAGGCAAAAATTCAACTCGTCATCGACATATTTTTGCTGGCAATTTGGACAAACTTTCATACGAAATGGAAAAAATCGGTTCGGCGAAATCAGCCCTATCGAACAAAATTTCGATTACAGAGTAACATAACAGCATATATTTCACTTATCGAGTCAGGCAGAAAATGTAAATTCAGTATGGAAATCTTACGCCAAAGTGGTTCCGCACCGACCGCAAAATTTGATGTGCGGCGGAAATGACGAACCGCAGCGAAGGCAAATTTTCTCGACGGTTTTATGAATACTGTCTTTTAAGATAGGTCTTAAACCCGACGTTGAAGTTGGTTTTATGGAGGATTTCTGCTCGTCAGATCGTGACGCCGGTTTTGGTTCAACGTTCGGCTGAACTTGCGGCATTTCGTTCATTCGAAATCCGCATCGACCGCAAAACTTTGATAAAGCCGGGAGTTTTGCCGAGCAGCGCGGGCACGGAAAGCTTTCTTCCTCTTCGCCTTTGCTGACCAATGTGAAGGAGCGATTACCGCATCTGCCGCAAAATTTCACGCCTTCGGCGAATTTGGAATTACAATTTGTGCAGGCGACAATTCCGGGCATTAAACTCGATTGCGCCGCGCTGCTGCCGCCTTGCGAGGACGGCTGGCTGGCAGTTTCCTTGATCGACTTCAACTGCGCCTGGATAACCTGCTCGTTTGAATCTTCGCGCACTTCGATCACGCGCTCATCATCCTTTTCGCCGAGTTTGGAAACGCGTAAAATATGCTGCCCGGCAGGAATTGTCGTCAAAACGAGCCGCCCCGAACTCCCGATGCTTCCCTTTCGTTCGTCATTTACGTAAACTTCCGCGCCGAGCGGAGCCATTATCACAAGCCTTGATTTACCGACCGGCTTCTCATCATCAACATCCTTTGCAGCGCTTTCGAGCTCGGCGATCCAATCGGAAACCGAATCAGGTCGCTTGGCAGAATCAATCTCCAGCGCTTTCATAATGGCTTGATCTACTTTCGGCGAAATATCCGAACGCAAGGTTGAAAGCGATGGCGGCTGATGCATAATTTTCTGCATTATTAGCTGCATCAGATCGCCGACGAACGGTGTTCTACCGCCAAGCATCAGATACGCTATTGTGCCGAGCGCATAAATGTCGGCGCGAGTATCGACTCCAAGTTCCGGCTGCATTTGTTCGGGCGCCATAAATTCAGGCGTGCCGATAATTCCGCGCGATGCAGGCGCTGTGTCCGAACTAGCATCGGTTATTGTTTGATTAACGATCTTCGCAAGACCAAAATCGCCGACTTTAATAAAGCCGTCACCGGTGCTCTTGCCCTTTTGCATTATGAAAATATTCGCCGGTTTGAGATCCCGGTGCAAAATTCCCGCATCGTGCGCGGCTTCAACGCCGTTCGCGATCTGGCGCAATAAACTTACTGCGCGCTGAACGGTCAAAGTTCCCTCGCGTCGAAGCAGGCGATGAAGCGTCTCACCTTCGACATATTCCATCACAAGATAAAAAACGCCGTCGGCGGTTTCGCCGAAATCAGTTACGTCAACAATATTCGGATGGCTGATCGAAGCCGCCGAACGCGCTTCGCGTTCAAATCGCGCGATAGCTTCGCCTTCCTGCAAATTTTCGCTGTTTAAGATGTCTTGGCGCACAGTTTTTACGGCGACTCGCCGCGTTCCGAGATTTTGATCCTTCGCCAGATAAACCTGTCCCATCGCACCGCGCCCGATCCGTTTTTCCAGGAAATATCGAGTAGCGAGAAGCTGTCCGCCGGGCAGCGCGATCCGCAATTGCGTTTGATCGACGAGGCATTTTTCAAGATCATCCTCGTAACAAACTTCACATTTTGGGCATTCTTTCATCGAGGTTTTATTTTCGCTTTTTATGAAAAATCAAGCAAATCAAGCACTTTTGTTTCTTAATTTCAGCGAATAGACTTTCATTTTTTCTCTTGTTATAATCCGTTTTTGTTTCGGGTCGTTAGCTCAGTTGGTAGAGCAGAAGACTCTTAATCTTCGGGTCGCAGGTTCGAGTCCTGCACGACTCACCAAAATTCCAATAAGGCAGGTTTTGATGAAAGCTTGCCTTTTTTCTTTTCTTTATGCGACTTTTACAGACTTTTTCGCAGCATGGAACGTCTAACCTCCGGGCGTAAAATCTTTGCGTTCACAAGAGCGTTTGATAAACTTCTCGTGCGATTTTACATTTGAGACACACGAGTAATGGTAAGTAACTTGACGGATGAGCAATTAGTCGAAATGGCAGTAACGGAAAATCCCGATGCTTTCGGCGTGATCGTGACAAGGTGGGAGCGCAAGATATTCGCGCTCTGTTACGGTATGCTCAGCCGCGAAGATGAAGCGAAAGATGCCGCGCAGGAAACCTTTATTGCGGCTTACCGGAATCTGAAAAACTTCCGGGGTGACGCAAAAGTTTCGTCGTGGCTGCATCGAATCGCTGTAAACCAATGTTTGACAACGAAACGCCGGGCTAAAACGCGTTCGGAAAGTTTTCTCGATGATGAAGATAACGCGGAAGAAAGGGTTTTTGTCGCGCCGCTAAATTTATCACCGGCAAAAACGACCGAGCAAAGCGAGCGGCTGCAGTTGATTCGACAAGCGGTGTTTTCGCTTCCGATCGATTTACGACAGGTTATCGTGATGAAGGAATTTGAAGATATGACGTTTCAAGAAATTTCAGACACGTTGGAACTGCCGCTGAGCACCGTCAAAAGCCGACTTTATACTGCTCTGAAACAGCTGCGAATGAAATTGGAGAGAGTTCCGCTCGAGATAGTTTGAGAAAAGAGAGGGAGTTATGCTGAATAACAACAATAGTCATAAATCGTCGTGCACTTTTGCCGAAGAAGTTGTTTCACACCTTTACGGTGAAGCTTCCGGAAAGGAAAAAGCTGAATTCGAGACGCATTTGAAACATTGTTCGATGTGCGCGGACGAGATTAGCGGCTTAGGGTTCGTGCGTTCGGCGCTGACCGAATGGCGGAATGATGAAGTTTTCGCGATGGAAATGCCGCGGCTCGAGAATCCGGCGGTGAAAACTACGGCACCTTTAGTTTCAGCAACTTCACCTTCGCTGCTTGATAAACTGCGCGAGCTTTTCGCGGGGTTTTCCCATTGGAAAACCGCCGCCGCTGCGTTTGCTGTTCTTCTCGTTGGATTTTTACTCGTAGTGCAATTCATCGGTTCGTCGGAAAAGAATGAAGTTGCTTCAAACAAAATTGAGAATTCGAAAGAACAGATTCAGCCGTCGCTTGAACAGGCTTCCTCGTCTCAACAGAGCGCTTCAAATGAATCTGGCGAACATAGTCTTATTTCCGATGACAAACCGACGCCTCCGGAAACTACTGTTACAAAAAATGCGCCTTCGAATTCTGCTGCCGATTCTCCAAAGCGTAAAGCTGCGGCGGTTAAATCCTACGATTCTGCCCCGCAAACTGCTGTAAACAAAGACGAAAGGAAAAACAGAGTGGAGAAAATTCAAAACCGCGATATTCCGAGCTTGTCCAATTATGAAGAGGAAAAGGATAATTCGCTTCGGCTCGCGGATCTGTTAGCTGAAATTGATACGAAATAATTTCGAGATTAACCATAATGAAAAACCTAAATTTTAAGAGTCTTTTTGTTCTGATCGTTTTACTTTTTGCGTCATTTGCTTTTGTAAGCGCTCAAAATCTGCAGGAAAGACCAAATGACGAAAAGAACCGCCCGATGGAACTGTTCAGACGCCTTGGTTTGTCGCGCGAGCAAATCCAGGAGATTCGCCGGATAAATCAGGAAAAACAACCCTTGATGCGAGAGGCGCAAAAGCGGCTTGGCGATGCAAATCGTGATTTGGACATCGCAATTTATGCGGACACCATTAACGAAACGCAGATTCAGACACGGCTCAAGGAAGTTCAAGCGGCACATGATGAAGTAATAAAAATTCGGTCGTCAATGGAGTTCGCAATTCGTAAGGTTTTGACCGCCGAGCAGCTTGCGAATTTCCGCCAGATGCGCGAAGAAATGATGCGCAGAAATCGCGAACGCCAAATGGAAAATCGTGAGGGTCCACCGAAGGATCGAAACAATTTGCCGAACCGTCCGCCGAGCGATCGTCCCATTCAGCAACGTCCTCAAAATCGTCCTAATTTTTAAGCGTTCTTGTTTAATTTGAACCGAAACAGTCGAATTTTTTGATAGATTCGGCTGTTTTTTTATTTTTCGTTTTTGATTTTCCCATTGCAACCTTTAGCAAACAGCGACTTTTACGTTAAACTACTTTTCGAATGAATCCGCTCAAAAGGTTCCTGTTCGAGCTGCAGGAAATAACTAATTTAATTGTCACCGTATTTAGCGGTTTGTTCAGCCGACCGCGATATCTAGGTGAAACCGTCAAACAGATGGATCTGATCGGTGTCGGCTCGCTTCCGATCGTGCTTTTGACGGGTTTTTTTACGGGCGGCGTGTTGATCCTACAGACCTTTCCGACTCTCCAATATTACGGTGGGCAGAGCGAAGCGGGTCGTGCCGTCGCGACATCTCTTATCCGGGAACTCGGTCCGGTTTTATCGGCATTGATGGTTTCGGGAAGGATCGGCTCGGCGATCTCTGCCGAGCTCGGCTCGATGGTAGTTTCGCAGCAGATAGACGCGATGCGCGCGCTCGGAACCGATCCGACCCGCAAACTCGTTGCGCCGCGAACGATCGCCCTGATCTTGATGCTTCCCCTCTTGACCGTCGCGGCTGATATTTTCGGACTGATCGGCGGTGGAACCGTCGCCGGTTACCTTTTTGGACAGGATTACAATGTTTTTATCACCTCCGTCCGCAACGGCATTTCGATCGAAGACATCATCGGAGGCATTATTAAACCGATGGTTTTCGGACTCATCATCGGAATTGTTTCGTGTTATAAAGGACTGAGCACAACCGGCGGAACGGTCGGCGTTGGTCGGTCGACAACGAACGCCGTCGTAGTCGCATCGGTTGTTGTCATCATCGCTGACTTTTTCCTTGCGCGCGCGCTTCAGCATATTCTCGGCACAAGGGCATTTTAAGCCGAATTATCTTATGGACGTTCTAGAAAAAGAGACAGAAATTTCCGAAGAAATGGAGCCGTTTTCGCTCGAGGATGCCGTCGATGAGCCTGACCGAATCTTGCCTGTGATCGAATTCCAGGACGTTTATCTGGCGTTTGAAGATAAACACATCTTAAACGGCATAAGCTTTACCGTTCGCCGCGGCGAAACAAAGATCATTCTCGGGCGCAGCGGTGGCGGAAAATCGACCATTATTCGTCTCGTTCTCGGACTTTTGAAACCCGATTCGGGTCGCATTTTGATCGACGGTGAAGATATCACCGATTACAACGAGCAGGAAATGATGTCTGTCCGGCAAAAGATCGGGATGGTTTTTCAAGAAGGAGCTTTGTTTGATTCGCTTTCGGTTTATGATAACGTAGCTTATCGGCTGCATGAACAGGGCGTTCCGGAAGACGAAATTGAAAAAGAGGTCAAGCGCATGCTCCAATTTGTCGATCTTGAAGACGCGATCGATAAGATGCCGATCGAGCTTTCCGGCGGAATGCGCCGTCGCGTCGGGATCGCGCGCGCTTTGATCGGTGATCCGCAGATTTTGATGTTTGACGAGCCAACCGCCGGACTCGATCCGCCAACGGCGAGAACTATTTGCGAGCTTGCTATCAAACTGCGCGATCTTGAAGATGTTTCTTCAATTTTTGTAACGCACGAGATGAATAATCTCCAATATCTTTCGAGCGAATACGCGACCGTCACTGAAGATGGCGAGGTTATTTTCGAACGCGAAGGTGAAAAACTTTGCCTGATAAACACAGAAGTTTTGATGCTTCGCGGCGGCGAGGTCATTTTCAGCGGAAAAGATGAGCAGCTTCGTGTCACAGATGATCCGTACATCCGAAAATTTGTTCGCGGCAGGTAGGTTTTAACCGATAGAGTTATGGCAACAAAGAATTTAGGCTTAAGTCAATTGCGCGTCGGAATTTTCGTTTTGTTCGGACTCTTGGTTCTCGGGTTTCTGATTATAAATTCCACCGGCGATTTTAATCCTTTTCAAAAGCAATTGCGCCTAAAAGCGCGTTTTGCCAATGCCGACGGATTGCGCGAAGGCGCCGAAGTTCAGCTCGCCGGCGTTCACATCGGCAAGGTCGAAGAAGTAACGCTTCTAGCGCCGGACAGCCCGGAAGACGAAAAGATCGAGGCGATAATGGCAGTCGATCACGAGCTTAACGGACAGCCGATCACGCAAAGAATTCGCACCGATTCCACCGCGCAGCTTGTCGCAATGTCCGTTTTGGCAAACGATAAAATGATTAACATCACGCCCGGAACCGCGAAAGGTTCGGAAGTTGCGGAAGGCTACACGCTCGATTCACGAGCCGCCATTTCGATCAATCAATTGACGCAAACGGGAAATGAGCTTTTGCAGCAAATAAATAAGATCGCGATTCCCGCAAACGAGATCCTGAACAAAGCAAACCAGGGCGAAGGAACGGTCGGACAGATCATCAATAATCCCGATCTTTACAGAAGCCTTGACAGCACCATCGACGAAGCAAAACGCACGATGGCGAAGCTTCAATCGACGCTTGATAAGGTCAACCGCGGCGAAGGCACCGCGGGCAAGCTCCTGAACGATCCGCAGCTTTACAACAGTCTTAATCGAACCGCCGAACAACTTGAAGCGATCTCAAAAGATATTCGGGGCGGGCGCGGAACCGCCGGAAAACTCATTTCTGACGACGCGCTTTACAACGACACGCGCGCCGCCATCAGAGAGCTGCGTGAAACAGGCTCGAAACTTAGCAGTATTGCGGATGATTTCAAACTTATTACAGCCGACCTAAAGGACGGAAAAGGCAGCGCAGGCAAGTTTTTGAAGGACGAGCAGCTTTACGGCGATGCCCGCGAGGCATTGACGAAATTTAACTCAATCGCACAAAAATTTGATGTTTTGATCGCTGACGCGCAAGCCGGCAAAGGAACGGTCGGAAAGCTTTTGACGGACGATTCGCTTTTCACGAATCTTAATCAAACTGCTTCGAATATCAATCAGTTTTCATCCGAAGGAACGAAACTCCTTTACGATTTCCGCCAGAATCCAAAGAAGTTTTTGACGATCAATTTCAAACTTTTCTAATAGAAAACATTTCTACTATGTCTTAGAAGAGAGTCTAGCTGGTACTGAAAACCGTTAAGATTCAATTATCGGACTTTCATTGCCGGATCGCCAAATAGAGTCCACGAAAGCCGAACATCGCGCCCGCCATTCAGGTTTTGTTTGGCGTCCCTAACCAAATCTCCAATTCGAACGATGTTTGCGGCAGTGATTTGCCCATAAAATCGGGATGCCAAAGTTGTCTGGACATCAGGTGTTGTCAGACCCGACGAAGCCCAAACAGCGACCGCGCCATTGTTCGGAACTTTCATAGCCTCTTCCGCGAATGATTCAATGGTGGGCGTGACAAAATAACCGTTCAGACAAGTCAGCAAAGTGAAAATTGTTAGACGATTACCGTTTGTCATGAGCGGCAGGTCGTTCACCGTATAAAAACCGGAAGCTGCCCAAAAAGTTGTCGCTCCGTGTCCGGCATAATTTACTATATAACGTCCGGTATTCAGATCGGCAATAAGCAAATTTCGGGCATTTGGATCGGAACGCGCAATAAATGCTTTAGGCATATTTGGGGGTAACTGATTTGCTACTTCTGTATTTACCGCTTCAAAATCATAGCCAATCGGTAAATCACTAACAAAGAGCGCACCTCTGTCCAATGCAGTCGGAAGGGTAGATTCAAATATCATTACCTTATTCAGGATTTGTGTTACCTGCTGCGGACTTCGCACCGAAATTCTGCCGACGGCAATTTCCGCCAAACCGTCATTGTTAAAATCACAAAGTGCTTCATCGCTGCCGGTTTCCTCCAAAGTCGTATCAACTAACTTCGTCGGGACAAAACTTTGAAAAGAAAGGTTCGAGTAATTGCGAAAATCGTAGGTTGAATCCCCGATCAGCAAAATATAGTTTGGCGGAGTTTGCCAGTTATTTTTGGCATAAACAAAGAAATTAGTCATCGCGGAGGTTTTGACCGAACCGTAGCTGAATTCATCAAAAATGTCGTCAACGTCGATCACTTCGACACTCAAACCCTGACTAATTCTGTAATTCGCCCAATTCTGAGCCTGCGTCATCCAATCGCTGTGAGTCACAATGATCATTTCCGCGTGGTGCGCGGAAGTCGCTAAGGATGACGGATTATTCGTTTTAACAAAACTCGCCGTTTGAATCGCCGAATCTTCCACCGCATAGACCACTTTTCCGCGATACGAGGGCAAAATAACACTGTAATTTCCGCCATTGTTTTCAATCGCCAAATTATCGATCCGCGATGGGC
This sequence comes from Pyrinomonadaceae bacterium, assembly GCA_041747435.1. GTDB lineage: Bacteria > Acidobacteriota > Blastocatellia > Pyrinomonadales > Pyrinomonadaceae > JBGTFE01. The sequence goes on along the minus strand of JBGTFE010000059.1, from coordinate 53,938 downwards.
TATCCGGGTAGGTTAGGTCAAAAACTCTGATATTTGGTGAAGTAAATCCCGAAACGGTCGCCTTCCGATAATTCGTAGTGTAAAACGAAAGTTGATTTTGCATCGCTTCATATTTCCGCGAAAAATTCACCTTGATTGATTCAATTACGGAAACATCATTTGGACCGCTTAGAGCCTTGAACTGAAGAGTGTTTGTGCCAACTTGTAAACCGGAAGTCGTAATTTCAAAAGTTTTCCGAGACAGGTTTCTGCCCTGCCAATTTATGTTTCCTACTATTTCACCGTTAAGGGTAACCTGAACGGAATGCGGATATATCGCCAATCCCTGTAGTGCAACCTCAAAAGTTGTTTTGGTAACATTGTAATTAATACCAGACAAATTAAAAGTGGTGGTCATTGTCGTCGGAGTTGCATCGGAGCCGGCAATCACCGCAGAACCGAAATAGTTTTGTTCATCTCCATTGAGAATCGAACTAAAATAAAGCGCCCGGTCCTTTCGGACAAACGACTGTAAGTAACCGTTCGAAATCACATTTCCCGCAAGCGGTCGTAGAACTCTTGAATCAATTCTTTGACCGTTTTGACTGCCCGCAATTAAATAATAAACTTTCGTATCACTCTCCAGCGTGTCAATGCCTTCGCCGTAAAACTCTATATAAGAATCATTTGCGCCGACAATTATCGATTGCTCTCTGCCGTCGGCAAACAACTGCCAAAGATTTCCCGGAGCGTTGACATCAAACCCGGCGTTCTCCAATTCAGTCCGTGAAACGCGATAAAACCCTCTTTTTCGCACGCCGATCCTTACACCGGGCTGTGACGAAACCCAACGCTGCATCGGCAAATTCGCCGGCAAGACATTTTGTTCAAATTGCTTTTGTAAATCTCCCGGATATGCTAGTTCATTATTTTCAATGGATCTAACTGCATTTTCTGCGGATTCCTTTAATTCGCTCGAAGTAACCCCCGCAACACCAACCAAATCGCTCACATAATTCGGCGCTACTTCTTGCAAAATTTGTCTTTTTCCGTTTATTGCGAGGCTTTCGATCCGGTATGAATTTCCAGGTTCACCGTTTGGGTCAAAATACGCATAGTCGCCGTAATAATTTTCTTTCAAATTTGTCCGTAAATAACCGCCCGGAATTATCTCTGAGTTTGTAAGTATGTTTCCTTTTGCGCCGATACGATAGACGTAAAAGCCGAGAATATTCGATTCGCCTTCTGTCTGCCACCTTAGATAAACGCCATTTCCGTCAGAAAACGCGGAAGCATTTGTCAATGTCAGGTTTGCGGTCGGAACCGGTTTTTTGATTCGGTTGTTCTTGCTGTTTTGTGAATAGATCAAAACGTTTGCCGATAGACACAGAACGATAACAAAAATTAGCGAAATTATTTTTTTCATGCTACCTCAAACTCGACTCAAACTCATGCGAATAAGCTTCGATCATTCCAAATGAAAAATCCAATCCTGTAATTTCAAATGTGCAAACCGATTTGTATTAAATCTAACCTCTTAAGCGAAAAATCGCAAGAATTGTTGGTCTATAGTAAAAGTCTCAGTCGAAGCAGGAGGCGCTAGAGAGCGTTAGTTGCTTCGTGCAAACAAAAAAGCGGGAAATTCCCGCTCATTTTTTATGGTGCTGAGAGCGGGACTCGAACCCGCACGGATCACTCCACACGCCCCTCAAACGTGCGCGGCTACCAATTACGCCACCTCAGCTAATTTTTTCAAAAACCGTTATGGATTTGCCGGCGGATTCGCGTCCGGATTTGAGTTTGTATTTGATTCTACCGGTACAGCAGGTTGTTCAATGTTTGCCGCCGGTTGTTCAACATTACTATCTGTAACCTGCCGCTCGACATTTGTATTCGCCTCGGGCTGAGTCGTTTCGGTAGAAGATTCCGAGGTTGTCGACAAAACCGAAACATCACCAGTCAAAGCAGGCATCGCCAGCATCAACGCCGAGAGCATAAAAACGGTGGCGGCGCCAATAGTGATCTTTGATAAAATCGTCGCCGTACCGCGCGGTCCGAAAGACGCGCTCGAAACATTGCTTGTAAAAAGCGCGCCTGCATCGGTTTTTCCCGGTTGCAGCAAAACGCTCGCTACTAAAACGATACATGAGAGAAAAAATAATCCGTAAAGAAAATAAGCCATTATCTAACCTTTGTAATTAACAATTTTGGCGAAGCTTTCAGCTTCAAGACTCGCTCCGCCGACCAACGCGCCGTCAATATCCGATTCGCGCATCAATTCGCCGATATTTTCGGGTTTTACCGAGCCGCCGTAAAGAATTCTTGTCTGCTCGGCGGTATCGTTTCCGTGCGTTTCGGCGATCCTCACACGAATAAAACCGTGCATTTCTTGAGCCTGTCCCGGCGTGGCAGTCTTACCGGTGCCAATCGCCCAAACAGGCTCGTAAGCGATAATAATACGTTCCATATCCGAAACTGTCAAACCTTCGAGCGCCGCTACCAATTGCGTTCTGACCACGGTTTCCGCTTCGCCGGCTTCCCTTTCAGCAAGGTTTTCGCCGACGCAAACGATTGCCGTCAAACCTGCTTGAAGTGCGGCTTTTGTCTTTCTATTTACGCCCGCGTTCGTTTCGCCGTAATGCTGTCGGCGCTCGGAGTGTCCGACGATAACGTGCGAGCAGCCAACATCTTTTATCATCTCGGCGGAAACCTCGCCGGTATTGGCGCTTTGCCTCGTTTCGGGAGCGCAATCCTGCGCAGCAATTTTGATATTCGAGCCTTCAAGCCGCGCGGCAACCGTTTTAAGATGGACAAAGACTGGCGCGATCACGACTTCGCAGTGATTTGCGCTCGTTACCAGCGATTTCAGATCGAGCGCCGTCTGAACTGCCTCAGCGAGCAGTTTGTACATCTTCCAATTTCCCGCAATAACAGGTTTTCTCATCTTTAATCACGTAATTCTATCATAAACGCCAAGGCTTTTTTCAAAGAGTGCTATAGTCGATGTATGGTTTACATAAACATTCCGTTTGTTCCTGAAAATAAGCGGATAAGCAAAGATCTAACAAAAAAAGAATTGAAGGCGCTCGATATCAGCGATGACGCAAAAGAGAACGCGTTCGAAGCAATATATAATCGTCTCCCGCGCGGTGTTCTGTTTGCGGAGCAAGATCTGAACCAGGCGAATTTACTCGAAAAGGCTTTGAATCGTTTGGGCGTTCCGTTCAGACAATCTGAGTTATCCGAGTTCTTTTGATTTGATAAAAAAAACTAACTATAAAAGATTTTGCCCGGTTATCTCGTACCAAAGGGCGCAAGACTATGAATTTAATATTTGACGAAACTCCAAACCGCAACCGCTGCGGCTTTATGGTCCATGTAAACGGCTCGCGAATGAAATGCGCATTCTCGTCGTCAAAAACCATAACAATTCCAGCCGGTTTGCAATTTTCTAAAGGCAAGTTCGAGTATGTCGAAGGCATTCCCGCTTCAACTATGTCCATATGCCAAAACCACGAAGGACGCCTGAAAATCGCTTTCGCCGAGCTTTCTAAAACAAAGGGTTAACGATTCTCGCTCATCGTACAATCACAAAATCGATTTCACATCCAACAAAAAACGGCTTTGGAATTAACCAAACCATTCTTTGTTGATTAGGTCGCCAACGGCTACAAACATTATAGCCCTTCAATATTTCAATTTACGCAGGTTCAATCAAATAAGGGAATAAACCTCTGCGGAAGTCTTACTACGGTTTCTCATCGCAAGCCGCGACGCCGAATTAGTTTTCTTTCATAAATTCATAATTCTCCAGCTCGTTCTTTCCGGCTTCAAGCGCTTCTTTTTCCCTTTCCTTCCAGCGCTTATCGGTTGCCTCGATCGTCTTTCCCTTTTCGTTCCATGAGGTGAGCTTGTCGTCTTTTAGCCAGAGCCTTTCTTCGGTTTTGAGCGGAACGACCGTTCCTTTAACAGCGCTTTTCAGATATTTTTTCTGCAAGGTTGCTCGCACAAAAAGGACTAGCTTGCCGTCCGCGAAGTAGTAATCTTCGACCCTCGGAACGGGTCCGGCTGAGCTGCTCCAGATTGAGCGGATCTTTACGATCTTTGCTCCGTCTTTATAAACAAGGTAATCGAAACCGCTTGACGCGTCTTCGCCCTCACTAAATTTCTCGCGCGTGTATTTCGACTTATTTTTCTCAAAATCCTTTTCAATTGCGTCGTCTTGCCCGAAACAAAACCCCGCACAGACCATAAGTAGAATTAGCGTTAAAGCAACTTTCATTTTGTCTTCCAAATTTACTGATCGTCCAAAACCGCGACACCCGGCAGATCCTTTCCCGAGAGAAATTCTAAAGCCGCGCCGCCGCCGGTCGATATGTGCGATATTTTGGCTTCGAGTCCGGCTTGATTAATCGCCGCGACCGAATCGCCGCCACCGACGATCGACGTCGCGCCTTTGTCTGTCGCTTCCGCGACGGCGTTTGCTATTCCGATCGTTCCCTCGTCAAACGGTTTTTCTTCGAACATTCCCATCGGACCGTTCCAAAGAATTGTTTTTGCGCCTTCGAGAGCTTTTGAAAAAATGGCGATCGTTTCCGTTCCGATGTCCAAACCGACGAGACCTGTGTTTGTAAATTCGACGGGAATGGTTTTTCGCGACGAGAGCGGTTCGTAGGAATCGACAACCTGATGATCGGTCGGCAAAATGAGTTCGACGCCGGCATCTGCCGCCATTTTTTCAATCTCTGCAGCGGTTTCGAGCATCTCGTTTTCGACGAGCGATTTGCCCACGGTAAAGCCTTTCGCCTTGAAAAACGTGTAAGCCATCGCGCCGCCGATCAGAAGCTTATCGACCTTTCTTTCAATCAAAGATCTTATGACCGGAATTTTGTCGGAAACTTTTGCGCCTCCTAGAATCGCAACAAAAGGTCTTTCGGGTTCGGTCAAAGCTTTGCCGAGAAAGTTTAGTTCCTTTTCCATCAAAAGTCCGGAAACCGAATCGTTGACAAACTTTGTAATACCTTCGGTCGAAGCGTGCGCGCGATGCGCCGCGCCGAATGCGTCGTTGACGTAAACGTCTGCCAGCTCGGCAAGCTGTTTTGCAAAAGCTTCATCATTCTTCTCCTCTTCAGCGTGATATCGAAGATTTTCGAGAAGAAGAACTTCGCCCGAGTTTAGTCTGTTCACTGCTTCGGTCACTTCCTCACCGACACAATCCGAAGCAAAAAATACTTTGTCGTTTTTAACCTCGGCTTTACCGAGCGCGGTTCCGTCTTCGTTTGAAAAGACAGGTTCGTCGCCGCGCGTAAAAACGTCCTGAAATTCAGGCAATCTTCTCAAATAGTCATAAACCGGACGAAGACTGTATTTTGCCGCGTCGTAAGGCATTCCTTTTTCTTCAGCCTTTTTTTTATCTTTGATCGGGCGTCCGAGATGCGATGCGAGAATAACGCGTGCACCGCGCTTAATCGCGTAATTAACTGTGGGTAACGCGCTGCGAATGCGCGTGTCGTCGTCGATCTTTCCGTCTTTTATGGGAACGTTGAAATCCACGCGGATAAAAACACGTTTGCCGTCGATGCTGATATCTTTGATAGTTTTTTTGTTCATAGGAAAATTACATATTTAATCTAAAACCAGTGCCGCTGCTAAAGATCAATCTAATAAGTATATAAAATAACCAAAGCGGCGAAATGATATTTAATATCGAAAGGATCAAAATTGCGCAAGACCTTTTTTTGAAAAATACGAATAAAAGCGCGATGCCATAAACAAATGGAACAATAAAACAAAGGACTGTGTACAACATCAAAACCTCTACCAACCATTCGGGAATACTCGGAAATCGCGCCATTATGACGAAGCTGAGCGGGGGAACTAAGAGGCAAAGCGCGCCGAAAAATATGAACCATCTTTTGGTGTTGTCAGTTTCGCTCATTCGTCGTGCAAAAGAAAAAAAGCGTCGGGCTTAAAGCGAGTAGATTTTATCACTACTCTTCGCATTTAAGCCAAACGCCTTCAATTTTAATAGCGATGAGTTTACTTCAAACCGTATTGGACTTTTGAAGTTTCCTTATCACCGGTAAATATCACTGTAATGAACGCATAATTGTCACCGTCCCATTTATACGAAGTAACTCGATATCTACCGGAGCCGGAACTCATCTGTTCTACCCCTTCGCTGCCAAGGATCTCAACGACCTCTTTATAACTCATTCCCTCTTTGATTTTGTTGTATTTTGCCAGAGTCAATTCCGATTTAGAATCCGACGTCGAATCTGAAGTCGTTGTATCCGAACTTGAAGGACTCGACGAAGCTGAATTCGTCTTCTTTGTCAATTCTTCAATATTCTTGGGACACGAACAGCCGAGAACGACAAGAAATCCGATTACCAAAACCAAATTTAGCGAATTTTTCATATTATCTCCTGAAATCTTTTGGATTGAAATTACAATAATTTCCGCGCCAATGTCAAAACAGAATTCCTTATAGACCTTTAGCGGCGATAAATTTCACCAAATCTCGAACGCGGCACGAATATCCCCATTCGTTGTCATACCACGAAAGAATTTTTATGCAAGTTCCGCCGATGACCTTTGTATTTTCGGCATCGACGATCGACGAATTCGGATTGCCGCGGAAATCGATCGAAACGAGCGACTCTTCGCTAAAGGCGAGAATTCCGCGCAGCTCTTCGTTCGCGGCGTCTTTCAAAACTTGGTTGACTTCTTCAGTCGATGTTTCCTTTTCGACGTTGATCACAACGTCAACGAGCGAAACATTCGGCGTCGGAACGCGAACCGAAATTCCGTCGAATTTACCTTTAAGCTCAGGAATCACGAGCGCAACCGCTTTTGCCGCGCCGGTTGAAGTCGGGATCATCGAAAGCCCGGCGGCGCGCGCGCGGCGCAGATCCTTGTGCGGCAGATCGAGCAATTGCTGATCATTCGTATAGCTGTGGATCGTGTTCATCAAGGCGTTTTTTATGCCGAATTTTTCGTGAATAACCTTTGCGACCGGCGCAAGGCAGTTTGTCGTGCAAGACGCATTTGAAATGATGTTGTGTTTTGAAGCGTCATACATTTCCTCGTTGACACCGAGAACGATGGTAACGTCTTCGCCTTTTGCCGGTGCGCTGATGATGACTTTTTTGACCGATCCGCGCAGATGTTTCGCCGCGTCTTCGGCTTTTGTAAAACGCCCTGTAGATTCGATGACGATCTCCGCGCCGACCGATTCCCAGTCGATCGCCGCCGGATCTTTTTCGCTGAAAACCTTAAAACGATCGGCATCGACCTTTATCGAGTCGCCGTCAGCGGAAATATTATGTTCGAGATTTCCCATCACCGAATCGTATTTCAAAAGATGCGCGAGCGTCTTCGTATCGGTTAGATCGTTTACCGCGACAAAATTTATCTCCGGATCACCGAGACAAGTTCGCAAAACGTTGCGACCGATGCGTCCGAAACCATTAATTCCTACTCTGATAGCCATCGAAAAAAGTTCCTCCGAAAATAATTGCTTATTATAAGGTTTGAAGATATATTAATTTGCTCCAAAGTTCAAAAGCGCGCTTTTTATTCGGCTGAATAAGGTTATAATTACAGCGTATAAAACTCGGCGCGCGCGAAATATTTGAAACAAACAAAATATTCCAGGCGTAGTATTTGCCGGGTTTTCAGGACAAATAATCAATAACACTCGGAGTTTTATTGGCATGACATTATTGCATCGAACACTTTTTTTCTGTTTATTTGGCGGCGCGCTTCTCGGTTTCGGCTTCAATGTTGCCGAAGCAAGTCCGCAAGACGATAAACCGCAGGTTGCGAAGAATACTACATCGTCCGGCGAGACTTTTGTCGCATCCGAAAGCGAACCTGCTCTTACGTCTCGCGAGGGTAAACGCGATACGTCTTCGGAAAATTACCGGCTTAATTTTGAGCGCGTCGGTGTTCAGATCGATCAGCCGATGCCGATCACTTTAAACGAAGCGATCCGTAAGGCGCTGACGAGTAACAACACGATCGAAATCTCGAAAGCCGATGTGCGCATTGCGGAAACAACGCTTCGCTCACTTTTGGGAATTTACGATCCTGTTTTTACGGTTGCGCCGACCTATGCGCGAAGTCAATCGACCGGTTCGACCGCGCGAAACGATCTTCGAATAAGCACCGACGTAAGCCAAAATGCGCCGAAAGGCGGCGGACGCTACCAGATTTTCTTTAACAATAACCGCACTGAGAACAGCTTTGCGCAGCAACAACTGAGTTCCGGTACGAGTTCATCGAGCAGCGCGCTTTATTTTTCGACGCTTGGCATTCAGTTCACGCAGCCGCTTTTTCGTAATTTACGGATCGACAACACGCGCCGCGGTATCAAGATCCAGCGAAAACGTCTGCAACAGTCGGACGCTGATTTTCGCCGCCAAACGATCGACATCATTTCGCAGGTTCAGCGCGCGTATTGGGATTTGGTTTTTGCAATGCGCGATCAGGAAAACCGAAAAGCCAATCTCGATCTCGCAAATGAAAATTTGAGACAGGTCGAGGCAAAGATCGACGCCGGCGCCGCCGCTCCGCTCGATCGCGCCGAAGTGAACACCGAAGTCGCGAATCGCGAGTCCGATCTGCTTATCGCTGTTCAGCAAGTTTCAATCGCTGGAAACACCTTGAAAACATTAGTTTTGCGCGATGCAGCTGAAGCCGAATGGGCGGTTACATACGTTCCGACCGATAAACCGGTTTACAGCGACGAACAGGTTGTTTTGGGAGATTCTATAAAAGATGCGATGGACAATCGTCCTGAGCTGCGCCGTCTGCGCCTCGAAAAAGAAATAAATGATATCGATCTCAGCTATTTTCGAAATCAGATGAAACCCCAGATAGATCTTGTTTCCACTTTTTCGCTAAACGGGTTTTCGCAAGGCACGGGCACGACGGATAGCTTTTTTCCGCAATTCACCGGAAACGATGAAATTTTGCGTCAAAAACTAAATACGCTGCTCGCGCCGGGGAATCAAATTCCGAATCCATTGATCTTCGTCCCGGGATCGTCAGCGTTTATGGTCGGCGGGTTTAATCGCTCGCTCGCGAATATTTTCCGAAGCGACGCGCCGAATTTTTCAATCGGTGTGACGTTTTCATTTCCTTGGGGAAATAAGTCCGCAAAAGCCGATCTAGCCGGTGCGCAGATCCAGCAGGAACGAATCGGCGCGCAAACGCGTTCGCAGGAGCAAACGATCCTCGCCGAAGTGAGAAATGCCGTTCAAGCGCTCGAAACCGCAAGGCTGCGAGTGTTGGCTGCGCGAAAAGCGCGTGAAAACGCGAAAAAGCTTCTCGACGGCGAGCAAAAGCTGTTTGAAGTCGGACGCTCGACAACATTTCTATTGTTTCAGCGCGAAAACGCGTTAGCCAACGCCAGAAACGCCGAAATTCGTGCGGAAACGGATTTTAATAAAGCTGTCGCCGATCTTCAACGCGTAACTTCCACGACGTTCCAGATGAACAACATCGAGATCGAATCGCCGGTTGATAATTAGCGCGAAAAAGCGGAAAATCCTTGCGTGCAAATCTCTGCTGCGATAATCGCAGGTAACGAAGAACTTAAGATCGCCGCGGCGATCAAATCGCTTGATTGGGCTGACGAAATTCTCGTCGTCGATTCCGAATCCACCGATAAAACCCGCGAGATCGCCGAATCGCTCGGCGCCCGAGTTATCATTCAAAAATGGCTCGGATTTTCAAAGCAAAAGCAATTTGCCGTCGATAATGCCGCGTTTGACTGGATTTTCAGTCTCGATGCGGACGAGCAAGTTTCCGAAGAATTGAAAGCCGAGATCCTAAAAGCAAAATCCAAGCCGCAAAGTTGCAGCGGTTATCGCATTCCGCGTGTTTCGTTCTATATGGAACGCCCGATCCGTTATGGCGGATGGTATCCGGATTGGCAGATTCGTCTCTTCGATCGAAAAAATGCCCGTTGGAAGAATGTTTTGATTCACGAATCGGTGGAAGTAGACGGAACGATCGAAACTCTCAAAGGCGACATATTACATCACAGTTGCGAAAGCGCGGCGCAGCATCATCAATTGATCGGCGAGAGATACGCGCCGCTTGCCGCGCGGCAAAATTTTCAAAACGGAAAACGAACTTCGCCCTTACGGATCGCGTTCGCGGGACCGCTGACGTTTTTTCTGGTCTATTTTCTCAAGCTCGGCTTCCTCGACGGTTTCCCGGGATTTTGTATCGCCCAATTCGCCGCGTATCACGCGTTTCTGAAAAATCTTCTTTTATATGAGATCCAAAACAAAAAGAAAAACGGCGAGCCATAGCTTTTAGCAACTATTCAAATCGGCGCTTCATCTCACATTCAGTTTTCCGAAAGTTTGCGGTATATTTGTAAATAGTTTAATGCTTCGCCGTTAATTCTTATGAGAAAATTTCTTTTTGTATTTGCCGGTCTTCTTTTTTTGGTCTCCGGGTCTTTTGCGCAGCAAAAAGGTATCGATAACCAAACGCAGAAAATAAAAGAAGACGCCAGCAAAACCACGCAGCAGACGGACAACAATGTTACACGTTCATGGGATTTCGGCAAGGATAAAACGAAAGTTCGCGGGCGTCTTGCAAATCCGTATAGACTCAATTCCCGCCGCGATGTACTGGTTGAAACGATCACCGATGTCATGGAAAGTATGAAAATACTTGTTGATGATGCGGCTTCGCGTCCGAAAGACGGGATTATCGTCTCGCTGCCGTATGTTTTCGCAAAGGGCGCTGTTATTACCAGGAGCGAGCTTACGCGTTACGCCATTTTGCCGCTGTCTGATACTTCCTGGACGCGCGGTCGGTTCACATTAACGGTTGAAGTTCAGTCGATCGACGGCGTTCAAAATAATGTTTCGGTCACGGCAAAGGTGGAAGGCAGATCCGAAAACGGATTTCTTTCCGAGTGGACAACGCTGCAGAGCGCCGGCGCCGCCGAAGACGAATTTTTGGTCAAACTGGTCGAAGCGGTTACCGGAGCCATCATCGATCCGCCGCAAGACACCGATCAATAGCTTTCTTGTTATGTTTTCTAAGTTTCTGAGCATTGGTTTCGCTATCGCGTTGACTTTCGCTGCCGTTGTCTCGATCAGCGCACAGATCGATGCCACCACCGCGAGCGGTAAACCGCGGAACGACGAACTACCGAAAAATATACGCGAAAGTCTCGAAGCGCAGCGAATCGAACGTGAGCAAAAGGATTACCAAGAGCTTTTGGAGCGTGGCGACGAAGTTTTAAAACTTTCCAAATTTCTCGAGAAGTCCTTTGCTATTAATAACAAGCTTTCGTCGGACGATCAGAAAAGGCTCGACCGCGTTGAAAAACTGGTTAAGAAAATACGCCGCGATCTCGGCGGCGACGATGACGACGTCGATCTGGAAGAAATGCCGACGACGCTTGATGACGCGCTAAAGGCTTTGCGTGAAAATTCGACAAAGCTTGTCGACGAACTAAACAAATCTTCTCGTCATAGCATTTCGGCTGTCGCCATCAGTAGTTCTAATCTCTTGCTTAGAATCGTCAAATTTATTCGAACTAAACAATAACCCTCTATGATTCGCATTCGTTTTGCGCTGATTTGCCTTTTTGTTTTGTTTCCGACATTACTTTCGGCGCAAGATGAAGACCCGACGCCGATAAAGATCGATTCATCGATAGTTGTCGTCAATGTGACCGTGACTGACACGAAAGGTAAGCAGGTTTCCGGTCTCAAAAGGTCGCAGTTCAAACTCCTCATCGATGGGAAAGAACATGAGATCAGTTCATTCGCCGCCGAGAGTACGCCTTTCGCCGTCGTCATTTTGCTTGACACTTCTGGAAGCATGGAGCAGCGCGTATCTTTGGCGCGCTCGGCAGCGATTCAATTTCTCGACGGGCTGCGAATCGACGATTTCGTCTCGGTTTACAATTTCGATTCGAAAATCTCGCAAGTACAGGATTTCTCCAGCAGCCGCGATCTTCAACCGCGCGTCTACGATCTGAAAGCTGAAGGCATAACTCTCTTGAACGATGCGATTTACGAAGCGGCGGCGGCGCTTGCGAAACGTCCGGAGAAGCGGAAAGCGATCGTAATATTGTCGGACGGTGGCGATACCGGCAGTAGGCGTTCCGCCGAAAAGGCGTTAAAAGCTGCGCTTTCGGCTGACGCTGCGATTTATACGGTGGATATGTCGCCGAATGAAAACGAGCGGCAAATGAGTCAAAAAGAAAAGACCGAAAAACTGCAGAACCAAGGCGTTTTGAAAAATTTTGCCGCAAAAAGCGGTGGAACTTTCGTGCCTGCGCCCGGCGGGTTCGCGCTGCGCGAATCTTTTAAAAATATCGTCGCGGAGCTCGGGAAACAATTTACACTCGTTTTCGAACCCGATGCAAAAATGCTCGATGGAAAATGGCACAAAATAGAAGTTAAGATCGAGAATCCGGAGTTAATTGTCAGAACGCGCGAAGGTTTTAATACTCAAAAACCTAAATGACGAACGCTTTTAATAACTTGTTTTATTTCTGAGTTTATCGTTGTGTCGCTCAAGCGATAGCTGAACTAATTTATCGATGACGGCGGAAAATTCAAGTCCCGTACCGTTCCACATTTTCGGAAAACCCGACGCATCCGTTAAGCCTGGAAGCGTGTTTATTTCGTTAACAATTATCGCTCCGTTGTCGTTTCTGAGGAAAAAGTCGACGCGCGCCAAGCCTGAGCCGTCGACAGACTTGAACGCCGTTACCGCCATTTCCCTAATTTTTCGCGATAATTCTTCCGAGATGAGCGCCGGAACAACAAATTCGTTATTGCCGGTTCCAGAATATTTTTCTTTGTAATCGAGAAATTTTTTCGCTTCGTCATACACGATGTATTCGCCGGGCAAACTCGCTTCCGGCTCATCGTTTCCGATAACCGCGCATTCGATCTCGCGCGCATCAAGTCCTTCTTCAACAATAATTTTACGATCATACTCCGCGGCTGAACGAATCGCCTCGTGAAGAGTTTCCGAATCTGTCGCCTTTGAAACTCCGACCGATGACCCGAGATTCGCCGGTTTTACGAAACAAGGATAGCCGAGTTTGGCTTCGACCTGATCGAGAACCGTCTTTTCAGCTTTCTCCCATTCGCTGCGCAGAAACCACAGATATTTACAAATCGGAAGCCCGGCGTCGCGAAAAAGCGTTTTCATAACGACTTTATCCATACCGCATGCGGACGCCAAAACACCGCAGCCGACGTATGGAATTCCCGCCATTTCAAAAAGTCCCTGAAGCGTGCCGTCCTCGCCATAAGTTCCGTGCAAAACCGGAAAAACTATATCGAGCATTGCGAGTCGCGCTTCGCTCTCGTGCACGTTCAACTGTAAGAGACCTTTGTATTTCGTATCGCCAAGCAATGCGATCGCGTCACTCGGAAAATTCCCTACATCTTCGACTTGGTCTTGGGTTTTTTCAGGAAGCAACGCAAGCGACTCGATCGGATTTAGCCAATTTCCCTCTTTTGTGATCGCGATCGGAAAAACTTCGTACTTTTCCTTGTCGATCTGTTCGATTACGGTTCTTGCGGATCGAATTGAAATCTCGTGCTCGCCGGAACGTCCGCCGAATATTACACCGATTCTGATCTTGTTCATAAAATAGTTTTTCCGAGCGCGGAGAGGATTAATTCGCCTGCCAACTCAACGGTAATGTTGCTTTTGTCGAGCATCGGATTGACCTCGACAATCTCGAACGATCGCATTTTTCCGTTATTTTCGGCGATGACTTCAAGCGCCAGATGAGCTTCGCGATATGTGATTCCACCCCGAACCAATGTTCCTGAACCCGGAGCGAAACGCGGATCGATGACGTCAACGTCAAACGTAACTGCAAATCCGCCCGAAGCCTTTGACGCGATCTCGATTGCGTCCTCGACGCACGCCAACATTCCGCGCCGGTCAATGTCGGTCATTGTAAAAAAGTTATCGCGCATTCCGAGCTCACGAATGTTTCGCTTTTCGCCAAGGTCAACGTCGCGTGCGCCGATATGCGCACAGAATTTCGGATCTAATTTCGGAGCAAAACCAGCCAGATTTACAAGCGCCGGCTCACCATGACCTAAAAGAACGGCGAGCGGCATTCCGTGAATATTTCCCGAAGCCGAAGTTTCGATCGTGTTAATATCGGCATGCGCATCAAACCAAATCAGCCCGATATCTGCGTTTTTTTTATGAAAAAATGACGAAATGCCGGAAAAAGTTCCGATTGCGATCGAATGGTCGCCGCCTAAAATTACCGGCACGGCATTATCTTCCAAAATTTGCCCAACGGCGCGCGTTATATTTTCGCAAGAGGCGAGCATTTCCGTAAGATATTTCGGCTTTTCATCGTTAAGCACTGACCGATCGGGTTGCTCGATCTCAACGTCGCCATAATCTGTAAATTCATATCCGAGACCACGAATATGTTCGGCGAGTAAATTTCCGCGAATATTTGCAAGCCGAAGCGCGGTGACGCCGAGTTCGCTGCCGTTTGTTGCCGCTCCGAATCCGAGCGGCACACCAAGAAGTCCGATCTTTTTATTTTTTCCCGGAAAGTCGTTATTTTCTAAGGACATAAATGATTAATTATACTTCTCCGAAGCCGTCGGCGAATCTTTTTTCGACCGATTCAAACGCTTGGGTTTCGTCTTCGCCTTCAACTTTAAGTTCGAGTTCTATTCCTTTTGCGGCTGCTAATGTCAGAACGCTCAAAATCGATTTAGCGTCCGCGACTACACCGTTGTCGAGCCGACGAAGCTTGACGCTGCTTTTGAAACCGCTTGCCAGACGCACGAGCTGCGCTGCCGCGCGAGCGTGAAGTCCGAGCGGGTTAATAATCTTAACCGTTCCGTCAAGCATCTTTTTTGAATTTTTGCGGTTCGAGAAGCTCCTGCGTCCGATAGATCGAATCTTTTCCCTGTTCTTCCACTTGTTTTGCCATTTCGTCGAGCGAAACTTCCCGATTCTGTGAAGCAAGCTTTACTACCATCGGCAAATTTACTCCCGTCACGATCTCGATCTCGCCTTCCTTTAAAAACATTGCCGAAATATTCGTCGGCGTTCCGCCAAACATATCGGTCAAAAGCAAAACACCCGCGCCATCGGAGACCTTTTTTATCGCGCGTGATATCTCGTCTTTTGCCATCTCGACGTCGTCGTGCCAGCCGATCGAAACCGCTGTAATATGACTCTGAGCGCCGACGATCGTTTCCGCCGCGGCAACCAATTCTCCCGCAACTTGTCCATGCGTAACTATTACACCACCGATTTTTTTCATATATCTATTTCAGCACATCTCGGTGCGACACCGAAATATCCAAATTTTCGTTTTTAAGTTCCTTTGCAAGTTTGTTGGCTAACATTACCGAGCGATGTTTGCCGCCGGTACATCCCACTCCGACGGTCAAATACGATTTTCCTTCACGTTTGTAAAGCGGCAGCAAATATTCGAGCAGCTCCGCAAAACGTCTCGCAGTTTCTTTTACTTCCGCCTGTTTTTCGAGATATCCGATGACTTTTTTATGAGTTCCCGGAAGTTCCTTTAGATCTTTCACAAAATAAGGATTTGGCAAATGCCGAACGTCAAAAAGTAGATCGACTTCGCGCGGAACGCCGAATTTATGCCCGAAACTTACGATTTGCATGTGCAGCGGCGAGCCTTCGCCTCTCTGCCCGAATTTTGTGACGATCAAACGCCGCAGCGTATGAACCGTATGCTCAGACGTATCAATGATAAAATCCGCTTCATCGCGAATCTCTTTCAATGCCTTTTTCTCGGCGCGGATCGCATGGAGTAAACTTTTGCCGGCATCCGCCGGATGCGGTCGACGTGTTTCGCTAAAGCGCCGCTGCAAAACTTCGTCGGACGCTTCGAAAAATAGGACAAACGGCGAGAGCTTTTTCTTTTTCAATTTCTGAAGCTCCGACGGGAATTCGGAAAGAAAATGACCTTCGCGAATGTTGATAACGAGCGCCGCCTTTTGGATCGCCACAACTTCTTCGGAATTCGGCAGCAATAAGCGCGAAAAAGTCGGAAGCATCGTCAGCGGTAAATTGTCGACACAAAAATAGCCCAGATCTTCAAAAGCGTTGGTCGCCGACGACATTCCCGAGCCGCTAAGTCCGGTAATTATCACAAAATTCGGTAGATTTTTTGCCGCCTTTTCTTTTTTTGTCATAGCAGCTTCAGTTTCCGCTGACCAGGTTCGTGTGTTTTTCGATCAATTTTTGCGCTGCGTCGAAACCCGCGCTTCGCAGTAAAAACACGCGAACCGCGGTCTCAACCAGAGTTGACAGATTTCGCCCGGCGCTTACCGGTAAAACAAATTTGCTTACCTTGACGCCGAATATTTCGACTTCCTGAGTTTCCAAACCCAAACGGTCGATCTCCGGAACGTCGGTCCACCGCTTAAATTCGATCAGCAGCTCGATCTGCTTGCTTTTACCAATCGCCGAAACGCCGAATAGATCGCGAATATTGATGATTCCGAGCCCGCGAATTTCAAGATGCTCATACGTTAATTCCGGCGATGTTCCTTCGAGTTTATCGCCGATCTTCTTGATCAGAACGCTATCGTCCGAGATCAGATGATGACCGCGGGCGATGAGATCGAGCGCGCATTCCGATTTGCCGATGCCCGAATCGCCCTGCATAAAAATCCCCATTCCGTACATTCCCATAAGAACGCCGTGAAGCATAACCTGCGGCGCGAGAACTTCTTCCAAAAACGTCGAGATCATCCCGATCGCTTTTGAGCTTACCTGCGAGGTTCCGACGATCGGCAAATTTCTCTCCTCGGCGATGTCGATCAATTCCCGCGGCGGATTCAGATTTTTCGTGGTCAAGATACAGCAGATCTTTTCAAGATCGAGATTACAGATCGCTTCGATCCGCTTTTCTCTTTCGAGCTGCGTGAGATAGGAAATTTCGCTTTGACCGACGATCTGAATTCGTCCGGCGTGAATATAGTGAGCGAAACCGGCGAGCGCGAGCCCGAGTTTTTGAATTCGCGGAGAATTGATGACTTTCTTTTGTAAGCCTTTGCTGCCGGCGATTACGGACAAATTCATCTCAGCCGGAGATTTTTCGATAAATTCGGCAACCGTGATTGTCGGTTGTTCTGAATCGGTCTGCATTCGATAAGGGGATCAAGATTTTCGGCGGTTACGGCTGGATCAGCCCGTAATTGCCATCGTTTCGTTTATAGATAACGGAAATACGCTCGTCGTACGCGTTTCTGAAGATCAGAAATTGATCTTCGTGCATGCTAAGAGCCAAAACCGCTTCTTCTTCCGTCATCGGCTTTACGGAACTATTTTCGACATTGACGATTGTCGGCGACGCCGGCGCGATTTCCGCGCTTGGTTCAGTTACGGTCGTAACCTTTTTCGCCTTATGATGCTTGTCTATTATTTTGTTTTTAAGTCTCGACGCCTGTTTTTCTATTTTATCAATGGTTTTTGACAACGATTGGTACATATCGGAAAAAGTCGAATTTGCCGCCAAAACTTCCTTGCGCCAGTTGACGACGATTTCCGAACGGTGTCTTCCTTTTTCAACTTCGATTATGACGTGCGCTTTTGCATTATTGCCGCTAAATAAATGATCTATTCTGTCAAAATGACTTTCGACATGAGACCGCAAAGCCGGTGTGACTTCGATATGTCTTCCGGTGTATTCAAATTTCATATTTTGCACCTCATCTTTGGTTTACGTTCAAACAACAGTTTTTCGTTCGCGTGAACCCGGAATTTGCATTTGATCGCGATATTTTGCGATGGTTCGCCGCGATAATTTTACGCCTTCTTTGCCCAGTATCTTAGCGATTTGATCGTCCGTATAAGGCTTTTTCGTATTTTCTTCTTCGATCATTTTTTTGATCCTGAGCTTCAAAATGCGCGTCGAAACTTCCTCGCCGTCTTCGTTGAGCATTCCTTCTGAGAAAAAGCGGCGAAGCTCGATAACGCCCTGCGGCGTGTGCGCGTATTTACGATTTACAACACGTGAGATCGTCGAAAGATGCATTCCGATATCTTCCGCGACGTCTTTTAGCATCATCGGTTTGATTCGATCGACGCCGTGCTCCAAAAATTCACGCTGGCGCTGGACGATGCATTCGACGACGCGGTAGATAGTTTGGCGCCGATGCTCGATATTTCGCAGCAGATCGACAGCCGACCGCACCTTATCTTTAATAAAATCCTTTGTTTCTTTGGTCGTTTCGTTTTGCGCTAAAAGCTGTTGATAAGTCTGGCTGATTCGAAGCCGCGGACTGCCATCGTCCGTAAAATAAACCACATAATCGCCTTCTATTTTCTCGATGTAAACTTCTGGCGAAACATAGATCGGTTCTTCCGAGGAATAGCGTCTGCCCGGATACGGATCGAGAATACGGATCTTGTTGATTTCGTCGTCAAGCGCGTGGACTTCCACGCCGGTGTCCTTCGAAAGATGCTGCAAACGATGCGGCTGCAGGTCTTCAAGATGGTTTCGCACGAGTTCGGCGGCAAGACTATCGCCTTCGCCATTCGCTTCAAGCTGAACGAAAAGGCATTCTTTAACGTCGCGCGCGCCGCAGCCGACAGGCTCCAAATTCATCACGATCTGCCGCGCGTGCTCGACATTTTCGTCTGAACATCCGCACATTTCCGCAATTTCTTCGTTTGTTGCGTTCAACCGCCCGTCTTCGTCTAAATTTCCGATTATACAGATAGCGATGTCTTCAAGTTTGTCGGAAATCTGCTGAAGATGAAGCTGCCATTCAAGATGATCTGTCAACGATTCGGAGCGCGACAAAAATTGGTCAAAGCTCGGAGCGTCTTCCTTGTATTCGATCTCCTGCGTTCGATAGCCCGGATCGAGATAATCCTGAAATTCTCTACCAAAATCGACTTCCTGAAACGCATCCGCGTTTTCGTCGGAAGATTCCTCGCTTTCGCTTTCAAATTCCTGCGGCGATTCCTCGCCCGCGCCATTTTCGCTCAATGTTTGTGCCGGAATATCGACGCGCTGATTTTCAACGTCTGCGGCAAAATCCAAGTCTTCCTTTTGGTGACCGTTCAAAATGAGTTCATCATTTCCGTCGGAGTTTTGGTCAAGAATTTTTTCAGAAATTTCCTGCAATTCTTCATCGGGCTGAACTTCTTCGAGGATCGGGTTTTCGACAAGTTCGTTTTGAATCAGGTCAGTGAGTTCGAGCGAGGTCATCTGCAGCATCTCGATCCTTTGCCGCAATTGCGGTGTAAGAACCATTTGTTGTTTCAGAGATGTTTGCAGTCTTAGCGACGACATATTACTTAAATTCTATTTCAGCCTTTCTCCGTGAGTCGAAAACTCAAAAATTCAAATTCTGCTTTTATTATAAACGATTGAAACGGAAAACAAGAACAGGATACGAGCTATAAACTGAATCTTTCACCAAGATAAAGACGCCTTACTTCCGCATCTTCAACCAGTTCCGCGGGCGCGCCGCTGCGTAAAATTCTTCCTTCCGCCATAATGTAGGCACGGTCTGTAATCCCAAGAGTTTCGCGCACATTGTGATCGGTGATCAAAATTCCGATGCCCTGCTTTCGAAGATAAAGAATGATCTCTCGAATATCGTCGATCGCGATCGGATCGATACCGGCAAATGGTTCATCGAGCAAGATAAATTCCGGCTCCGTGGCAAGACATCGTGCGATTTCGACCCGCCGCCGCTCGCCGCCTGAAAGCGCGTCACCGCGATTTTTTCGAACCTGCGTAATGCCGAATTCTTCCAGAAGTTCGTCCAAACGTTCAAACCGCGCGTCGCGCGACATTTTCATCGTTTCCAAAACCGCAAGAATATTTTGTTCGGCAGACATTTTGCGAAAGATCGACGGCTCCTGCGGCAAATATCCGAGACCGAGGCGCGCGCGCAGATACATTGGCAACTTCGTCACGTTTCGATTGTTAAGAAAAATACTTCCGCGTTCGGCGCGCTCAAGTCCGGTCATCATATAAAATGTCGTCGTTTTTCCCGCGCCGTTCGCACCGAGAAGTCCGACGACTTCGCCTTGCTCAACAAAGAGCGAGACGTCATCAACAACGCGGCGCTGACCGTAAGTTTTTTGGAGATTTTGTGCAGATAGAGCATCCGCGGGCGCATTATTGCCGTCGCCGTTTGGAGATTCTGTTTTTTTGCGGTTAAGAAAATTGAGCACTTGAGATATTTTTATCGATATGAGGACTAAAACACAACTACTCGAGTTTTTTTACCTTGTAAACCGAGCGAATTCGTCCGCTATTTGTCGTCGCGGATTTGCTGTCGCTGATAACATTTTTGGTTCGCGTATTGACAGTGATCTGGGCGCTTTGCGACGACCCGCTCTCGCTGTCTTCGACAAACGCGGGATTTCCGCGCAAAACAACCGTTTCGCTATCGGCGGTGAACTGCGCCCAATCGCCGGTCGCGCGCCGGTTCGGCTGCGTAACGACGACGTTATTTTCGACAACTGCCTGCGAAAGCTCGTTACTTGCTTTTAGATAGACGTTCGCGACACCGGCGGTTATTCTGTCCGTTCCTTGCCGAATATCGATGCCGCCCTCGTATCGAAGATGACGATTTTCTCTTGAATAAAAGATCTTTTGCGCGGTGACATAGACCGGAACGTCGGATCGCTTGCCGCTAACTGTCTGCGTTGTGTCGTAGAGAAGACTTTGAACATTTCTTTCGCCCGAAAGCTTTCCTTCTTTTTGCTGCAAAAATAGTTTATCAGCGCTGACGTAGTTGTTTCCCTGCCACGCTCGCGCACTTCCGGAATAAAGCCCGGTTTCGGCTTTGTGATCAAATTGAGCTTCATCGGAAGTAAGAAACACCGGCGATTTCGTTTCGCCGAACGGCGTTGCGCCGCCGGTTTGACCTTGGCTGCTGTAACTCGTTCTGACTTGCCCGCGTAAAAACGATCTATCGGCACGCGTGTCCCAATCGATTTCCACCGCTTTCGCCCGCCCCCTGGAATCTAAAACCGAAGGCTCGCCGCGAAGCCGAACGGTTTTGTCCGATTCAGTAAAAATGATCTTTTCGGCGGTTCCGCTGCGATCGAGTTCGGTAAATTTCGTATTTCCAGTCGCTTCGATCTGTTCAAGATTTTTTGTCGACTGACTAAAAACGGCGTTTAATCTTTCAGCGACGAGCGTTTGATTTCCGCTGCTTTTAGCGCGAACGGTCGGAACGCGAACGACTTTCGCGTTCGTTCCGGCGACGCAATTTCGCGCGTTATTTCCGGATTCAAAAAAATCGCAATCAAATCGCGGCGCGGTTAGCGTCGTGCGGTAATTTTCAGCCGATGCGTGAAGCGGCTCGACGTAAAGTTCTGCGTTTCCGATAGCTTCCGCTTTCGTCAGATCTTTTCCGTTCGGATTAAAGAACGTTTTCACAGTATCGGCGGTAACTTTTTTGTTTGCCGCATCGGCTCGGTTGTCCGGCACGGTGAGCAAAATCGAGGTTCGACCTTCAGTATTCATCTGCTGCAAAAGCCCGTTCGCAAAATTGAGCCGCATTGCGTTTGGCGCAAACATCGTAACTTTTGTGTAATCAATCGCTTGAGTCGGAATCAAAACGGCATTGCTCGCCCCCATCGAATTTGCAGTCAGCAATTGCTGGTTCTCATTGAAAGAAGCGCTTAAGCGATCGGATGAAATTTCAGTCGTGCGTTCCGCGGTCGTTTGCCGCAAAAATCCGTTGCCGAAAGCATAGACATTCTTAAGCTTTTTATTTGCATAAAGTTCTGCGGTCAGATTATCGCCTTTGACATAATTTCCGCCCTGCACGATCTCAGGATTCTCGCTCAAATGAATCTTAAAATTGGATTGTTCATAGATCGCTTCGCCGCCGGTAATTTTGACCGCTTTATCGTCCTCAACCGTCACGATCTCAACACCATCGCGCAAGACAAATCGATCCAAGTCTTTTTCATAAAGCGCGTAATTCGAGCGAAGTTTCGTCGGTTTTGAATCGTTTTGCGTCGTTTCTATACTGACGTTTTCGAATAATTCAAGGCGTTTTACTTCTTTATTTATGTGCGCTGTAGCGCGATTTGCCCAAACCTTTGACCATTTCGAATTACCGTTCGCGGGCTTTTGAAACACGTATACATTTCCATTGAGATCGATCTGTTTTAGCTCGCGGTCTGTGAAATGTGCCGTCGCTTTGTCGGTCGTAATTTCCGACGGCTGCGCCAATTCGCCCGAATTTCCGTTTAGAATTATGCTGATAAAAACGTTTTCGAACAGCTCGGCTTTTTCTTCCGCCTGATTGACGACGGCGCGACCGGCAGTAAGCCTCGCGCTTTTGATCTTTGCAAATTCGTCGGATCCGCCGAAAACATCGATCTCGACGTCTTTTAATAATTCGAGAATTTTATCCTTGATCTTAACCGTCGCGCCAAAAGCTTTTCCGGAAATATTTTCACGCGAAAACTCGATCGCTTCTTCGGCTTCGACCGTTTCGTTTTCTCGCGTATAAGTAAGCTGGTCGGTTCTAATATTAAGCGCGTCACGCGTATCTACATTGATGTCGCCCGAAAAAAATGCGGTAAAATTTTTCGTCCCGTCTTTTACGGGAACATAGACCGCTCTGCGCGCGGTCACAACATCGAATTTCTCACCCGATTCGTCAAACACCTGCAAATAGATATTTTCCATTTCCTGATGTTCGTCGGCGAATGTCGTAGCTTTGTCGGCTTTGATAAAATATTTCTTTTTATCGCCTTCGGTTTCGAGTCTTTCGTAACCGTTGACTTCGGCGACGACGTCTTTTGAGAGCTGCAGTTCCTTAAAACCTTTCATCCGAAATTCTTCGCGCCCGTAATTCAAATAAAAGCCGATGACGATAAGAATTACGACGCCGACCAGCGCAAACAGCGCGAGAATACGCGCGATCAAAGGCATGTTGGCGCGCATTTCGAGGTTTTTCGTATTTTTTCGCTGATGTTTTTCGGACATTAAATTGAAGTTTTCAGCTTTTCGCAAAGTTTATAATTCGCCTTTAAATGAAAAATAATTCCTAATCGCCTTTTGCGCGCCCACTAAATGATTTCCCCAATGGATCTGAAAAAGAAGCCTCCATTCCCAAAACGCTTCGGCAAACATTCCCTGATCATACAATATCAAACCCTTTCTTAAATCACGATAAACATCCGATAAATCGTCTGATACAAGCGCGAAAACGGGTTTGTCGTCTTCTATTTTCGAGGCGTCGAAAATTTCCCAATACCCATCGACCGGTAAATTTTGAAGCTTGTTCCGGCATTTTTCCCAAAGAGCTTCTTCAGTTTCGGTGTCGGATTCAACGTTTGCCAAATCCTCGACTTCTTCCCAAATCGCATTGGATTCGGGCAAAGATAAAATTGCCAAATGAATTTCTGTCAACAATCTTTCGGCTTTTGCTAATTCATTCAAAGGATTGGCAAACTCGCCTTCAAGCCAGTTGCAAAAGGCTCTGGCTTTCTCCGCAAAATTTTCCAGTTCTTTTTCAAATTTCATCATCAGCTAATTTTCAAATCTTCAACGACAAGCTGCAGCCGCGTATTTCCCTGCCAAGTGTTCGTTTCGGGCGTATAGGCTAGTTCGATGCGAGTTTTCGGTTTTAAGGTTTGCCCTTTTGATCTTTCGACGCCGTCCCACCAAACCGCTTCGAACTTTCTGCCGTTTCCGTCGGACAGCTTCAATTTTAGATGTTTTTCCTTCATTACGTAGGGTTCATCCAGCAAAAACAAGTCTTTTGTCAAAAACTTCGGCTTTGGATTTCCCGCGCCGAAAGGTTCGAGTTGTTTTAACTCGCGCACCAGATCGAGATTCATCGTCTGAGGTAAAACGACGGCATCGATCTTGACGGTCGGGATCAAATCTTCTTCCTTCAGCAGTTTTGCCGCGTGTTCGTTCAATTTTTCGCGAAGCAACGCGATCTTTTCAACTTTTATCGTAAAACCGCAAGCGGCTGCGTGACCACCGAATTTTTCAAAAAGCTCGGAGCAATGTTCGAGCGCGTCATGAAGATTGAAATTTTCGATACTGCGCGCGCTTCCGTGTCCGATTCCGTCTTCAACTGAAATAACAAGGCTCGGACGATAAAGCTTTTCCGTGATTCGCGACGACGCCAAACCGATCACGCCGCGATGCCAGCCTTCACCTGCGACGACAGCGACATGTGCCTGATTCGCGCTGCCGCCGCTGGCGACGTATTCAAGCAATGCGAGCTCGCTGATCTCCTGCTGCACTTTTTGCCGTTCGCGGTTTCGTCGGTCCAAAATTTCGGCGAATGTTCGCGCCTGCGAAAAAGATTCGGCTTCAAAAAGTTTGATAACGGTCAGCGCTTCGTCCATTCTGCCGGCGGCATTAATTCGCGGCGCGATACGAAAACCGATGTCATAGCTCGTCATTTCGTTCGTGCAGTCCGCAACTTCCATCAACGCTTTTAAGCCGTAATTACTCGCTTTCGGCAAATCTTTCAGACCGATCGCGACGATGGCGCGGTTCTCGCCCGTTAGCTGCATAATGTCGGCGATTGTTCCGATCGCGACCAATTTCAAAAATCCTTCAACCAGGTCTTCGCGACCTTTTTCGCGCAAAAGCGCGTGTGCCAACTTGAACGCGACGCCGACGCCGGCAAGATTTTTGTCCGGGTATTGGCAGCCTTTTTGGTTTGGATTTACAACGGCAAAAGCATCAGGATTTCCTTTTTTTTCGTCCGAAAGATGATGATCGGTGATGATCAGGTCGAGCCCGTTTTCTTTCGCCCAATCCGCCGCTTCAAAGGCGCGCGAGCCTGTATCGACACTGATTGCGAGCGAAAAACCGTTCGCTTTGGATTCGCTAAGTTTTTCGATATTTAATCCGTAGCCTTCCGTAAAACGATGCGGAACGTGATAGCCCGTTTCGGCGCCGAGCTCTTTTAAGGCTTTACGCAAAACCGTCGTTCCGGTCGTTCCGTCAACGTCGTAATCGCCCCAAATTAAAATTTTTTCGTGATTTTCGATCGCTTTTAGAACTCGGTCGACCGCTTTTTGCATATCTTTCAGCAAGAGCGGCTCGTGAAGATCGGAATAGGTCGGATTGAGAAATTTATAAGCTTTTTCCTCGGTTTCATACCCGCGTGCGATTAGCAAAGCGGCGACCAGCGGTGAGACTTTCAGGAAATTTGCGAGAAGTTTTACAGCTTCGTGGTCGTGTTTTTGAATTGTCCAGCGTTTCATTTGGTAAGTAAAGAGTATAAAAACAAGCAGGCGACTCCTACTAAAACAACCCCCGCAACGACGAATTCCCATGTTTTTTCCGGCGAAACTCGATCCAGCGTTTTTAGCGCAATTCTGGGAAACACAAAGTTGATAAGACCTTTCAGCAACAAACCGTAACCAATCAAAGTCAAAATCATCGGAATTCCTTGCCAAACATTATGAAAGCTAACGATTATCGCACCAAGGGGGAAGTGGATAAAAGCATTAATGAAAGCGCCGATTTCTCCTTTTTCTCGGATGCCGATAAAAAACTTTACCCAGACGCGCGGCTGAAAAATGTGTGATAAACCTGTCAAAAGAAAAATAATAATCGCAAGTTTTTGAATCGCATCTTCCATTAACGCATTCTCTCACATCTGCGGATCGATCACGTCTTTCCAGAGCAAAACAAGGATCACAATTCCCAAGATCACACGATAAACGATAAAGATCGCGGTCGAATTTTTTCGCAGGAAAGCGAGCAAAAACCAGATCGAAAGATAACCGACGACGCCGGCGATCAATGTTCCGACAAGCAGCGGAAGAAATGATTCTGACGGCAAAAGCCGCCAGGCTTCGCGGAGCTCGAGCAATCCGCTCGCAGAAATCGCCGGAATCGAAAGTAAAAACGAAAATCGCGCGGCGGTTTCACGTTTTTCACCGGCAAAAAGTCCGCCCATAATTGTCGAACCCGAACGGCTCGCGCCCGGCATCAACGCCAAAACCTGCGTAAAACCGACAACGATCGCGTCCACCATTCCGAGATCCTTGATTCCTTTGCGTTTTTTCCCGACGATTTCAGCGAAAACCAATAAAACAGCGACGCCGATCAGCATTATCGATATGATCCAGAGATTTTTTGTCGCCGGACCTTCGATCTGTTCTTTCAACAGCAAACCGACCGCGCCGATCGGAATCGAGCCGAGAATTATCAGCCAGCCTAGCCACGCGTCGTCGGAAAGCCAGATCGGGCGAACGCCGCGTGTACCGGCGAAACGCATACGATTTTTTCCGGCAAACAGCGCCCAATGATCGCGGATAAAAGCGACGGAAATGTTCCAAATATCCGAAGCGAAATAAACAAAAACGGCGGCGAGCGTTCCGAGTTGAATAACCGCCATCGTCGCGGTTATTTGTTCCGCGTTACCGTCGTAAATATTTGTCAGACGGCTGGCAAAAACAAGATGTGCCGTTGAACTTATCGGGATAAATTCGGTTAAACCTTGGACAATGCCGAGAATAATTGCCTGTAAAAATGTCATATAGGATTTTAGAAAGCGGCTTGAAACATTCTAGCAAAAAAGATCGAACCACGAAATTACACGAAACAACACTAAAATCCTCCAAGCTTTTTTCGTGTTTTTTCGTGTTATTTCGTGGTTCAGTTTCGAATAAAAAACTCTGGCGATGATGACGACGGAAAAAGTTATTCTCGGAACTTGGCTCTGCCGGCGATCTTATCGTAAAGCCAAGTCGGAAAAATCCTTCCGGCGCGCACGACCGTTGCAAGCTGCCACGGAAATGCAGCAAATTTTTTGCGTTTTTCGATTGCCTTGAGAAAAAGCGGAATAGCGTCTTCGAGTTCCATCAAAAACGGTAATTTATTTTTTCTGCCCGAAGTAAGCGGAGTTTTAATAAAACCCGGCTGAATTATCGTCACGTCGATGCCCTTGTGCATTACGTCAAGCCGGACGCTTTCAAAAAACGCGGTCATTCCCGCTTTTGACGCCGAATACGCAGCAGACTTCGGAATTCCGCGAAAACCGGCAAGCGAAGAAACGGCAACAAGCTGTCCGCTTTTTCTTTCCAGCATTTGCGGCAAAACCGCGTGAACCGAGTTGACCGCGCCGATCAAGTTTATGTCGATGACTTTTTTTACGGCTTCAGGCTGAAGCTCACGCGTTTCCATGTTGTTTCCGCCGATCCCGGCGTTGGCGACCAAAATATCGATCTTTCCAAATTCATCGCGTAAAGCGTCGGCGGTCTTCTGAACCGCTTCGGAGTCAACAACATCCACAGCAAAAACCCTTGCTTTCGCGCCGAGAGATTCACATTTTACGGCAAGATCTCTGAGCATTTCTTCACGTCGAGCGAGCAAACCCAAAATCGCGCCGCGTTTTGCGATCTCGAGCGCCAGCGCCTCGCCGATCCCGCTCGAGGCGCCGGTTAGAAATATAACCTTATCTTTCCAAAAAGTCATATATTCACGGCGTCAATCGGACTCTTGACACCGAGCCGGTGTTGATTCAAAACGTGTGTTTAAATCATGGAGGAATTATTTTACGAAAGAAAATATATTGGCGAATCCAATAAATATAGGTCTTCTCGGTTTCATAGCTATAATGCCAAACGCGCATCACGCGCGGAACATCTTCAAGTAATTAGACATACACTCTAATAATTCGTCTGAATTTCTTCACACGACTTCTTGCACTAGCCAGAAAATAAAACAAAGCCTCAGTAAAATCAAGCTGTTAATTGACTTTCCGTCTAAAAAGGCATATAAAAAATTCAGTTTAACAAACGTTTAATTCGGTAAAATTCAAAGTTCGACGTTACCCTATGAATCTGAATAGGATGAAATGTAAAAAGAACGATTTTTGTACATTCTTACTTTTGTGTGGGTTGATTTTGTTTACGCAACCACTTCTCACCTTTTCTCAAGAATCAAAAATTGATGCAAAAGATGAAACCGGATTGACTGTCTTAATGCAAGCCGCTCAAGACGGAGATGCAAAGGAAATAACAGATTTGCTGGCGAGACGAGCAAATTTGGAAATAAAAAATCAGTATGGCTGGACTGCGTTAATGTATGCAGTTGCGGCTCAAGACGCTTCAAAAATCAAAATTTTACTCGAAAATTCAGCCGACGTTAATACAACAGACAATCGTGGCTTTACACCTTTAATGCTTGCGGCATTAGGAGACAAAACCGAAATTGTAGAATTGTTGTTATCGAAAGGCGCAAATATTAACGCTGTAAACAGGAAGGGCTTTGCAGCTTTATCTTACGCAAAAGGTAAAGGAAACAACAAAATTGGGGAGTTGCTCGAAAAGTCTGGCGGCACTGGCAATGTGATTGACAAAGCCGATGTTCCTGAAAAAATTGCTCCGATTGACCAGCTTCCGAAACCTTTGAATTTGAAAGAAGCTAGACCAAGATACACAGATGAGGCGCGTGACCGCAACATTAGTGGTTCGGTTCGGATGCGAGTTCTATTTGGAACAGACGGAAAGATTAAAAAAATAAAGATTATCGAAGGCTTACCATATGGTTTGACAGAGGAAGCAACAAAAGCCGTTTCAAAACTAAAAGTCAATCCGGCAATGCACGAAGGTAAACCTGTTGAATACTGGTCGGTAATACAAATGAGTTTTAGAATTGGGTAGGACTATTTCCACGAAACGCCGAACAAATCAGCTATGAAAGAAGCGGTCAAGCACACAGAAATATCGTGCCGCCGAGATTGCTCTACTGCGGCGGGTTTTTAATATTCGCCGGATGGCGTCGGGCGGTTTGTTGATTGAATCTTTGAGTTGACCGAAATGTCCGTTCGGCGCTTTTTGCTTTTTCAGTAACCGTCCTTTTTATCGAACTCTTTTTACCGTTCCACTCAGGTATTGGAGACTTCAACTTCCAAAGAGTTGGTCTATGGTTGTATCGGAATGAAGAGCGCGGCAGCCTAGCCAATGGACGGGACTTCTGACGTCAAATAAAGACCATCTTTGTCCACGAATTTTAGTTTTGAGACTTGCCGCGCCGATCCATGCAATAGCGCGATCGGACCAGGGACGCCTTCTTTATTCAATTTTCAAAAAACCGCTTTATCCGCGAAGTAAAAATTTATCTTGCCGCTTACGGCAGATCCGCTCGATACGGCTGATTCGAGAGCCACATCGCCCTTAGAGTCGAAACGATTTTCCGCTGCGTTGAAAGGCGCGCGTGGACTTTATCGCGCGTCTGCGCCAGGGATTTCTCAAAGGCGCGCTTGAACGAGTTGTCTTTTTCGCACCGCAGCGCGGCGTCAAACGCTTTTCGCGAAACGTCCTTTAACGCGCCGCAGCCGTTGCGGTCGAGCCGCGGACACGCCAGGAGTTTGCCGTCTGATGAGCGATGCGCGACTCCGAGCCGACAATATCGCCAGAGTTTTCGCTTATTTGAAAACCGCCGCGGATTCTGCACCAGCGCGACAAACCGGCACGCTCCGACGATGCCGATGCCGGGCGCGGTTTCCAAAAGCCGGACTTCGGGAAACTGCCGCGCGGCTTCGGTCATCAAGCGTCGCGCGGATTTCATTTCCTCGACCAGCACATCGAGCGTCGCGTAAAGACCTTCGAACATCTGCCGCAAAAAGTTGTCGTCAATTTGGCTCAAAACCCGCGCGCGTTCCGCTTTGCCAAACACGGCGGCATCACGCCGAATGATCCCTTGGCAACGCAGGCGAGCTTTGATCTTTGCCTTGAGTTTCGCCTGAGCGCGAGTCGCTTCGTCAAAGTGGCGGACAAGCTGTTTGAATGTCCGCCGCGCCTGATTTTCGGCAAGAAAAACTTCACGCGTCAAACCGAAGCGCAGCAGATCGGCAAGCTTTCGGGCATCGAGCTTGTCGCATTTGCGCGCGTCTTTTGCAATCCATGCCAACGTCTGCGGATGCGACACGATCACGCGCTTGACCAGCGGTTTGATAATCCCGCAAACCCACTCCGCAAGCTCTCCGGCTTCGGTGTGAACGAGCAACTCGCCGTCAAACCCGGAAAACGCCGCGCGCAAGTTCCGCTCGCTCGTCGCAAACGGACGCGAGCAAGCGACCTTTCCGTCCTCGTTCAGCACAACCTGATAACATTGGCTTGAACCCAAATCCAAGCCAACGTAAAATGTATTCTTCATCGAAAGTATCCTCCATAAAAGAATCGGTAAGAAATGATGATACTTTCTGAATGCTCGACAAAACTTGGTATTCAATGAACTTCGGACCATCAAAAAGCAGCCCCGACTTTCATGCTACCAATGGACGTGAGGGCGAAACAGCGGCTTTCATTTGGCGTTCTTCGGTTTCCCTAAACTTGCGTGTAATCGGTTTCGCCCCCACGTCATCTCAGCCGTTGGGCAACTTCTAATCGAATGGGGAGACAAACGAAAATCAAGTGTTTCATTTTCGTTTGTTACGGTTGCCAATTTGCAGGAACACATAGTTATTTTTCTAAAGAGGTGAGTGAATGAAAAAAATTATCTTGCTGATTATGTTTGTAAGTCCGATTTCGCTGACTGCCTTCGGGCAAACGCTAAATCGTTGTGATTACAAAGACAATAAAAAAGACAAACGAATTGAAGAAGAATTCAAACGTCTGCACGCTTACGAAGCTGATATTGTGCTGCGCGGCGACGTGGCGGCACTGGATAACTTCTACCCGGAAGACCACATTGTCACTAATCCGTTCAATCAGATGATTGATAAAAAAACAGTTTTGGAGCGTGTCCGGGGAAACATCATCAAGTATAAATCTTACGAAAAGAAGATGGAATATTTATGCGTTTACAAAAACACAGCTATCATTGCGGGAATTGAAATAGGCACGCCGGCGGACGACGCAAACAGACCCGATGCCGGACAAACATCTAAGCGTCGTTTTACCGAAACTTGGGTCAAGCGGAAAAAACAGTGGCGTAAAGTCGCTCGGCACGTCAGCACTATTGCACCTCAGTAAAATTGCGAACTGTTACAATGACGGTGTTGCCCAACAAGTTATTGGACGCGAGGCGGAAACAGCGACTTTCTTATCGCGTCGTCCGTTAAACTATAGCGGGCTTTCTGGTGGTTTCGCCCCACGTCATCTCAGCCGTTCGGCGTTTCATGATGGCAAAAGGCAAAACTCGTTTTTGAGGTAGTTTTATGTTTCTTCGATTGGTAAAACTTTTCTTTGTAACATTGCTTTTTTTGTTGGCTTCGGGCAGAGCGCAAGCGGCAGATTATCCTGTCGTTACTTTCAAGTATAGTCATATATTTGATTCACCTTGTGCCGAAATGACCAAACAACCGATTGATGCCGCAGCCGTCACGGAATTAGAAAATCGGCTTGACTCGTTTCGAGAGCATTGGCGCAGAGAAGCCCCGCAATTATTAGGCACAACCGTTAAACTTACTAAAGCACCGTTTCAATTCCGTGAAACCAGAGCCGCGCTTTCTTTATGCTCCGGGTTTCCCTCAATCAGTCTACCGTTGACGATCAATATGCAGTTTTATCTGCAATCACTGCGAGGTGAGAAAACAGAATCAATGACGGTTTTCTCTGCCGTCGTTTTTCACGAAGTGCTTCACCGTTACGTTGCTGAGGGGATAGAAACATTACCCGGTAAAACGACTCCTCTTTTGAAAAAATACAAAGACGAACCGCTGGTTGTGCAAAATCATCTTCACGTGCTTTCAATTATGAAAGCAGTTTACGGCAAACTCAGACGTGAAAAAGATTTAGATGAAGTTGCTACATTTGACCAAACATTGAGGTCTGCTCCGGCTTTCAAACGAACACGAGAAATAATTGAAAAAGAAGGCGCGGAGAATTTCATCTCCGAGATTCGTAAGGGTCGCTAAAGTTGTGTGGTTACGATTCAAGACACGCCGAACAATGCAATGGACATGAGGGCGAAACAGCGACTTTGTTATTTGGCTTGTCCGTTAAACCTTAACGGGCGTGGCGGCGGTTTCGCCCGACGTCATCTCAGCCGTTAACTCAACCGGTAAAATCTAGACTTCAACAATCGTCGTGACGATCGCCGGTTTTGCGCCGATCTCCTTTTGCAGAAAACGTTTCATATGAACGCGGAGTTTTTCCTCAAACTGCGGTCTGTTCGCCACTTCCTGTTTTGACATCAGCAGGATCGCAGCGGCGACAGATTGTTTCGCTTCGTCAATTTTCCCGTTTGCCGTATCGATTCCGGCGACTCCCTGAAACGAAATTTGCGGTTCGCCGACGAGCGTTTGCTTTTGCTTATCAAACATCACGACAAGCGAAACCGCGCCGCCGTATGCAAGCTTTTTGCGTTCGCGGACAACATCATATTCGATCGCATCGCTCGATTCTTCGTCTATAAACGTTTTGCCGAGAGCGTTTTTCGCGACAACGCGCGCGCCTATGTCGTCGATCTCGAGCAAATCGCCGTTTTCGATCAAAATTATATTTTCGTCGGTGTAGCCGTCTACGTGATGTTTGACGTATTCTTTGTGCCGGAAAAGCATACGGTATTCACCGTGGATCGGCACAAGATATTTCGGTCGCGCGGTTTCGACCATAATTTTGATGTCTTCCTGCGAAGCGTGCCCGGAAACGTGGATCAGGCGGCGCTTTTCTTCGATTATATTCGCACCGCGCTTGTAAAGATTTCCAATCAGGCGACTGATGTTTTTTTCGTTTCCGGGAATTATTCGCGCGGAAAGCACAACGGTGTCGCCTTTTTCAACCTGCATTCCTTTATGGCTGCCGGTTGCCATATTCCAAAGCGCGGCGCGCATTTCGCCCTGTGAGCCGGTGACGAGATAAACGATCTCGTTGTCTTTAAGTGCGCGCGATTCACCAAGCCCGTAAAGCGTGTTGCGCGGAATATCGAGAAGTCCTTGTTCGGACGCGATCTCTACATTTTTCTGCATCGAGCGACCGAGCACGCAAACTTTTCGGTTGAACGCGTGCGCCAGCTCAAAAACTATCTGCAGACGATGGATCGACGAAGAAAAGGTGGCGACGATTATTCTTCCCGGAGCTTCAGAAAAAATTTCCTCAAACGCCGGAATAACAGCTTGTTCCGACGGCGTTCTGCCCGGAACGGTCGCGTTTGTTGAATCTGCAAGAAGTGCGAGCACGCCTTCGTCGCCGTATTTTTTGAGGGCTTTGAGATCGTACGGCGCGCCAATAACGGGCGTATCGTCGATCTTATAATCGCCGGTATGAATGATTGTTCCAAGCGGCGTTTTCATCGCGAGCGAGAAACAATCGACGAGCGAATGCGAAGCGTGTATAAAGCCGACTTTGAACTTTCCGACTTCGACAGTGTCATTCGCTCGAACGCGGTGAAGCAGAACGTCATTGAGCAGATCGTGTTCTTCGAGTTTTTTCTCGGCGAGCGCCAGTGTGAATCGCGAGCCATAAACCGGCAAATTGAATTTTCTCAGAAAATAAGGCAGCGCGCCGATATGATCTTCGTGTCCGTGCGTGAGAAAAAGCGCGGTCATATCGTCTTTATATTGATCGAGAAAATCGAAATTCGGGATCGAAATATCTACTCCGTACGGCGTCTCTTCGGGAAAACCCATGCCGACGTCGACAACGATCATCTCGTCGCCGTAGCGAACGCCCATACAATTCATTCCGAATTCACCGATTCCGCCGAGCGGTATTATTTCTATTTTTGACACTATATTTCCTTTTGTTTTTCTCTATTTCCGAATGATTTACTATATCACACCGGTTTTCGTTATGAATGGAAGGTAAGTGGATGAACTCTGACACGGGAAACACTTCGTTTTGCACGTCGGGCGCAAAAAACAAAATAGTTCGACCAAATTGGTCTATTCAGTGTCTAAAAACTAAAATTCATCGCACTTCGATGAAATGTTTTCTAGAATAAGGACCTTTACGATTATTTTTCACTTTGCGGGTTTCGATTTCGAAAACCGGCAAAGAAACCAAATATGCGGATCATAAAAATATCCATTGTTTCATTGTTTCTCCTGATCGCTTTTCTTGGACTTGGCAAGCAGTATTTTGCGCCAACCGTTTCCGGGCAAAGCAGCCTCTCACCGCCGACGGGAATTATCGCGACAAGCAATCTTTATAACAACAAGGTCGGACTTTATTGGGACACGATGCGCGGCGCGACGAATTACCGCATATTTCGTAATGTCGTCAATGATCCGGCGACTGCGACCGACCTTGGCGTCACGCCTGCCGGATTCTTTTTTGACGTGACGGCAGCGCCGGGACAAACATTTTTCTATTGGGTGCGCGCGGAAAACGGAACCGCGCAGAGCGGTTTGAGTTCAACGGCTCAAGGTGTTCGGGCGAATGCAACTCAGCAAGGTCCCGTTCCTCCGCTGGAACCTCCGCCGCTCGGACCGCCGGGAAATCCGATGACGGCAACAAAGGCGAGTCTCGGCAAAGCCTTATTTTGGGACGAACAAATGTCGTCGACACGGACGGTTTCGTGCGGAACGTGCCATCGCTCGGGAACCGGCGGAACCGATCCGCGTTCTCTAATAAACATTTTCGATTCTAAAAATCCCGGCTTTGACAATGTTTACAACACGGCGGACGACGTCGTCGGCTCGCAGGGCGTTCCCCAAAATAATCCGGACGGAACTTACACGTTTTCAAACACCTACGGTATGCGTCAGCAAGTTACCGGACGCAAGGCAAACTCCTTTATCAACGCCGCGTATTCGCCGATCCTTTTTTGGGACGGACGCGCAAGCGGAACCTTTCGCGATCCGGTATCGAACGCCATTGTGCTAAACAATGGCGGGGCGCTCGAGAGCCAAGCGGTCGGTCCGCCGGTTAATTCAACCGAAATGGCGCACGGAGCGAGCAATTGGACGGAAGTTGCCTTTCGAATTTCGCAGGCGAAACCGCTCGTTTTGGCGGTCGACATTCCGCAGGCTCTGCAAACTTGGATCGATAATCGAAGTTATTCCGAGCTTTTTGAAGAAGCGTTCGGAACTTCAGACGTAACACCGTCGCGCATAGCATTAGCGATCGGGGTGTATGAGAGAACGCTGTTTTCGGACCAAACACCGCTCGATCTGGCAAACGCCGGAATCACGCCGTTGGGAGCCGCCGAACAACGCGGGCGAAATACTTTTACCGCGGTTTCATGCGCGGTTTGCCACGCCGGAAACCAGCTAACCGATCAAACATTCCGCAACATTGGTGTGCGCCCGGTGGTTGAAGACACGGGACGTTTTCAGGTTACGGGCGCGAACAATGATCTAGGAGAATTCAAAGTTCCCAGCCTGCGCAACGTAGGACTTCGCTCCTCATTTTTTCATAACGGACGAACGGCAACACTTGACGACGTTGTAGCTTTTTACAATCGCGGCGGAGATTTTCCGAATGAGCCGAACGTGCCGAACAATTTGATTCGACCATTGGGCTTGAACGCGGGACAGCGAGCAGACGTGGTTGCGTTTTTGAGAAATGCGTTGACGGATAATCGCGTTCGCAACGAAACGGCGCCGTTTGACAGACCGCATTTATATACCGAATCGACCCGCGTGCCGGTTTTGACCGGAACCGGAATCGCCGGTTCGGGCGGGCTTGTTCCAAACGCCGTCGCGATCGAGCCGCCAATCGTCGGAAATCCGAGCTTTACGGTTGCGGTTTCAAACGCACTTGGCGGAGCAAATGCAGTTTTGGTCGTCAATTCAACCGATCCCGGTGCGACCTCGACCATTCCGGCTTCGGGTTCGTTTGCGCGAATCGCTTTGACGACGCAGGGCGGCGGCGCGGGCAACGGCTGGACTTCAGTAAGTTTGCAAATTCCGAATAATCCGGCGCTCGTCGGGCAAACATTTTTTGGGCGTTGGTATATTCAGGACGCGGGCGCGCCGGGTGGTGTTGCCGTAAGTCAGGCGTTCCGTTTTACCGTTTTTGGAGAAGCAAGCGTGCCGTCCCACGCAAAATTCGCGGATTTTGACGGCGACGGCAGAACGGATATTTCAGTTTTTCGTCCGTCTGAAGGCAATTGGTATATCATTAACAGCTCGACTAATACATCGCTGGCACTGCATTTCGGATTGGATGGAGACAAGGTAGTTCCGGCGGATTACGACGGAGACGGAAAGGCGGACGTCGCGGTTTTTCGCGGTGGACTCTGGTATTTGCTGCAAAGCCGCGATGGATTTTTTGCGACTCAATTCGGTTTGGGCGGCGATCTGCCGCAGGCGGGCGATTATGACGGCGACGGTCGCGACGACATTGCGGTTTACCGTCCGTCAGAAGGCATATGGTATATCCGTCAAGGCACCGGATTTAAGGCTATAAGATTCGGGTTGAGCATAGATCGACCGGTCGCTGCGGATTATGACGGCGACGGGAAGACTGATGCAGCTGTTTACCGCGACGGAATTTGGTATATCGATCAAAGCACCGCTGGATTTCGGGCGTTTCAATTCGGAATCGCCGAAGACAAACCGACCGTTGGCGATTACGACGGTGACGGAAAATCAGACTTTGCGGTTTTCAGACCTTCGACCGGTGTTTGGTATCAATGGTTGAGCCGTCAAAGTAATTTCCACGCGTTATCGTGGGGAATCAGCTCGGATGTTCCTTCGCCCGGCGATTACGACGGTGACGGCAGAGCCGATTACGCGGTTTACCGTCCGTCAGAAGGCAATTGGTATATTATGAATAATTCCAATTTGGCAACAAGAGTTCAAAACTTTGGCTTGAGTTCTGACGTTTCGGTTCCGGCGTCGATCGTTCCTTGAGTTCCGAAATTCTTTAATTTTTTGATCGAAGGCTGACTAATTCTCAGCCTTTTTTGTTTGAATGTCCCCGACCATTCGCTCCCATTCCACGAGTGTCAAAGTTTCAGCGCGGCGTTTTGGATCAATCTCGCAATTTTCCAGAAGCGCTGCCGCATCGCCGATCTGCAAAGTGTTTGGCGCGTTTTTTAGATTATTCAGGATCGTTTTTCGCGGCTGCGCAAACGCGGCACTGAGAAGATTCCGAAACAAAACATCATCCTTTTCCACCTCCGCTTTTGGTACAAACCGCATCATCGAGCTCCAAACCTTTGGAACCGGACGAAATGCGCGGGGCGGAACGTCAAAAAGTTTTTCGGTTTCGAGATAGCCTTCAACCAACACGCTTAAAAACCCACGCGCCGAATTGCCCGGCTGTGCCGTGATTCGTTCGGCTACTTCGCGCTGAAACATCAAAAGCATCTCGGAAAATGAATCACGCTGCGCGATCAATTTCTGAAGTATAGCGGTTGAAATATTGTACGGAAGATTTGCGACCAGCTTCCCTTTTTTTCCAGCTAAAATTTCCGCAAAATCGGCATCGAGCGCATCGATTTCAAGCAATATAAAATTTTCGCGGTCGCTAAACTGACGATGCAGAGCCGGAACGAGATCTCCGTCCAGCTCGATCGCGATCACATTCGCACCGCTTTCGAGCAGGTTTTCGGTCAACGCGCCGCGTCCGGCACCGATTTCGACTATTGTTTCGCCTCCTTTCGGATCCAGCGCGTTGATAATTCTATTTACGTAATTCGAATCAATTAGGAAATTCTGTCCGAAGGATTTTTTTGCGTAAGATTTTTTCCGCATTTATTAGATCGGATACGCGGTAATTTCGACATCTTCACCGTGTCTTTTGATTTCCAGATCGCGTAACTGAACCGATTCATCCAACGACGCCGAGCCGCTTCCGCCGATTGCGGCTGGCGCGTATTTTCCTCCGATAAGGATCGGTGCGATAATAAACGAGAATTTATCGACCAACTTCGCATCGCAAAAAGCGCCGGCGACTTCTGTTCCGCCTTCGACCAAAACGCTTTGCAGTTCGCGCTTTCGCAATTCTGCCAACACCGCATTTAGATCGCGCGCGCTTTGACGAACGATCTCAACGCCTTTTGATTTCAATTCATCGATCTTTTTCTCATCAACGGAATTCGAAATGATGATCGTCGGTGTTTGGTGTGCAGTTACAACAAGATTTGATTCAAGCGGAATTTGCAGCCGATTATCCAAGATGACGCGAACAAGTTTTCGGCGACGCGGTTTTCCGCTCCGGTCGGTCAAAGATGGATCGTCGATAAAAGCAGTGTTACCGCCAACGAGGATCGCATCATGTTCTTGACGCAGTTCATGAACGCGTCGAAGCGCATTTTCACCCGAAAGCATCGTCGAAATACTGTTGCCGAGCGAGATTCTCCCGTCGAGCGACATCGCCATTTTCAGATGCACAAACGGTCGCGTCTGCTTGTGCCAGAGAATAAATTTTTCGTTAATGCGCGCGGCTTCCTCGGCTAAAATTCCGGTCACAACTTCGATTCCGTTTGCTCGTAATTGCGCGAAACCTTTACCGGAAACAAGCGGATTCGGGTCTTCGATCGGCGCGACAACGCGTATTATCCCGGCATTTATCAAAGCTTCGGTGCAGGGCTCGGTTCTGCCAAAATGCGCGTGCGGCTCGAGCGAAACATACGCCGTTCCGCCTTTTGCTTTTTCGGCTGCTTTTTCCAAAGCAAGAATTTCCGCGTGAGTTACATTTTCATAAATGTAAGTTCCTTCGCCGGCAATTTCACCGTCTTTTGAAACGATAACGCAGCCGACAAGCGGGCTCGGCGAAACCCGCCCGACACCAAAGGACGCAAGCTGCAAAGCGCGCCGCGTCAATTGTGAATCAATTTGTGAAAAATCGTTATTCAATTATCTCTTTTCCAACAGATTCGCCCCAATCAGTTTCTTCATGAATATTATCTTCGGATACATTTTCTAAAATTTTTTCGAGCTTGGTTTTATCAGGTTCGGGCTGTTCTAAATTTAGTGACGTTATTTCATTGTCCTTTCCAGCTAGTTTTTTACCAAAAGTTTTTATCGAAGTTATTGGATTAAATTTAATTCCGAGTTTTTCATTTAAATCTTTACTTTCACCAACCTCTAAGCCGTCAAAAATCTTTTCAAACTCTTCTTTATTTTCAAGCGAATCCATCATTATTGATTTGCTTGTAATTTTCTCGATGACTTTGTTTTGCTGTTCGATTACCGAATCTTTTTGAGAAATGATTATGTTTTTCTCTTGAATTGTTCCGAATTGCGCAACTAAGAGTTTTTCAGTAAATTGCAGTTCTCTCACCGCCATTTTTTGAGCATGTTGGAGATTTTCGATTTGCTGTTGCAATCTCATTGCCGCAAAACTTTCATCATAAACAATCGGACTGGAAGGCAAATTCAAATAAACGGCAAGTGCTTCACGAATTTTGTCTAATGCTTCTTTGTCATCAGTTGGAGTTACTGAAAAAAGTACTTTTCCAGCTTCTTCTTTCAAATTTGAAGTTGCGTTTATTCCTAAATCTTGGAGAAATTGAGCAAAATATAAAAGATATTGCTCACAGGCAGTTTTTGAATCTTTTGGAAAATCGAAAACTGTAAGCATTTTTTGAGAGATTGAAGTTGTAAGTCTGTTTATAGCTTCTTGATGAAATTTTGTTATTAATTTATAAGATTCTAAAATTTCATCTAACAAACTACCTTCTCTATCCCATATATCAAAACTCAATCTGAGTTCAAAAATATCTTGATGTTCAGTAAAATCAGTTTTGTTGACTGCAAAAATTTCGATTCCAAAAATACGAGAAAACTCAATATAATAATCTTCAAAACTGAATGAATGGAACCATTTCACTAAATTATAAAAGATTCTAAACTCACACTCTTGGTTTCTCGTAAAACAAACTAAATTAACTTCTGCGGTATTTAAATTCCCCCAGTTATTAATAGTTAAAAGATTTGATTTTGATAATTCGTTATTCTCTTCAAGAAGGGTAATTACATACTCGCCAATTTCCCTACTAGAAATATTAAGATTAAAAGAAGAAGTTAAAAATGACGATGCTTCAATATCTACCCCTTTAATTTCTTCATTGTTTATTACTAAATAATACTCATCAGTATCAATTTTTTTCTTAAATTCAACCATATTGAATCTTCTTCTCAATTAAACAATCCGTTCATATAATCTTCCGCGTCAAAGACCATCAGGTTGTCAACTTTTATTTATTCCAATTCAAAACCTGCAAACCTGTGATTCGACTAAAATGACTTTCATTATTCGTTACAACCGCTAAATTATTTTCCAAAGCGGTTGCGGCGATCAAAATATCGGCATCCAAAATGAGCAATCCGCGTTTGTATAAATCCGCGTATATATCGGCGGCGCGAATTACAATATCATCGGATAAATTTATTTCTCTGCTTTGTTGTCGAATCAATTGAAAGGTTTTGATTTGACGTTGAGCATTCTTAATTTTCAGTCCGCGTAAAATCTCGAAATTCGTAATAACGGAAAAAGTAAAACCTTTGTGAAATTTCAAATAGTTATTGGCTTCCGCCATAACTTTCGGAACGTTTCTCAGAAAAAATGAAAGTGTATCCGTATCGAGCAAAACTTCATTCATTAGGCTTTCTGTCTCCAAAAAAATTTGAACGGTCAAGCGCGATTTTTTCAATTTCTTTTATGTCTTCTTCCGATAAACCGTCGTAGAAATTTTCCGCAAGTTTCATAATCGGATTTACTTCTTCGTTTTCCTGTTCGGTTTCGACAACCAATTTTACTTTTTCGCCTTCCGCAATTTCTTCCGAAATCGGATTTAAAGGCTTAAACATTCCATTTTGATAAATCGCTTCAATTGTTTGTGTCATCTTTAGAACCTCCTAATTAAACAAACCATTAACATAACTTTCCGGATCGAAAACCATCAGATCGTTGACCGTTTCGCCGATGCCGACGTAGCGGATCGGGAGATTTAGTTCTTTGGCGATGGCGACGGCGATTCCGCCTTTTGCGGTGCCGTCGAGCTTGGTTAGAACAATGCCGGTAACGTCCGCGACGCGCATGAATTGGCGCGCCTGCTCGAGTCCGTTTTGCCCGGTGACGGCGTCGATCACAAGTAAAGTTTCGTGCGGCGCACTCTCAACTTCCCGAGCGGCAATGCGTTTCATTTTTTCAAGCTCCGCCATCAGATTCGATTTGTTGTGCAGGCGTCCGGCGGTGTCGACAATAAGAACATCTGCGTTTCGCGCTTTCGCGGATTTCAGCGCGTCAAACAAAACCGCCGCCGGATCGGTTCCCTGTTTTTGCTGGATAAGCGGAACACCGGCACGCTGCGACCAAATTTCCAATTGCTCGGAAGCGGCGGCGCGAAAAGTGTCGGCGGCGCAGATCAAAATTTCGTTTCCTTCCATTTTTATGCGCTGCGCAAGCTTGCCGATTGTTGTCGTTTTGCCGACGCCGTTAACGCCGACAACCATCAAAACATAGGGTTTTATCTCGAGATCGTATTTCGTTTCGTCGGCGACGCCGCGTTCTTCGCTGTGATGAAGAATGTCCAAAAGCTCGCGCTTCATCAGCGCTTTTAACGCGCTGAGATCGCTGATCTCTTCTCTCGAAACGCCTTTTCGGATCGCTTCGAGAATTTGCACAGTCGTCGCCACGCCGATGTCCGTCGAAATGAGCATTTCTTCGAGTTCGTCCAGAAATGCTTCATCGATCTTTTTCCGGTTTTCAAAGATGGTGTCGAGCTTATTGTTTATCGAATGGCGCGTTTTTTCGATCGCTTTCGTAAAACGCACACCGATCTCGCGTTCGACGGCTTCTTCCTGCGCCTTGAGCTCTTCGATGGATTTGTCCAAACCCAAAACTGAGGTCGAAAATTTATCTTCGTCTTTTTTTCTTCGCCAAAATGACATATGTAATCGGTTCGAGATTCAAAGTTTCGATTATAGATAAAAAGTGAAAGCGTGAAAAAGTGAAAAAGCGAAAAAGTCCGGCGACGTGAATTTACACAAGAAATGTCTTCCAAAAGAAGAGACGCAAGCTCGCGTTCACCGGAAAGTAAATTTCTTACGAGAAAAATGAATTTCTTCCGAAAGAAAATGAAATTCTTCCGATAGAAAATGAAATTCTTGCGAGAAAAACGAACTTTTTCCGAAAGAAAATGAGTTTCTTCCGAAAGAAAATGGAAAAAACACTAAATAATTCGTCGTTGTTCGAGTTATTTAGTGTTGCAGCTGTTGATTCCGCATCTTCGGCAATCAACTTATCCTCGGAACAAGTTCATTTTTTCCGCATTTTTATAAAGCGCGTAGCCCAAAACCACTGAAAATACGATCGAGCAGTAAAACGTCACCAAACTTCCGATCGCGATCGCCGGAAGATTTCCCATTCGCGGCAAGTCGAACGGCGCGAAGATGACGCTCAGAATTCCGCCCGCGATTCCCACGATAATTATCAGGATCAGCTTCATCAAAAGTATTTTTGCGTAATCGAATCCAAGGAGCTTGATCGTGTCCAAACCGACGAGCGGATTGAGCGTCGCCCAAAACGAGCGCGTGTAACCCGCAACGGCGCACGCCGCCGGGTAATAGAACAATCCCCAGATCAAGCACAAAAATACAGGAACAATGATAATACCGATCGTTTTCACGAGGCTCATAATAACCTGTGGCGACATTAAACCGGGCATTT
The DNA here is from genome assembly GCA_041747435.1 of Pyrinomonadaceae bacterium. Lineage (GTDB taxonomy): Bacteria > Acidobacteriota > Blastocatellia > Pyrinomonadales > Pyrinomonadaceae > JBGTFE01. The sequence continues at coordinate 11,446 of JBGTFE010000059.1, read as the reverse complement.
CAGGACCTTCGCCAGCCGAAGCTTTCAAGCTATCGACGCGAGCCTTATTCATCGTTTCCTGCAGATCCTGAAACTGTTCTTCTTCGCTGTTAGGACGCAGCGGATTGATCGACGAATTTTGATTTGTCGCGCCCTTCGGAAACCCGCTGTTGCCAGGCGGAAGCGTTCGACCTTCGGCAGCTTCTTCAGCCATCTTACGCGTTTCCTCGTTTTTTCTTTCCGCTTCATCGAGCATCTTTTCCCATCTTTCAACGGCTGCATTAGGCGCAGTCGGAGCGCTATTCTCAATATTTTTCGAATCGCTCATCGCAACGGGCAATGATTGCATCGACTCGTTCATTGAGCTCATTACGGTACTCCACATATACCAAGCCGCGCCGGCGACAATCGCCAGCATCAGTCCGAACGAAACTACCCACGCCGCGATGCTGAGGAAAAACGGGTGAACAACATCGTCCCAAATCGAAAAATCGTCAAAGCTCGGCATAAAATTTCCGCCGACTTTGCCTTGCGCGAAATTCTCGACGGTGTTTGCCAAAATACCGAACGTCAGCATATTCGACAGCATTACGCAAAAAATTGCTGCCGCCATCATAAAAAAGCTTCCCGAACCTGACGCCGATTGTCCGAGCGTGAAAAACATAAACATTATCGCGCCGAAAATGAGACTGGCTTTGAATTTGAAAGGATAAGAAAACGCGCGTCCAAAATCAGTAAAGCCGAAGCCTTCGTTCATATCGCTTTGATATTGAAAGGTTACGGCTTGCTGCTGCTGAAGCTGGTGAATAGACGAACACATCGAGCCGCACATCGGACAGATCTTGACGTTTCCTCCGTAGCCTTTCGGGCATGCGCCGCATAAAAGACTGCCGCACGTATCGCACAGGAATCGCGGTTCGGCGTCGGCGTGTATCACACATCCATCGGATTTTTGTTCATTTACATGCGGCGGGTTTATATTTTGAGCGGGAGGAAAATTTGGATTCGAAGCAGAATCGTTGATCGGTGGAAAAGTCTGAGCAGCAGCCGGAATTTCTGAGATCGTTTGCGCTTCCGTTAAAGAAATCGGAATCTGCGGCAGCGGCTCTCCGTTTTCTTTCGCATTAAAAAAGCTTACGAGCGACGGGATCTTTCCCGCATCGAGCCAACGCAGGTTTCCGCGGCGAACTTTATCCTGCGGCAGCAAAGAACCTTCGAAGATCCATTGAGTCATTACGTCAAAACTGGCTTCATAAATTTCGCCGTTTACGGCGATCTGCCAAACTTCCTGCGAATTATTCACATTCATATTTACTTTTTCTCACTTTTTTATGTTGTTTGCGGGAGTCGTTTTATGGAAGAATGGGAATTTTTCGGTCGAAATTTTCGTTTCGCTTACAAATAACCATCCCGACAATCGCTGAGGTCACCAGCCAAAAGTAAAAAAATAAAAAGCTCGCGGCTATCAAAGCCGAAAGGATTCCGACAACCGGAAACTCTAACGCGTTAAATATCGAATAAAGTCCGACAGCGGCGCTCAATAGAATCACAATAAATCCAAAACTGAGCAGAACGATCTTAATATAATCGAAACCAAGACTTCTGATCTCTCTCAAAGCGGCGCGGAATTGAAGGATCTCCCAAAACGAGCGGTTTTTATCGAGCGTCATGCAAACGGCGGGAAAATACAAAAATCCCAGGATAAAAGCAAAAAATAGAGGCATTTGATAAGTGATCGTAAGATTCAAAACGGATTTTACGAATTTTCCGAGCTGCTCGCTTTCGAGCAGATGATTGTGCCCGAAAACCGATTCAAATTGACGAAGACGTGCTTGATCGATCATTTCTTTAAGCTGCATTTCGCGCATTTTTGACAATGTTTTATCGGATTCATTCGCACTCAAAGTCGAATTTATTTGAGTTCCTCTCAATCGCATCTCGTCTTCTATCGTTTGCGTATCTTCGGCGAATGCGAACCACGCATACATTCCCAACGAAACCGCGATCAAAATAAATAGTCCAAAAGAGACAGTATAAACGCCGATACTTGCGATTAACGGATTGAGAAAATCCTCGAAGATCGTAAATTTTTTTACACGAGGAAGAAAGCCTTCGCGAAAATTCGCCCGGGTGAAATTTTCGATCGTTTTGAAGAGCACACCGAATTTCAACATCATCATCACGGCAAACACGACCAACGAAAAAAGTGCCGCCCAGCCGCCGCCGAAAACGAGAATAATTTGACCAAAGATCAAAATGAAGAACAGAACCGCGCCTGCTATCAGGCTTATCGGAAAGTTGAACGGGTATTTCATCGCTGTAATAAAATCGGTGAAATAGAGCTTTACGCTGACCGTTTTTATCTCCGGTTTCGCGGTTTCGGTCGCCGCGCCGGTTTGATCATCGTACTTTGCTATCGTTCGCTCGCCCGATTTCGATTGCTCCCCGGCAACCAAACCGCATTGACCGCCGCAAAACGGACAGGCTTTTGATCCGCCTTCCTGCGATGCCGGGCAGAATCTGCAAAACATACTTCCGCAAACCAGGCATACGTAGAAGATCGGATATTCAGGATGGATCGCGCAGCATCGTTTTATTTCCGGCGCTTCTTCGCGCGCCGATACATACTCCGCAGGTCCGACCTGAAAGTGGGTATAAATTTCCTTGCCGCCATGGGCAGCCTCGTGGGTTGGTACTACTTCGTTCACTGCATTGGGAAATCTCAGAAAACAGGAGATTTTACTGCTGCAACAAGCATTTCAGCCAATGGAATTATTGGATCTCTGAAATATGCGCTGTTGTTTGTGGTTGAATTTGCGTAACGTGAGAATTTTCCGGTTTTACGCGAACCGCTCCGACAGGTCGAACCTGTCCTTCTTCACAAGCATGGATCAATGCTTCGACGACTGTTCCGTCGTAGCGCGATCCTACAAAACTCTTGATTCGATCCAACGAATCTTCAAGATTCATCCCTTTTTGATACGGACGATCGGTCGTCATCGCATCAAAAGTATCCGCCACGGAAACGATCTTTGCCTGAAGCGGAATTTCGTCTCCGCTGAGTCCCTGCGGATAGCCTTTTCCATTGACCATTTCGTGATGCATATACATTCCGGGCAGAAATTCCTTCATCGCCGGAATCTGCGACATTATCTTGTAACCGGCTTTAGGGTGAGTTTTCATTATTTCGAACTCTTCATCGGTTAATGCAGCCGGCTTTTTAAGAATGTTGTCGTCGATCGCGATCTTGCCGACATCGTGAAGCAGCGCGCTGATGCGAAGTGTTTCGAGATCGGCTTCATTCATTCCGAGACGCTTTCCGATAGCTACGGAAAAACGCGAAACTCGTTCTGAATGTCCGCGCGTGTAACGGTCTTTGCCGTCGATAGCGGCAGCGAGCGCTTTCACCGTACCGACAAAAAGCTCACGGTTTTCTTCCGCCGCTTTTGCAAGCTTTGCGATGTGTTCTTCCAGGCTGCCGCTCATCGCGTTAAATGTTTCGCCAAGCGTACCGATCTCGGTGATGCCTTTTGTTCCCACTCTCGTAGAGAGATCGCCGGCAGCGATCTTTTTCGCCGCGTTGACCAGCACCGCGAGAGGCGATGTCAATTGCCGTGCTAGAATGCTTCCGACAACGAGCGCGAACAGCGCAAACGCAAGACTGATCATCCACGTTTGCCGTCGCATATCGCCAACCGAAGCAAGCGCTTTGCTTTCATCCTGCATCGCGATCACACCGAGATTCAGCTCTTCCCCGATTTTCGCGGTCGAATAAGCTCCGAGCATTTCGTAATTTTCGCCGTCATATTCGGCGGTAAAAGGCACGAGCGCCGATTTGATCTGCAGGTTGCTCTCGCGCCATTCCTGAACGATCTTAAGGTCGTTCAAAGATTTCTGATTTGCCGCGACGGTCGCATCCGGATACGAAACCGCGCGCCCTTCGGAATCGACAACAAAAATGATCGGTAACCCGGCTTTCCAAAGTTCATCTTCACCGATCGAACGCGTTTCCGAAAGTATTAGCGAAATTTCGCGGAGCGAGACGATTCCGATCACGGCGGCTGAAATGTTTTTGTTGATAACGACCGGCGACGCGAACGTCAAAACGATCTCTCCGCTCGACGCGATCTTTTGCGGACTGCCGACCACGGAATTTTTGCCCGCGACAAGCGATAAAACACTTTCCGTCGCATCTTCTACTTCGTTTTTCAAAATCGCTTCCGAGCGAAAAACCGCAAGCGAATCGCCCTGGATCGGTTTCACATAAAGCGCGATCAAATTTGGATTTTCCTTTAGCGTGACGCCGAGCTTTTCTTCAGTGACGGGCGAGGACAGAACCGAAAAATCATTCGAAATTTCCAGCGCCTTGGCATAGCTTTGCACCAAATCGCCGTAACGCTGTCCGAACATTTCGATCTGGTTCGCCTTTTCCTGCACAAGCTGTGTTTGATAGCGGTTTTCGACAGCGCGCAATTCCCTTCCGCTACGATCCGACAAAAACCAGCCCGTAAGCACAAGCGGAACAAGCCCGACCGCGAGAAGCGTGATCACGACAAAATAAATTAATCCGATTTTTTTTGACGTTGGAGGCATTTGGGCTCTTGGAACGCGAAGATCTTCGCCAATATGATTTTAGAATAGACAAGCCGGAAAGGTCAACAAGTTTTACGTTGCAACCTTCTGTCCGAAACCTTGTTATTTTCGTTTGACTATAACCGTTTGACTATAACCAAGGTTATATCGTCGTTCGCAGGCGCGGTCTTGGTGAATGAGGAAAGCTCGGACTCGATCTTGTCGCGCATTCCGGCGGCGGAAGCTTTTACATTTTGGCTGATAACCTCCGTGAGACGGTCCATTCCGAACTCGTCACCCGCCGTGTTATTTGCTTCGGAAACGCCGTCAGAATAGACAACGAGCGAATCACCCGAATAAAGCTCGACGCTGCCGACCTCAAATTCGGCTTCCGGCATAAGCCCGAGCGGAAAACCGCCGGATTCGAGCTGCTCCACGCTCCCATCGGCGCGAGCAACGATCGGCGGGTTGTGACCGGCGTTGATGTAATTTAAAACACCGGTTTTCGGCTCGAGTTCGGCGATAAAAAGCGTGACAAAACGATTCGTGGGCGTGTTTTCGGCGAGATATTGGTTAACGGAGGTTACGGTGTCCCGCAGCGACCTGTTCGCCGTCACCTGCGAATGGATCGAGGCGTGAAGGCTCGACATCAGAAGCGCCGCGGCGGTTCCTTTGCCGGAAACATCGCCAAGCGCGATCATCATTTTGTCGTTTGGAAGCGCGATAAAATCATAGTAATCACCGCCGATCTCGTAGCACGAAAACGAAATTCCCTGGAATTCATAATCGTCCATCACTGGCGGCGCGGACGGCTGGAACGTCTGTTGAATTTCGGTCGCAAGTTCCAGCTCGCGCTCCATTCGCTCACGTTCAAAACGTTCTTCGAGCAATCTTGCGTTTTCGACGCGAATCGACGCAACCGAAGCGAGCGTTGTCAAAATATTCAAATGTTCTTCGGTAAAGGTGGCTTCGCTCGTCGGCGAATCAGCGTAGATTATGCCGAAAACGTCGTTTATATCGATATTGAGCGGAACCGCAAGCACCGAGCGAATGCCGAGCAAGGCGATAGTTTGACTCGCATACCGCGGATCGTGCTGCGCATCGGCGGTCAAAACGGATTTGCCGTTTTTCATCACTTCTTCCATCACCGTGCTGCTGATGCGGACTTCTTCGACTTGCTCTTCCTTTCCGCGCAAACGCGCGACAACGATCTTCATTCCGCCTTCAACCGTTTCGTCGCGCAGCATGATCACGCATCTTTCCGCCGGAACCGCTTCAAAAACCAGCGAAACCACCTGATTCAGCGTTTCTTCCAAACCGCTTGATGAAAGCAGCGCGACGCCCACTTTGCTGATCAATCCAAGCAGTTCGGTGCGCGACGAAAATTGTGATTCGAGAATCTCCGCCGTCGGGTTTTTTTCCTGCGTGAATGCGATCGTTTGCGACGGGTCGAGCGAGCGAGTGTTATCCGTGATCAAAGTCGCCCCAGAGGGCTTACTTAGATTAAGGCGTTCGTCTTCAAACTTTATAACCGTCTCGCCGATCTGAATTTCACCGCCCGCAAGCAACGGAATCGGCGCCGAAACGAGCGCGCCGTTGTAGCGCGTACCGTTTGCCGAACCGAGATCCTGTAGCCAGAATGAATCGCCTTCCTGCCGGACTTCTGCATGAAGCCGCGACGCGAAAGCGTCCGGAATACAGAGGTCGCTGCGCGCGGAGCGTCCGATCGTCGTTCGCAAACGCGAAAGCACGAAATTATCGACCGTGCGATCCGGATTTCTTACTACTAACTGCGGCATATTATTCCTTTTCCAAATTTCTCTCGACGGTCTGTTTTTGACCGTACACAACCAGCGTTCCGGCAACAAAATCGTGTAGCGCGCGACCTTTTTTATTCAGCGCGGCAAACAAAAAACCGAGTCCGAGCGAAAAGATCGTAAGTGTATAGCCAAGCAAATGACGAAGACAGAGTCTGCCGAGCGAAGGCGAAGAGCCGTCGGTGTTAACAATTCTCAAACCGGTCAGCATTTTTCCGACGCTTTGCCCCATCAGCAGCGGCAAAAGAAAAAAATTCGTAACTGCCAAAAGCACAACGATCAGCCAGCCAACGTTCGTTACGGTGTTATTAAGCAGTCTGGAAGGATCGCTGCCCGAAAGCCGGTAGGTGAGCAGGCTTATCACAGGAATCGCGATCAAGATGATGTAGTCGATCAGCATTGCGCCGCAGCGCAGCAAAAACGGCGCTTTCAGCCGTTCGGGATCAAAATTTAAGATCACTTGTTCCGGTTTGATATATCTTACGGAGGTTGTTCGTTCTACGCGAGCGCTCATAATTCTCGTATCGCCGCCGTCCCGGCGGCTGTCCTGACGGCATCCTGCCGTCAGATTTATGCGCCGGCAAGATGCCGCCGCAACAGCCAGCGAGACGCTGGCGGTACAATTCTTATCCAATGACAAAATGCATTGTCGTATCGCCGATCTTTAATCTGTCGCCGTTTGTCAACAAATGCGGCTGATGCGGCAGCAGGCGAATCGTGTCGTCCACCGTCGGGAGCAGAATCGTGCCGTTTGACGATCCGAGATCTTCGACCATAAAATTGCTTCCTTCGCGCCAAATTCTCGCATGACGCCGTGAGATCTTTGTCTGCGGATCGAATTTCGAAAGATCGATCTCCGGAAAAATATTCGACATCGGATCACGTCTGCCGACGAGATTTTCATCCTTTTCCAGAGAGAAGGACGGCGAATCGAGCTCGTTTGTTCCGAGAATCGTCAGTTTCGCGGTAAATTTCGGCGCAGAGGAATCGCCGATATGAACGCCCTGCTGCGCGATCGGTTGGCGCGCGCCGCAAAACGCGCAAAACATATCGGTTGCGACGATCTTTTGCCCACAAAAGCCGCAAAAAACCGGCTGTTCTGAAAGCGCAACCGATATCGGAATTTCCTTCACGCCGAACGTAATTCGTCCGGTTTTCAAACTGTCCAGATGTTCTTCGAGCGCGCGCCGCATCTCCGCCGCCGACGCGAATCGCTTGTCTGAATTGTATTCGACGGCGCACATCAAAATTCGTTCGATCTGATCGGAAAGCTGCGGATTTATTTGGCGAGGGCGCGGATTTTTTTGAAAATCAAAGATCAAAAGCGGGTTGCTTTGCGGATCGGCGCCGGTCAAAAGATGAAACATTGTCGAACCAAGACTGTAAATATCCGAACGCGCTTCAACGTTTCCGCTAAAAAGCTCCGGCGGCGCGTAACCCATTGTTCCGACCGCAGTTACACCTTTTTCTTCCTTGTTCACCCAACGCGCGATACCGAAATCGATCAGCATTATCCGCCCGGAATTTCCATCGATCATCACGTTTGCCGGTTTCAGATCGCGGTAAACGATCGGCGGTTCGTGATTGTGGAGATAATCGAGCACGTCGGCGACCTGAATTCCCCATTCGGTTACCGTCTGTTCGTCAACTTTTCCGCCATCGGCAGAACGCAGACGCGATGCAAGATCGCCGCCGGAAATGTATTTCATCACGAGATAAAATCTGCATTCCGTTTCGTCGAAAAAGTAATCAAAGATCGTCGGGATCGCCGCGTGTTCCAAAGAAGTCAAAAGCATCGATTCGCGCTTAAAGTCGGCAACCGCTTTTTCCTGCTGAGTTTCCTCTATATACGACTGAACCATTTCCTTGACCGCGCGAAGAACGCCGCCAAGATTCTTGTCGCTTGCAAGATAAACCGCTCCCATTCCGCCGCCGCCGATCTTGCGAACAATTTCGTAACGACTGTTAAGAATAGTTCCTTCTTCGAGTGGCTTTAATTTCGACTGACTTTTTCCGTCGGTTTCCGCGCCGCTAAAATCCGGTGTCGTAAACGAACGACCTTGCTCTTCTTCACCTTCCGCCTGAATGGGTTCGTCCTCGCCCGTATCCAGAACGACATCGACGTTTTCGTCTTTTTGAACAATTTGAACCGAATCAAAGTAAGATTCGCTGCTTGAAACAGGAAGCGGTTCCAAATTTGAGTCAGGTTTAGCGATGGCTTCGGGAATCGGGGGTTCGCTTTCGGTTTCCGCTTCCGTCGTCACCTCGGCGTCAGCGTCAAACGAAACATCGGTTTCCGCTTCGTCGCTTGAAGAAACATCCGCGCTTTCAGCCGCGTCGACAGAAGCCGCGTCCGTTTCTTCCGTCGCGGAATCCGCTTCGATTTCTGAAACTTCGTCCGCCGCAGCGCCTTCGTCAACCTCGATCGGATCCAAAGAGACGCCGCAATACGGGCAAAAAACATCGATTTCGGCGATTTCCTCGCCGCATGTGTGACAATTAGCCATTTTTACAAAGCTTCCGATTCGATTTACGAACTCGCCGCTTGATCGTTAACATAAAACCGCAAAAACGTTTTGCCGACGATGATCTCATCACCGTCATTCAGAAGATGCGCGTTTCCAGGAATCAGGCGTCGTCCGCGATTTACAAAAGTTCCGTTAGTCGATCCCAGATCTTCGATCATATATTTTCCGCTTCCGCGCCGAATTCGCGCATGCCGCCGCGAAACTTTTGCTTCCGGATCGTGCGAGTCAAGATCAACGTCCGGGAAAATTCCATTATCTGCATCCCAGCGACCTATAGTCGATTCGTCCGTGGACAGCGTAAACTCCGTGCCGACAGATTCGCCGCGCTCGATAATCAAGGTCGCGTGCGCGCCATTAACGGATTGCTTTTCCTTCTCAAACGAATCCGATTCGGACGGTGGCTCGTCATCGACCGCCGAAACGCCAAACGAAGTCGGGTTCGCGCTCTGATAAACCGGTGCATCTTCGTTTGCAGCAGCGGCGGACGTTGTGGAATCGAGCGCGTTTCCGCATTCATCGCAATATTGCGAGCTTTCAAGGTTTTCCATTCCGCAAACCGGGCACTTTATCATTTTTAATATAATTTCTTGGATTTAATACTCAAATAATATAAAACAAAGCTATTTTAACTTGTATTATGATTTTCGTAAATCGTATAGTGAACACGCGCACGCGTCAAATCATCATAATTTTTGCGAAGTCATGCAACGACGCAAAATTCCGGGTTAGCCACCTTTTTTATGAAACTCTTATTTCAATTTTGACGTAAGGAAGGTCTGAATGCGCTCTGGACAATTTGTTTCGCGCTTAATCTTTTAGATATAATAAAACTCTACTCGTTTAAGGAAAAATCACGATGGCAATGAGCCGGAAAACAAAAATTATCATCGGTGCAAGTATCGGTGTTTTACTAATAATCATAATAATCGTCAGCGTTTTTGCTACGCGCACGGACACGCCGGAAGTCACAATCGTTAAAGTCGAGCTCAAAAAAGAGCTGAAATCAACTGTTACGGCTTCGGGTGAAATTCGCCCCATTCAGTTTATCAATCTAACCAGCGAAGTTCAGGGACGAATTGAAGAAATTTACGTCAGCGAAGGCGAAAAAGTGACAAAAGAACAGCCGCTTGTAAGGCTCGATCCGACGCAGCTTCAATCGAGCACAGACGCGCAGTTTGCCGCTTCGCAGGCATCGCAAAACGACGTTCTTTCGAGCCGCACGCAGGTGACTGCGGCGCAAAATCAGCTTTCGCAGGCGCAGCAGGGTTTAAATGTTTCGCAGATCGCGGTTGAAACCGCGCGCCAGAACGTAATTGCCGCGCAAACCGATGTTGATAAGGTTCAGGTGGAATTAAACGCTGCGAATCGCGAACTGAAACGCAATGAAGAATTGCTTGAAGCGGGCGTTATTTCGCGTCAGCTTTACGACGAATCAAAGGATCGCGTCGAAAACGCAAAGGTCTCACTTAATAATGCGAAAGCGCGACTTGACGCGCAAAAGCTCTCTATAAAAGACGCCACCGCGCGGCTTAATCAGCAGCAAAACATCGTAAAAGACGCAAAACGCGCGATCGACACGGCAAACTACAACGCGAATTCGAGCGTGAATCGCGCCAATCAGCAAATGGCGCTTTTAAGCGGCACAAAAACTTTGCGCGACAAGAGTATGCAGCTCGCGCCGATCAACGGCGTCGTGGCGGACATTCCGTCAAAAGTTGGAACATTCGCCGTCGCAAATCTTTCTTCGACGCCGCTTTTGACGATCGCCGATATGTCCACGGTCAACGTTGAAGTAAAAGTTGATGAAACCGAAATCGACAAGGTCGAAGTCGGGCAGCCGGTAAAGATAAAAGTTGACGCCTTTGGAGACAAAGAGATCAGTGGCGAAGTAAAACAAAAAACGCCACTCGCGGTCGGAAAATCGCAGACATCCGGCGGGCTTTCCACCCAGATCAACGTGCAGGAAGCAAAGGAATTTCGGGTTGTTATCGAGATCAAGGACGCGCCGGACGAAATTCGCGACGGCTTGCGTCCGGGAATGAGCGCTACAGCGACAATTACGACAAAAACAGTTGACAACGTATTTACCGTTCCACTTCAGGCGGTTATCGAAAAGAAACCGGAAGGCTCTCCTTCACCGGAGATCAAAGGCGATCTGCCGGAACCTTCGACTAAACCGAAAACCATCAAGGGCGTTTACATTTTAGACGGAAACAAAGCCAAGTTCGTCGAGGTCGAAACCGGCATCACCGGCGAAGCGGACATTCAGATCGTCACCGGAATCAAAGAAGGCGACGAGGTAATCACCGGTCCGAGCCGCATTTTGAACACGCTCAAAGACGACACCGTCGTAAAACGACAGGAAAAAAAGGAAGGTGACGGCACCCCGAAAACTTAATTGTATCGCCAGCATCTTGCTGGCTGTCCCGCCGCCATCTTGGCGGCGCTACAAGAATTTCTAATGGAAAACGAAGAGCAGATGTATAGATTTATGGACGAAAAAGGTCCTGAATCGAACGGAAAAAGCGCGACGGTTGAAACCGATTCGCT
>JBGTFE010000058.1:0-47903 GCA_041747435.1 Pyrinomonadaceae bacterium | reverse complement strand
CGCCGCGCGAAAATTAAATTCGGCGATTTGGACGTCGATCCGCGAAACGTCGATGTCGTTATTATTTTGCAAAGCCATTTCGATCGCCTGTTCGAGCGTCAGCGGAAGCTGATCGGCAATGTCAACGCCGACGCGCTCGGCACTCGGCAGCGGGCGATTTTCGGCTTCGAAATTCGGCGCGACGGGCGGCACGTCACTCGGCAAAGTTGCAGGAGCGACGACATCTGTCGGAGTTGGAGTTGGAGTCGTTGTTGGAGTCGAAGTCGGCTGAACATCTTGCGCCGTTACAGCTAGAGTCATGAGAATGATAAATAAAATAACGAAAACTATCTTTTTGCTCATAGCAATTAAATCCTTCTTGCAATGGAGTGCGGCCGCCGTCGTCCGCAAAAGATTGCTACGCAATCAAACTTCCCACGCATAATCCTCTAGGGTTTTGAACGCTCACGCGTTCATTGCGGACGAGGGCGTCCGCGCTCCAATTACTTACTTGATTCTGCATAACTATCACCACTTAATTCTGCTTCTTTCGTTTTCTTTTCGCGCCTGCTGAAAATTCTTACAATCGGTTGAAATATTGGTCGCAAAACGCCAGTTTTGAATCGGTCGAAGCGTCCCGCGAGCCAGCGCCAGATGCGCGATTCGGCAGCGTCGTCAAACAACGAATAAAAAACCGGAACAGCCAAAAGCGTCAAAAGCAAACAAAGCGTTTGCCCGCCGACGACCAAAATTCCGATCGAACGGTTTGTCGCCGCGCCCGCGCCGCTTCCGACGGTGAGCGGGATCATCCCGGCGACGAGCGCCATTGTCGTCATCAAAATCGGGCGCAATCGGTCGCGGTTTGCGCGAATGATCGCATCGTATCGCGCCAAACCCTTCGCGCGTAAACCGTTTGTATGATCAATTTGCAGGATCGCATTTTTCTTGACGATGCCGAACAAAAGTAAAATTCCGAGCGCGGAAAAAATATTCAGTGTTTGTCCCGAAATCAATGTTGAAAGCAGCGCAAACGGGATCGAAAGCGGCAGCGTCAAAAGAATCGTGACCGGATGAATGAACGATTCGAACTGCGCCGCGAGAATCAGGTACATAAACACAAAAGAAAGCAAAAACGCGAGCATGAAAGAATCGTAAGCGCGTTCGAGCTCCTTTGATTGCCCGGTAACGCCGGTAAGATATTCCTGCGGCATATTCAGCGAAGCGGCGTGTTTTTTGAGCGCAACGAGCGCGTCGGATTCGGACGCATTCGGCGGAAGGCTTGCCGAAATCGTTACCTGCCGCTGGCGATTCAGTCGATTGATCGTCGCCGGCGATGTTCCTTCCTCGATCTTAACGAGCTTTTCCAGATCGACCGTTCCGCCGTTTCGCGAACCGACGGCAAAATAGCGCAGGTTATCACGCGAGCGTCGGTGTATTTCTTCAGCCTGAACGACCACGTCGTATTGGTCGGAGCCTTCGCTAAACGTCGAAACACGCTGTCCCGCTGACAGAATATTCAGCGCCTGCGCGACGTCACCGGCTTCTACGCCAAGATCGGCTGCTTTCGGTCGATCGATCAGCACGCGAATTTCAGGATTTCCGAGTTCGAGCGAACGATCGGCGTCTCGAAAGATCTGGTCTTCTCTCAGTTTTTCAACGAGCAAATTTGAATATTCATCGAGTTTTTGAATATCGGGTCCGGCGATGTAAAAACCGACGCCCGATCCGCCGCGTCCCAAGCCGAGGCTCTGACCGATCGAAGACGAGCTGGAAACATTGATCCGATAATCTTTCGATTGATATTTTTTGACGATGCCGCGGGTTTGATTGATCAGCTCGGCTTGTGACGATTTTCGGTCTTCGACACGGATAAGCGCAACGTTTATCGTGCCGGTATTCGGATTTCCACCGAAACCACCGGCAAAAACCATCGTATTTTGAACGCCCGGAAGCTGTTCGCGGATGTCGCGCGCAATGCGGTCGAGAATAGACTGCGACGCGGCGAGACTAGTTCCCTGCGGTCCGCGCAGCGAAACCTGAAATGCCGATTCGTCTTCGTCCGGCAAAAAAGCCATTCCGACAAATTTGTAGAGCGGATAGATCGAAGCGACCGTCAAAACGCAAAGCAGAACGACAGCCCATCGGAAACGCATGGAGAGTTTGAGAAGAAATGTGTAACCTCCGTCAATTTTGCGATAAAACCAACTATCTTTGCTGTCGTGTTCGACGGATTCTTCCAAAGTTTGACTCTGCGTCGGCTCGCGGTAGTCAACTTCGACGGTCGAATCGCCGGAGACTTTTTTTGCTTCTCCCGACCCGAAAGCTTCAACATTTTCAAGTTTTTCGTCGCCGAGTTTTTGTTTTTTACGTTTGATCCATCGCGCGGCAAGCATTGGCGTCAGCGTAAACGAAACGATCAATGAAACGGCGATCGCTGCCGCCGATGTCAATCCGAACGATGACATAAAACGCCCGACTATTCCCGTCATAAATCCGACCGGAATAAACACAGCCAGCAGCGAAAGCGTCGTCGCCAAAACGGGAAGACCGATCTCGCGCGTGCCTTCGATCGCGGCGCGGAACGGGTCCATTCCCTTTTCTTCGACATAACGATAAATATTTTCGAGAACAACGATCGCGTCGTCGATCACGATTCCGACCATCAGAGTCAACGCCAGCATCGTCATTTGATTGAGCGAATATCCAAGCGCTGCGATCGCAGCAAAGGCTGCGATGATCGAGATCGGAATTGCGAGCGCGGCGATGATCGTCGAGCGGAAATTCCACAAAAACAGGAAAACTACGGCAGCCGCAAAAATTCCGCCGAGAATTAAGTGCTCTTCGATCGCGTTGAGCGAATTCTGGATAAATTCAGATTGATCGCGAACTACGGCTATCTTCAAATCCTTCGGCAAGGTCGGAACGATCACCGCCATTCGTTCTTTTACGCCGTTGATGACCGCCACGGTATTTGATCCGGATTGTTTTCGAATCGCGACGGTAACCGACGGAACACTGTCGAGCGAAGCAGCCGTGCTCGGAGTCACGCCCGCGTCCGCGACGCGTCCGACATCCTTGATCTTGACCGGAAAACCGTTTCGCGTTGCTATGACGACTTCGTTAAATCCTTCAACGGTCGTAATTTTACTCAGCGTTCTCAGTGCGGTCGTTTTCGGTCCTTCGTTGACAGAACCGCCCGGCGCTTCTGTATTTTGCCCGCGAATCGCGTTTGCAACTTCCGTAACGGCAAGATTGTAAGCGCGAAGCCGATCGGGATTGACGTAGATCTTAATCTCTCGCTGGCGGGCGCCAAAAATTTGAACTTCGCCGACGCCGTCGGCATTTTCGATTCGCTCGGAAATTTGGTTTTGGACGAGATCGGTAAGTTCGACTACGTCGCGCGGCGCGCTGACCGAATACATCAAGATCGGCGACGAATCGGGATCGGATTTACGCACGACCGGCGGATCGGCGGTTTCGGGAAGCCGGTTGAGCACGGTGCTCATTTTATCGCGAACTTCCTGTGTCGCGACGTCGGGATTTTTTTCTAGATTGAATGTAAGTGTTACGTTTGAACGACCCTGCGACGAAGACGAGCGCATTTCGTCAATTCCCGGAACGGTATTGACAGCGCCTTCGATAATATCGGTAACTTCGCTTTCAATTTGCTCCGGCGCCCCGCCCGGATTTGATGTAGAAATAGAAACCGTCGGCAGATCGATCTTTGGAAAGCGGTCAACGCCGAGCGTAAAAAAGCTAAACCCGCCGATGACCGTTAAAAGTAAAACGATAACCGTCGCAAAGACCGGTCTGTGAACGCAAATTTCGGCTAACCACTGCATAACTATTTTGCCCTTTGTCCGTCGTCAGTTGTCCGTTGCAAGTTGAGCATAAATTAATTGGCAACCGACAACGGACAAAGGACAACTGACTAAAACTGAACCTTCGCTCCTTCATAAAGCTGCGCCAAATTACTCGTCGCGATCGTTTCGTCGGCGCTGACGCCGACTGCGATCTGCACCATATCGTCTTCTTCAGTTCCGAGCTGCACGACGCGCAGCTTAGCGACGCCGTCCATGATCACGAATACACGATACGACTGCGTCGGTTTATCTTCATAAACCGCTGATTTGGGCACAAAAACTCCCGTATTTCCGCCTTCGCGGACGATTTGCCCGGTCGCAAACATTCCCGATCGCAGCGCATTATCGTTATTTTCGATCGCTGCTTCGACGATCGCCGAGCGCGAAACCGGATCGACCGCCGGATTTATCGCCGTTACCATTCCGCCGAATTTTCGGTTTTTATACGCGTCAACCTGAATCGACACGCCGCGACCCAAAACAACGCCCGGAACGTCCGCCTCAGCGACCTGAAGTTGAACTTTTATCGGATTGGTTCTAAGAATTGTCGCCACAACCGTTGAAGACGAAACAAATTCGCCGACGGCGACCGGACGGCTGCTGACAAAACCGGAAAACGGCGCTCGAACGATCGTGTCGGCAATTGCCTGCTGTGCCGTCGCGACCTGTGTTCGCGCCGAATCGACCGCTGCCTGCGCGCTTCTTATCGCCTGATTATTTTGTTTTGCCGTATTTACCGTCGTTTCAAGCGTCTCTTTTGCGGCGCGGACGCGTGTCCGCGCCGTGTCGCGCGCGGTGCGATGGGTTTCGTATGTGATCATCGCCACGTCGCCGGTTTCGACGAGTTCGCGATAACGTTTTTCGTTTGCTTCCGCCTGTTTTAACTCAGCCAGCGCCTGCTCATAATTAGCGTTCGCGGCGCGAACTTCCGGAATTGCGCTCGAATCGAATTTTCCGTTCGGCGAAAGTCCGAGCCGCGCTTCGGCTTGGCGAACTGCGGCTTCCGCTTGCCTTACGCCGGCTTGCTCGCGGGCGAGCTGCAATCTCGCGTCTTTGTCATCGAGCTTTGCGATGATCGCGCCCTGCGAGATAAACTGTCCGACGTTTGCCGAAACATTTACAACTTTTCCTGCCGATTTCGGCGCCACGTCCGACGTTTCATCAGCGGTCAAACTTCCCGTCGCCTGAATAAAGGCTGGAATTTCGCGCGCAATCGCCTTGTCGATCGTAATGTCTATCGTATCGCCTTTATCATCGCTCGAGTTCGCGCGCTGGTTTCCATCGGACTGAGATTTCCCGCACGCGAGACAAAACAAAAAGGCGAGTAGAAAGACAAGTATTCCGCGATGAGATCTTCGAATATTAAGAACCTCCATAATTCGTCTAGATACCGATTTTATAACAATTAGATCAGGCATTTGAAAATGCGCATTGTAAATTTTTGTAAAGCCGTCGGAATTCGGATAAAGTTATTAAATCAAAAAGAATCGAGAGGTTAGAGAAAATGCAGGAAATTTCCGTTACCGAACTTAAAAACCGAATTGACGCGGGCGACG
This sequence comes from Pyrinomonadaceae bacterium, assembly GCA_041747435.1. Taxonomy (GTDB): domain Bacteria; phylum Acidobacteriota; class Blastocatellia; order Pyrinomonadales; family Pyrinomonadaceae; genus JBGTFE01. Next base: position 42,505 of record JBGTFE010000058.1, on the reverse strand, counting down.
ATATTCAGCTTATCGACGTCCGCCAGCCCGATGAATACGCCTTCGCTAAAATTCCGGGCGCAAAACTGATCCCGCTCGGACAAATTATGCAGCGAATGGGCGAAATAGACGAAAACCGCGAAACCGTGATCCATTGCAAAATGGGCGGACGCAGCGCACGCGCGATCGAAGCGCTTCAGCGTTCTGGTTTTACTGGAAATCTTTCGAATCTGAAAGGCGGAATCACAGCCTGGTCCGACGAAGTCGATCCGAAAGTTCCGAAATATTGAAAAATTCGTAAACCGTTTCAATAACAAAAGAAAGCGGGCTTTCGGGCGCGTTTTTTCTTTTGCGAAGCGTCGAGAAAATATTATTTTTTTTCGCAAAATCGTGTATTATGAAAAAACGTAAATCATTCATATTTAACATTGGGCGGCAAAGGCGCTTTTTGAATAGGTTGGTATCAAACTCGTGAACGATATTTGGGAACAGGTCAGTGCATTTTTCGAGCGGCGATCGAACAGCGGTCGGCGGGCTAACCCGAACCGGCGCTGAAAGATCGCAAAAATCATTCCGAACCCGGCGGATGCGGATAGCGATGAAGAGGGCTAATAATCGACGGATCAAAAAGATCTTTCACTCTGTAATTGCTCTTGCGCCCGAGGATCGTTCCCATTTTTTGGATGAAGCCTGTCGCGATGACAAGAATTTGCGGGTCGAGGTCGAAAAATTACTCGATGCTGATGAAAGCGGCTTTCCGGAAGTTCCGGCGATCGGCGAAATGCCGGAAGCGTTTGACGGGAAGGGTCTTGCGAGCGGGCAAACGGTCGCGCATTTCAAAATTAGAGAAAAGATCGGAGCGGGCGGCATGGGTGAGGTGTTTTTGGCGGACGATACTAAACTCGACCGCACAGTCGCGATCAAATTTCTGAATGAAGCATTAAGCGGCGACGCAGATAAATTGAATCGTTTTATTCGAGAAGCAAAAGCCGCTTCTGCTCTAAATCATCCGAATATTCTTACGGTTTATGAGATCGGCGTTGAAAATGGCGTTAATTTTATCGCGACCGAGTTTATTGACGGACACACGCTGCGCGAAACTTTGCGGAGCGACGAGCTTACGCTCAATAAACTGCTTTCGATCGCCGTTCAAACGGCTGAAGCATTGGCGACCGCGCACGAAGCCGGAATTATCCATCGCGATATCAAACCGGAAAATATAATGATCCGGCGCGATGGCTATGTAAAGGTTTTGGATTTCGGTCTCGCCAAACTTACCGAAACGCGCGCCGAAGATCCAGACCTCGAAGCTCAAACGCGGAAGCTGTTGAAGACAAGTCCCGGATTAATAATGGGAACGGCGTGCTATATGTCGCCCGAACAAACGCGCGGTTTAGCCGACATTGACGCGCGCGCGGACGTTTGGAGTTTCGGCGCGGTCTTGTTTGAAATGTTTGCCGGACGCCCGCCGTTTGAAGAAAATACGGTGAGCGATCTGATCGCCTCGATCCTGAAAACGGAAACGCCGCCGTTGTCGCGATTCGTTGCCGATTGCCCGCCCGAATTGGAGCGCATCGTGACAAAAGCGCTCAAAAAAGACCGCGACGAACGATATCAGTCGATGAAAGATCTGGCATTGGATCTTCGGAGCCTGCAGCAAGATCTTGAAATTTCTTCGAAATTCGAACGCGTGTCGATGCAAAAACGACAGGACAATATCACTGCCGTAATCGGGAAAACTGCGACTGAGGAAGAAAATGTGACGTCGATGATTCCGGAACGCCTCACCGCACGCGTAACCGCGAAAAAGTTTTCGACCGCCACCGTTTTTCTGATCTTGCTGGGCGCCGCGCTGGTTTCCAGCGGAATTTGGTGGTTTTCGGGTAAAAGCACGAACGAGGTCGCGGCCCTCAAAAGCGTGGAGATCGTAAGTTGGAGCAGCTCGCCCGGCGAAGTTTACAGCACCGGTTCTTTTTCGCCCGATGCCTCGATGATCGCTTTTACATCAGCAAAATCAGGAAATAGACATATCTGGCTGAAACAGACCGGCGCTGGAGAAGCGGTTCAGGTCACGAAAGACGAGTTTAAAAACGAAAGCCCGATCTGGTCGCCGGACGGCGAAAGGTTAGCGTTTTTTTCCACCAGGGGAAAGGAAAGGAGCATCTGGCAGATGCCGAAGTTCGGCGGCTCGGCGAAACTGGTCGCAGCGGTCGAAGACGGCAGCACTCTCTTGAAATTTTGGTCGGCGCGAAACTTGATCTATTATGAGTCCAAAAATAATATCTTTGCCGTCGACGTCAACTCTGAAGAAGTTAGGCAAATCACCGATCTTTCAGCAAACGCCCCGGTTTCCGCATCGATAAGTCTTGCGCCGGATGAGGAAAAGATCGCCTACGTAAGTGTCGCCGACAAGATCTGGGCGGTTTGGACGAAAAGTTTACGCGGGGGTGAGCCTAAAAAATTGGTCAGCTCGGAAACCGAAATTAAAAACGTCGTGTGGCATCCTGACAACCGGAGAATTTTATACAGCACATTGGTCGACGACACTTTTCAGATCTTTGTGACAGACCTAAACGCGGCTCCGCCAAAGCAGATTTCGTTTGGCGAACGAGACAGTTTAGTTCTGGATGTATCATCGGACGGCGAGAAAATTTTATATGGCTCGGCAAAAGAGGAATCGGATATTTGGGGCGTAAAAACAAAGGACGCGACGGAATTCAGGGTCGCTTCGGACATCAATTCCGAGCTCTGGGCAAATGCATCTCCGGACGGAAAATCAATTGCTTATCAATCCATCAAAAATCTGAGCCAGGGCAATAAGATATTTAATGGCAAAATCTTGACGCAGAGGCTAAATTCCGAAGAGTTGCCGAACGAGGTTGTTGCGAACGCTTTTCTGCCTGTTTGGTCGCCTGACGGACAGCAGATAGCCTTTATGAGAGTGTCTGGTGACGAATTTCGGATCGAAACGGTAAAAGCGCTGGGCGGCGGGCAAAAGATTTTAACGTCGGGTGGGGTGGTTGCGGTTAACTATTCGGTTCTACCCTATAATCGCATTCAGACCAGTTATGCAAGTTGGTCGTCCGACAGTTCTAAGATCGCATATATCGCGGATCGAAACGGCAACTACAATATCTGGATTGTCAATTCCGACGGCTCAAGCGACCTGCAGTTGACCGGAAACGAGGATGAAAAACTTTATCTCTATTGTCCGCTTTGGTCGTCTGACGGAAAGCACATCGCTTTTACCTCTAAAACGGGTAATAGCGCCGGCAAACCGACTTACAGCCTTTGGATTATCGACGTTGAGAGCAAAAACGCCAGGATAATTGCCGGACAACAGACGTTTTTTCGCTTAATTGGATGGCTTAAGAGCGATGAACAAGTTGTAATGGCGTCGACGAAGGGTTCTGAAGCGACTCAATTGACCGAGGTTTCGCTCATTGAAGTGGAAGTCGGATCTGGCAAGACGCGCGAAATAACAGTCTTAAAGGACACATATGCTGCAAATATTCAAATGTCACCTGACAAGAAGTCTTTTGCCTTTGCCGCACACCAAGACGCAAAAGATAATATCTTTGTGACGCCTGTCTCCGGCGGCGAAGCAAAAAAGGTCACCGACAATAACGATACGAGAAGTTATTTTTCAAGTCTCAGTTGGTCGCCCGACAGCGGCACAATTTTTTTCGGCAAGCAAACGCGTTACAGCTTGCTTTCGATGTTAACTAATTTCAAATAAGAGGAGAAACAAAATGATAAAAAAGATCAACATAATATTTTCGGCTTTCGCGATAATGCTTGTTTTTTGCATTGCAGTATCGGCACAGTCCAAGCCGGATTGCACGAAGGTAACCGATAAAGACATCGTCAAGGCGGTGTACGAAAAGATAATGACGAAATATGCGGCTCAGGTCAACCATATTAACGTCAGGTCTTCGGACGGCGTAGTAACGATAGAAGGCTGGGTTACTACAAAAAAGATAAAAAAGGAGATAGAAAAATGGGCTAAAAAGGTTTCGTGCGTGAAAAGGGTGGTCAACACGCTCGGAGTCGGAGCCGGAGCCGGGTGCGGTCCCGGAATGAAACAATGCGGCGATATTTGCATTCCCGAAAAGGAAACCTGCAATCTCTGCCGCGGTTCGGCTTGTATTTGAAGTAGTTTGGATTAACGTTGAATCTCACAAAATGCGGCGCGTTGTGACCGTGTTTTGTGAGATTTCGCGGGTGAAAATATGAAAAGAAAAGGTTTCGTAATCATCATTTTGGTCGTTTTTAGCCTGGCGATGCCGACAGCGGTCTTTGCTCAAAAACAGACGCCAAAAAAACTCCAGTGCTCGGCGTCCGAAACTGCCGGAAACGAGCAAATGACTTACCTTGTCGGCGCAAGCAAGTTGAGCCGTAAAGAAAAAAAACGAATTAAGGAAAAATGGGGAACGTTGATAGTCCCGAAAGGCGAAACCGAACGCGCGAAGCAGATCAGGGCAGCCGCCCTTAGCTACAATGAATCAATGACAAAAGCGATGACGGAAAGCGTTGATGTTTGGGTCAAAGCGAATCCGAACGCAACCGCCGCCCAGATCGAAGTGCGCCGCAAGCAAAGTCAGGACATAATCGCTTCCATAATCAACACAACCAGTTCCCAAAATAAGGAACGGGTCGCCGCAAAGAGCTGGGATTGGAGCGACGTGCTCTCCGTCGATCCGGTGTTGAATCAGGGCGCGGGATGCAATACGTGTTGGGCATTTGCCACCGCTTCCGCTGCGGCTCTGAGCATGCAGAAAAATTTTTTGGACACGATCGTGATGAGAGATTATATGTTTCCGGATAAAACTACGGGCGAATTATCAAATCGTCTCGGTCCGGTATTAAATTTGGGCAGTCTTCCGGCGCCTTTCGTGCAGGATTTGCTGAATTGCATGCCGGTAAAAAGGGAAGAGATATGCCAAAGCGGTTGGCATGGTTTGGCATTCGATTTTATGGTTTACGGAAATGGTGTTCCGAAGAGCTATGTTGACGGGTTTGTTATTAAAGATGAGATTACCGGCAAGGAAACCTTAACGTACCGCGAGTACAAACGTGGCGAAAAATTTACGTGTCAGCCAAGCGCCGGTTTTTCGAAAGCAAGCTCCTGGGATTATGTGAATTCACCGCCCGACAAATTACCGACTGTCGAACAATTAAAAACCGCCCTGGTCGAACACGGACCGCTTGTCGCACCGATCTATTACGATGAATGTCTGGCAAATTACCGCGGCGGCGTTTTTAACGAAATGGACCTTGGAATGATCAACCACGTCGTTTTGCTCGTCGGCTGGGACGATGAAAAAACAGCGTGGCGCGTCAAAAATTCGTGGGGCGAAGAATGGGGCGAGCAAGGTTTCGGCTGGATAAAATACGGCAGCAATAATATCGGCGTTTTCGCCGCATGGATCGATGCCGAGCGAGGTTTCTAGTAAATTTTCTGTATGACCAAATTGACCGCCGAAATTAAGCAGCGAATCAAAGAAAAATGGGGCGTTTTGACCGTTCCGAAAGGCGAAACGAAACACGCGAAAGAGATCAGGAAAAACGCGCTCGTTTATGAAAAGATGCAGCTCGAGGAACTTGAAAAAGGTCTGGAGCTTTGGCTTAAACTACATCCGAACCCAAGCGCTCCGGTTCTCAACGAGCGGCTTTTTCAGCATGAAAAAGCGCTTGATAGTATAAACGACCGGGGACGCAATTCCGCGCGCGTCATGCAAATAAAATGGGACTGGCGCGAGAATGGTATTGACGTCGGACCGGTATTAAATCAAGGCAAAGCCTGCAACACCTGTTGGGCATTTGCCGCAGCTTCGGCGGCTGCGTGCAGCCTTCAGAAAAATTACAATGACCGCACCAGCCGCGTTTACTACGTGCCGGATACAGATACCGGCGAATTGCTGCCGCTCGTGGGCGGAGTTTCTTTTTTGGCAGGCGATCCGAGCCCGTTCGTGCAGGATCTGCTGAATTGTATGCCGATTCCGGAGGAAGAGTTGTGCCGCAACGGCTGGCACGGCAAAGCTTTCGATTTTATGGTCTATAAAAAAGGAATTCCGATGACCTATGCTGACGGCTTTACCGATACGGATCCGGCGACGGGAGAAACCATTACTTACCGGCGCAAATACAAACGCGGCAAGAAATTCGAATGCAATCCGACCAGCGGTTTTATCCAGGCAAACGCCTGGGATTATGTGAATTCCCCGCCGGATGAACTGCCGAAGGTGGAACAGCTAAAAGAAGCTTTGATCCAACACGGTCCGCTCGCCGCGCCGATCTTTTACGACGACAACTTGCAGGATTACAAGGGCGGAATTTTCGCCGGAAAAAATATGGGAATGATCAATCACGTAATGCTTTTGATCGGCTGGGACGACGAAAAAGGAGCGTGGCTGATAAAAAATTCCTGGGGCAAAAAATGGGGCGAAAAAGGCTTTGGCTGGATAAAATACGGTAGTAATAACTTCGGCGTTTTTGCCGCGTGGATCGAGGCGGAGCGGCGGAACTGATCAAAGTTCTTGTAAACTGGTGAAACATGCTGTTCACGCATTTTCGATCGGAGTTCTTTTGCTGTTTTTGACGGCAGGCGCTGCACGGGTAATTTCGTGGGGCGAAAAAGGTTTTGCCTGGATAAAATACGGCAGCAATAACATCGGAATGTTTGCCGCCTGGATCGATACGGACATGCGTGCGTTCAGCCCGCCGCCCGGGAATTAAACCCCGTCAAGATTTAGTTCGGCGCTCATACGCACGATCTTCATTCCTTCCTGAACTTTTGTCCGGCAAGAAAGAACGGGTTTGTCTTTTGCGGTGTTTTCGAGCCAAACCTGGCAGCTTGCGCATTCGCCGTTCCAGCAAAAATCGCCGTAAGAGATAGTTTCCATCGAGAGATATTGAAAACATCGAAGCAGCGAGTTGTTTTCGGGAACTTCGTATTTTTTGCCTAATATTTCGATCTCGATGAGTTTTTCGTAAGGCTCGAAAATATCTAAATTGTCCATAAATGATGCGAACTTGAAACCTACATTGCGGAACTATAAACTATCTTATTAAAAGGAGTTTTATAAAACAATGGCATTAACTATTTACACCAAACCGGGCTGTCCGTATTGCCAGCAGGCGCGCGACCATTACAACGCGGCGGGCATCGAATTTACCGATCTCGACGCACAAAACGATAAGGCGGCGCAAAAGGAAATGCTCGGATTCTCAAGCGGCGATCCGACCGTGCCGTGCATCGTTGAAAACGGCGTTTACATCCAATCCGGCTGGGGCGACCCGCCGCGCGGCTGAACGGTGCATCCTTGAGGCGGCAGTTTGCCGGCTCTTGAAATCTGCGATGTTTGGTTTGCGATTAAGCCCGCTTAGTTTTATAGTTTTGATTTGCTAAAATTAGAACACGATCAGTTTTGCAAAGTAATAGTTTAAAAACAGTGTCAATCGCAAATCTAAAATCGCAAATCGCAACTTCTTTATGATTGGCACGACGATCAATCAATACAAAATTCTCGAAAAACTCGGCGCGGGCGGACAAGGAACCGTTTATAAAGCGCGCGACACAAAGCTCGACAGAACGGTCGTTATCAAAGTTCTCCCTGCCGAATTAACCGCCAAAACCGCAAATTTCAAACGTTTCGAACGCGAAGCTCAACTCTGCTCGCAGCTCGATCATCCGAACATCTGCACTATTTTCGACTTTCACGAAACCGATGGAGTTTATTACATCGTAATGCAGCACGTTGAGGGCAGAAACGTCCGCCAACTCGTCGCCGGTCGTCCGCTTGCGCTTCAAAGCGCGCTTTCGATCGCCGTTCAGGTGACCGACGCACTCGCTTACACGCATTCGCGCGGCATTATTCATCGAGATATAAAAGCCGGTAACGTGATGGTTTCCGCAAACGGACAGGCGAAAATTCTCGATTTCGGATTGGCAAAACTGATGCTGGACGACGGTCCCGATGACGAAAAAGGCGTCGATAGAACTCAGATTACGGAGCTCGGAATTCCTTATGGAACCGCGACCTACGCTGCGCCAGAACAGGCTAAGGGCGAAAAGACCGATCATCGCGCCGACATTTTTTCGACCGGTGTTTTGATATATGAAATGCTCACCGGAATTTGGGCGTTTCAGGGAAAAACCGTTATCGACGTGCGTCATCAGGTTCTTTACGGAACGCCGACGCCGCTTTCCGATATGCGCCCTGAACCGCTTCCGCCCGCGCTGCAGCAGATCATCGATAAGGCGCTCGCGAAGCAACCGAAAGATCGATATCAGAAAATTTCCGAAATGCGGGACGATCTGCGGCGCGTTTTGCAGGAGATTTCGGTAACGCCGTTATTGCAGGGCGACACTTTTTTACCGCAGCATCTTGACAGCGAAAGTCCGGTAAAACGCGCCTGGAATTGGATCACCGGTAAATCTAGCACCGGCGAAACGACATCATCGCAGCGGACGCCTTCTTATCCGAACTCGACTTCATTTGCGCCCGACAACACCTTGACCGCGACCGGAACTGAAAAGAAAAGCGTCGCGATCCTGCCGTTTAAGAATTTAAGCCGCGACGAAAGCGCGAATTTTTACGAATTTGCGCTCGCCGACGCCGTGATCACCGAGCTTGCACAGCTTCGCTCTTTGATCGTTCGTCCGAGTTCGATCATCGCGAAATATCAGGGAACCGACACCGATCCGCGCGAAGCTGGAAAAGACTTGCGAGTAAACGCAGTTTTATCAGCCGGTTTTCAACGCGCGGGCGATAAAATGCGCGTTACAGCACAGCTTTTGGATGTTCTGACCGGCGACATTTTATGGAGCGACCGCATTGACGCCGAAAGCGCAGATATTCTCGCGCTGCAAGATATGATCGCGCAAAAAATTCTGGACGGCTTAAAACTCGAGCTTTCAGACCGCGAGGCGGAAAAACTCGGTCGGCGCCCGACTGAAAATATCGAAGCGTGGGAAGAATTCTTGCGCGGACGCGATAATTTCGGTCGTTTTATTTTCCGTACGCTCGCGCCGGAAGATTGTGAAGCGGCGATTCAAAATTTCAAACACGCCATCGAATTGGACCCGCAATTTGCGCTGGCACACAGCGGTTTGGGTGCGTGTTACGCCAACCGTGTTTTCAAAGGAATAGGCGAAGCGGAAGACTATACTTATGCCGAAGCCGCCTTCAGCAAGGCTTTCTTTTACGATCCAAACGTCGTCGAGGCGCGCGTTTTGATGATCATGATCTATCTCTCGCGCGGCGAAAAAACAAAGGCTCACGCCGAGATAAGTCTGTTGGAAGAACAATTTCCCAACGAAGCGCCGCTTTTTTTCGTCAAGGGCGTTATGCACCGACTCGACGGAGAATACGAAAAATCACATAAAGCATTCGACAAGCTTACGCGGCTCGATCCGGCGGCGCGTGTTGTGACGGCTTACAATAAATCGCGCCTTTATGTTTATACCGGCGAATACGACAAAGCTCTCGCCGATCTTGACCGCGGCGCAAAAGCCGAGCCAAATCACCCGATGTTGAAAATTTTCCGCGCGCAAACGCTGTTTTTCCGCGGCGACGTCGATGAAGCAATTGAATTGATCAGCGGGGTTTTGGAGAAAAATCCTCAGATGAACGGCGTTCGTCCGATCCTTGCGTTTTTTCTCGGAAGCATTGGCAAAAACGAAGAAGCGCGCGCGCAGCTCACAGACGAAACGCTTGCGCTCTCAAAAGCCGATCACGATATGGCATATTGGGTCGGCACGGCTTACGCCACACTAAATGAAAAAGACTTGGCTTTTAAATGGCTGGAACGAGCAGTCAAACTCGGCAACGAAAACAAGCCGTGGTATGAAAACAACAAATGCCTCGATTCACTGAAAGACGATCCGCGTTTTGACGAATTACTCAAAAAGATCGATAGCAAGGGAATGTAGCCGCATCATTTTGTCATCTCTACGACGCGGACGCTCGCGAAATGATCCAAAACCCGCGCCTTTTTCAAAATTGTTCCGTCAATTCTGATTGCCGAATGCAAAATCTTTTCCGGCAAGCCTAAGACCTCAGCCAAATTTACAAACGGAAGCGAAAACGACCGGCTTTTATATCCCGAGAATTCGGCGGCAAAATCTTGCAATTCGGCATCGGTCAACGGACGCTCGAACGGTGAAAGATCGGGCTGCTCGTATGGAATCAAATTGCGCACAAAACTTATAAACTTTGAGTTTCTGACCGGCTCGCTAAATATCGCGCGTCCGCCTTTTTTTAAAACCCGAAAGACTTCTTTTGACGCAAGTTTCAGATCAAGGTGATGCAGGATCGCAATTCCGAGAACAACATCAACGGATTCGTCTTCAAGCGGAAGTTCGTGTGCCGAACCGACGCGAAACGCCGCGCTTTCAGCCAGATCGTGCGCCGCGAGTCGTTTTTCCGCCAGCTCGATCAATTCACGTGAAATATCAACCCCGATAACTTTCGCGCCGCGGCTCGTCGCCAAAACCGTATTTTCGCCCGCGCCGCAGCCGTAATCCAAAACCGTTTTCCCGCGCACGTCGCCTAAAAGATGATAGGCATATTCGAGCGCATAAAAAGTGTCGGCTCGCGGATTTGAGTAGCGCTCGATTACATCCTGCCTGATGCGTACATCGGTACTTTCGCGGCGCTTTGCTTCGCTCGCGCTTCTCTCAGCTTCGACGCTTTCCCATCTTTTGATTTCTTGAACGTTCGCTACCATAATTTTTATTCGGCTCGCTTCGTTTCCGTCTCGATCCGGTCAATATCCGCGCCCAGATCCTTTCCGTTTGTGCCCTTGTTTTTATATTTTGACTTCGTATTGAGTCTAAAGTTTCCGCGCTGCCAATTGATGAAGCCGACCGCGCCGAAATCATCCGCAAAAAAATTTCGCGGCGGAATATATATATCGCTTTTTGAAATTCCATTGCCGTTCACGATCACATTTTCGGCGATCGTTCCGTCAGAAAAATATCTGCCGAAAACGTTTTTGCCGACTCCGTTGTCGCCCGAAAAGCCGTAACTACCAAACGAAAATATATTTCCGCGAAACGTAAGGCGGCTTGTTGCCGCGCCGTGTGCCGTGATCGCGTTTCCGCTGTTAAAAACTGTGTTGTTCGAAACGTTGATGTCTTCGCCGTCGGCGATCAAAATAAAACGTCCGTCGCCGCCCCATTTTACCGCGTCAATATCGACGAATAAATTATTTACGACCTCGACTCGCTTCATAACGGCGCTCTTATAGGTGTCGTCGGTTCCGAGAAAATTGATGCCGCCGCCGCTGTTTCGGATTATGTTATCGCGCATCACAACGTCTTCGATCGTGCTCCAAGGCGCGCTTCCGTCCTGATTTCTGACGGTGAGGCGAACGGCAATTTCGTCAAAGCTGTTTTCGATAATGTTCCCGATTATTTGAACGCGGCGCGCATTTTTTAACTCAAAGGTGCATTTGATCGTAACTTTTCCGCGCCATTCGAGCGGCTTTGTCATCAGATTGTTGCGAATTTCGATGTCGCTTGGGACGAGATTTTTGATACTCGGATCACCGCCGCCAAAAAGAACGTTTTCCGCGCCGGCTTCGAGATAATTGTTGATGATCTTGTATTTTCCGGGACCGTTCCAGCCCGCGATCGCCTGCGTTTCCTCCGCTTTTCCGGCAAATCCGGAAATCCAACTGTTTTTTATCACGGTTTCGGCGCTATTGAGCGCGATGCCGCGGCGCGTGATTCCCTGCGCGCTTTGATGCAAATAACAGCGGTCGATCTCAATATGATGCGGAACTTCGCCTTCTTTTTGATCGTCTGAGCCGAGCGCTACGAGATTGTATGTATAGTCCGCGTTTGCGGTCGCGAATTCAATTCCAACGAAGCGATAATGATGCGCGTTCGGCGCGGTTTTTACGGCTGATTTACCCTTGCCGGAGCTCAAAATCTTCGGCATAAGATCGGCGTCTTTCGGTGTGACGCGCGTTCCTTCTTTAGGCAGCTTCGCAAGCTCGGACGACTGAATCGTGACAAATTCATTTCCCGTCTTTTCCGGCAAAACAAACGAACCTATATACTTTGCGCCGGCTTGTAAAACTATCGTATCGCCCGGTTTCGCGCGGTCGAGCGCAACCTGAAGATCTCCGCCGGGTTTAACGAAGATCGTCGTTCCGTTAAATTCGATATTTGCGCCGGAAACATAATTTTTCCAGGCGAAATTCAATCCGACAAAAACCGGAATGAACAAGATCGAGGCAAGAAAAATTAGCCAAAAAGTTTTGCGCTTTTCCTTTTTTTTTCGCCGCCAATTTGCTTTTTCCAATTTTTTCATCGGGTTGAAGTCGAGATCCAAAATTCGAATCCCGGTTCCGTGACTGAGGATCAAGTTATCTTCCATTCGAAACCTTGAATCAATAAAACATCCAATAATACGCAATTTTCAAATATTCTCCGGCAACAAAATTCCACCCTCGCGCGGAAAACCACCAATAATTTGGCGCCGGCGATTGTTCGCCCGGCGGCGGTGAAACGATGCCGATTTCTACGTTTTTCGGAAGCGCGCTTTGAAATGTGGAAAGCGTCCGGCGCGTGTGATACGGAGACGTAACGAGCAAGATCGATTTCAGATCTCTTTCACGCAAAGTTTTTTCAGCGAGAATAGCTTCGTCCTGCGTGCCTTCGACAACGCCCGGTAAAATTTCGATCGCGTCTTCGGGAACATCTCGCTTTATCAATTCCCAACGCGCGCGCTCGACCATCAATGGATTTCGCTGTTCCCGTGTGTTCCAACCGCCCTGTAAGCCATCGTCAGTCAAAAAAATCTTTCGCGCCAGCCCATTATTAAAGGCTTCTGCGGCTTTTTGCGTTCGTTCGAGATAAGTTGAAGAGCCGCCGAGGATCAAGATCGCATCGGCTTGTGCCAGTGTTTTTTCCACGATCAAATTTCTTGCGAGAAAAGGCGCGAGGAAGATCCAGAGCAGGATCAAAGCCAGAACCAAACCTGTAACTTTGAGTTTTCGGCGGCTCGTTTTCACCTTTCCACTTTTTCACTTTTCGACATTATTGCCCGCAACTCTTCAACTTTCGCATCCCAGCTTTCACCTTTTACCGAATCGCTGATCTCTGCGCGCGATGTTGGATTTTTTAGCGCCTGCTCAATTTGAAAAATAAAATCTTCGTGCGTTTTTCCGACGCGGCAATGTTCGAGAATCCGCACTTCGGGAATATCGGTCGAAACTGTTTCGAGTCCCGCAGCAAGATATTCGCGCACTTTTAATGGATTTGCCGAAAGTGTTAAATCATTCAGCACAAACGGATTAAGCGCTACATTAAAGCCTTTGCAAAACGCCGGAAGCTCTTCATATGGTTTGCGTCCGAGAAAATGAACATTTGGAATTCCATCGAGAATTTTTATTTTTTGCTCGGCATCGACGGCGATTTTCCCAATCAAAACAACCGAGCCATTATCAAAATGCTCGGCGACTTTCTTTATCAATTCAAAATCAACCCAATCCGCTAAAAGCCCGTGAAAACCGATGATCGGCTTTGGCAGATTTGCTATCTCTTCGGGGATTTGTGTTTCATTGGCGAGCGCCGTTCGAAAATGATTCCAGTCCGTTCCGTGACGGATGACAAAAGTGTTTGCGTTAAAATGCTTTTTTGATTCGAACAATTTTTCCGCCGAAACAATCACAAGATCGCTTTTGCGAAAAAGATCTTCTTCGATCTCTTTTAAGCCTTTCGCCGCGCCCGTAAACGCCGTGTATTCGTCGACGCAGTAATAGATCAGTTCCGATTCGCCAAGTTTTCCGGCGAGCAAACCGGCAGCGGGATTGAAAACCATATTTACCGGATTTGCAAAATCGAGTGCGCGCATCGCCTTTTTTACCTGCCGGAGCAGAAGCGCCTGATTGAATTTTCTAACGCTTTTCGTGCCGTACGAGGGAATTGCAAGCGGATTGAGAACAAAAATATTCGGTTCGACTTCACGAACCGGTTCGGTAAAACTTTTCAACTTCTTAAAAACACGCGAAATGTCTTTTGACGATGTCGTCGGCATGCGATTGGCGATCGCGTTTATCCAAAGAATCCGGTTTTCGCGCGAAAGTACGCGCATCAGATGAGTTTTTGAGAGAGGATCGCCGGTCCAATCATGCGAAAAACACAAAATATCGCGCCCGCAAAGAACGCCGCGTGCGCTTGCTTTTTCGTTTACTTTTTTTACTTCGGCAACAAGCATAAATCAGAGTAATTTAACCAACAGTGTTTAGAGTTCAACCTTTAGGTTGCTTAATCAGCGAAAGACAAACTAAAGTTTGAACTCTAAACGACTTTTATATCGCCACGAGCTCTTCTTTGAATTCAGTTTCTTTGTTTTCAGACGTTTCGCCGTCAATAAATCTTCGCTGCCACATTTCGAAGTTGACCAAAAACCAAAGTCTTTCGTCGTGATTTTCACCGGAATTATGACGTGAGACGATTTCGCGGACGAAATCCGCATCAAAAATTCCGCGGCTCAGCGCGCGTTCGCTCAGAACATTTTCCTCGACGACACTCCGAAATTCATGTCTAAACCAATTACCGAGCGGAACCGGAAAACCCATTTTCCCACGCGTCAAAATTTCCTCAGGCAAAATTCCGCGCATCGCTTCGCGCAAGATCCATTTCGTTTCCTTTCTGCGAATTTTCATTCGTTGCGGCAGGCGCGCCGTGAATTCCACGAGCTTATGATCGAGAAACGGCACGCGCGACTCGATCGAAGCCGCCATCGACATTTGATCCTGCTTCATCAAAAGCTCATGCAGATAAGTTTTTGTATCCGCGTAAAGCAGTTTGTCGAGCAGATCTTTCGCATCGGTTTCCTGCAGCCAATTCTGCTGATGAAAATAAGGATCTTGCTCGCTGATCTTTGCTTTTGAATCGGTGGAAAGTAATTTTGCCTGCAACGCTTTCGGGAAAACAGCAAAATTATCGAAAAAAAGATTTTCGATGTCCGCGCTGCGCGTCAGAAATGTTCGAGCGAGCTTTCCGCCAAATGCGGACGCGCCCGATCTTACCGCTTGACGCACAAAATCCGGCGTGAAATTTTCATATTTCTTACCGTATTTTAGAAGCGAAAGAGTTTTTTGATAGCGACCGTAACCGCCGAGAATTTCATCACTTCCTTCGCCTGTCAAAACAACTTTGACGTGTTTTTGCGCCAGTTTCGATACAAAATAGAGCGGAACGCTCGCCGCAAACCCGATCGGCTCGTCTTCGTGCCAAACGAGATGCGGCAGCTCGGCAAAAAACTGTTCGGGCGTGATCGTAATTTCATGATGCTCGGTCTTAAACGCCTTCGAAATCATCCGTGCAAAGCGAAATTCGTTCGCCTCGCGCTCGGCAAAACCGACGGAAAATGTTTTAACGGGTGCGTCAACCATCTGCGCCATCATCGCGCAAATTGCCGAAGAATCGATTCCGCCCGAAAGAAACATTCCCAGCGGAACGTCCGCCATCAAGCGCATTTCGACCGATTTTCTAAAGAGTTCTTTCCACTCTTCGACAAAATCTTGGTCGGAGTTTCGACCACCCGCTAACGCAGACGGTTCTGACAATTTCGGCTCAAAAGCAACGTCCCAATATTTTTCGATCTTCAGTTTTCCGTCGCGCCAGATCAAAAAATGCCCGGGCAAAAGCCGCTTCACATTTTTGAACAGAGTCTCGTCAAAAGATGTTCCGTGATTTGCCAGCTGATCGGGCAGCGCGTTGTAATTTAGTTCGCGTTTTGCGGCGCCGGCTGCAAGAAGCGCCTTTATTTCGGATGCGAAAAAGAGATTTCCTTCGTTGTCGTGAACATAATAAAGCGGTTTTACGCCAAGTCGATCGCGGGCGATAAAAAGCGATCTTTCGCGCCTGTTCCAAATAGCGAACGCAAACATTCCGCGCAGCTTTTCGGGCGTTTTTTTGCCGTATTCCTCGTAAAGATGAAGGATCGTTTCGGTGTCGCAATGCGTTTGATAAACGTGTCCTTTCGCTTCGAGATCTTGGCGAAAATCGGCGTGATTGTAAACTTCGCCGTTGTATGTGATGACGAGCGATCCGTCTTCATTAAACATCGGCTGATGCCCGCGCGAGACATCGACGATGGAAAGCCGGCGATGTCCGAGACCGACGTTTTCATCAACGAAAATGCCGCCGTCATCAGGACCGCGATGAAATATCACGTCGCGCATCGCGCGCAGCATTGATTCGTTGATTTGTCTTTTGGAACGGCTCGAAAGGGCGATTCCGTTTATTCCGCACATTTTTTTTGGAGCGCCGGCAGCCTGCCGGCAAACATCGCAGGGCGATGTAAAGTCAAAAGTTAACTTGAACGCTTCGCGTTCATTGCCGTCAGGTTGACAGCGTTTCTTAAAGCTTCAAAGCCGCTCGCGCTTTGAGCAAAATTCGCGATCGTGCCCTGAGCATCGATCCGTTTCAGCAAAAATGGATTTGCCGATTTGCCGTTAAACCCATAATTTGTTGTCGTCGCAGATTTGTAATTCGCGCTTTTGACCGCTTGCCAAACCGTTTCATTGAACGAACCGTTCGGATAGCAAAAATGCTCGACCCGCCTGTCTAAAATTTCTTCAAGTCTTTTTTTTGAAACGTTTAGCTCAAACTCCAAATCTTTTTCCGGAACATTCGTCAAGATCGGATGCGTCGCAGTATGCGATTCGATCCGGACATTTTCCGCGTCCATTTCGCAAGCCTGCTCCCAATTAAAAGGCGCAAATTCCGCGGTCGGAATTGCGGGAATTTCCACATTCAATGCGTTTGCAATTTCTTTGATCTTGATCTCTTTTTGCTCATTCGGAAGTTTTTTCAGACGCGAATTTATTCGGCTCGCGATATCTAATCGCTGTTTTCTATCCTGTAATTCCACTTCACATTCATCTTCACCATAAAACGAGATCTTGACTGAATCGTTTCCGGTTTCGAGCAAAACAAACCGCATCAGATCCGTCCAAAGCCAGCATTTTCCATCCAAAAAATCTGTGACGGCATAAACGGTCGCCGGAAGATCAAACTTCTTCAAAAGCGGGAAAGCGATCTCATATGCGTCGGCGTAACCATCATCGATCGTGATCACGGTCGCATTCGGCGGCAGAGATTTTCCGGTTTGCAAAGAATCGATCGCGTCCGCCAGCGGTAAAACGCGACTGTTTTTGCTCAAATATTCAAGATGCGCAGCGAATTCCGAGGCAGAAATTTTCGACGGATCGTCGCCGCGGCTAAAGCGATGATAAGTCAGGATTAAAACTTTATCGCGATTCGCCCAATGAAAAGGCGCGAACGCACCCATATCGTAAAAAGTTTTGAGTAAGATTTTTTTCATGAGAATCAGGCTTGCGCCTTATTTCGCCGCTCTTTTAAAACACGCAAAAGCGCATTTTTTTCAGATTTTGTCGGCAATCGATAACGTTTTCCCAGATTTGCATCCTGCTTTACCCGCTGTTCTCGCCCTTCGGCGATCAGACGAACGGCTTCAGCGATCATTTGCGCGGAAGGTTCTCTCAGCAAAATGCGAAATTCCTGAAAGAATTTTTCATAATTCAAGCCATAGCGCGCGAAATCGTATTCAAGCGGCAAAGTTTTTTGCAGAATTATGTCGCCCGAGTCGACTTTTGCAGCAATGAAATGAACCGTTATTCCGATTTCCTTTTCGCCATTGAAAAGCTCCCAAAAAATCGGCGGTCCGCCGCGATAAAATGGCGCGAGACCTTGATGAATATTGATCGAGCCGAGACGCGGAATGCTGAAAACAGATTCCTTGATGATGTTGGTTCCGTAAATAATTCCAAGATCGGCATTTGTCTCCCGCAGTAAATCAAGCGTTTTTTCATCGTGAAAATTTTCGATCTTATAAAACGGAATTCTATTTTCGTTTGCCGTTTTCTCAATTTCATTTTGGCTGCTAAGAATGATTTCCGCGTCTTTCTTCTTCGAAAGGAAAATTTTTTTTATCGTCGTCAAATAGCCATCATATCGAATCGAACGCTCAATTTTTTGTTTTAGATTTCTTTTCGGCTCAACAGCGGTTTCAACGAAAACTCCCGCGATTTCAATATTTTCTTCCGCAGCCAGAAGTTCCAACACGCGCTCGGCGCCGCCGTGTGTAAGGATAACGACTTTTAGTTTTTTTTCGCTCATCGGGATGCTAATTCCTCATAAAGTTTCGCGCATTCGCTTCGAACGATTTCCGGCGAATATTTCTCACATTCGTGCCGCGCGTTTTGAATGATTTTCTGCGCGAGTTCCTGATCTTCAAGCAATCGAACGGCTTCGCGCGCGAGCGCTTCATTGTCGTTTTTCTCGACGAGCAGCGCCGTTTCGCCGTTTTTGCAGATATAAGAAATTCCGCCCGCATTTGTCGAAACGATGGGCAAACCGCATGAAAAGGCTTCGATGAACGAAAGCGGCATATTGTCAACGATCGACGAATTTAAATAAATGTCTGCCTTTTCGTATATTTTCGGCATTTCCCCGTTCTCGATCCTTCCGAGAAATTCGGTGTTTTCGAGCTTCAGTTCCGAAGCAAGTTTTTTTAAATCTTTTTCCTCGCTGCCGCTTCCCGCGATAAGAAGCCGCGCTTCGGGAATTTGACTTTGGATCAAGCGAAAGGCGCGCAAAACGTCGCCGACATTGTAATGCGGTTCGAAATTTCGATTAGATAAAAAAACGGGGCGAAGCGGTTTTCGCGCCCGAAAAACAAACTTCTCGCTTTCGACAAAATTAAAAATCGCAGTCGCTTTGAGACCGAATTTAGCGAAAATGTCGACTAAAAACTCCGACGGAACAATGATCGCGTCAAACCATTTCATCGTCGGTTTCGCGGTCAACTTCCACTTCTCAAGATGCGTTTCCGCTTCGCCCGTATGATAATGCAAAATCGTTTTTTTGCCGAACAATTTTGAAATTAAGAGCGTCGGAAGTGTTGAAATAATATAACTTGTCGTACCGGAAGAAAAAATGTGAACAACGTCCGCATTCACAATTTTCCGGAAAAGCAAAACCGTGAATTTAAGGAAAGTGAGAATCGTGCGCAAAAATTGTATGTTTTGAAACGGCGTTCGCGGATCGTTTGGAACGAATTCGAGTTCGAACTTTTCATCGCGCGTAAACACATCGACGAGGCGCGCGGCTTGGATCGACTGCCCGCCGATGTTTTGCATAGACGGCGCAACGAGCGCAACTTTGATTTTTCCGCTTCTATTTTTCATTCAACATTCGCTCGTAAAGCTCGGAAACATTTCTCAACTGCGCTTCGCATGAAAACTTGTCTTCAACAAGCTTTCTTCCCTTTTCGCCAAATCCGCGTGCTTTTTCTTCGTTTTCAAGCAGCTCCTTCAAGCGATTTGCCAACGCTTCGTCGTCGTCCGATTCAACCAAAAACCCGTTTTCGCCCTCAGAGATCGCCTCGCTCGCGCCGCCGACGTTGGTTGCGACAACCGGAAGTTTCGCCGCCATATATTCCAAAATCGAATTCGAAAAGCCTTCGTGCCGCGACGATAAAACGCCTGCGAATGAAACCGAAAGCAGCTCCGGAACTTTTGCGCATGCGCCGATAAAATATGTGTTTTCGACAAGTCCCAATTGCTTTGCCAGATTTTCAAGATCACTTTTCAATTCGCCCTCGCCGGCGAGAACAAAAGCGACGAGCGGTATTTTTTTCGTAATTTTTGCCGCGGCGCGAAGAAACATTTCGTGGTTTTTTGCCCGATGCCGCATATTTGCAACGAGCGCGATGAATTTTATTTTTTCGTCGTTCGGTAAAGCCAATTTTTCGCAGATTTTCGCTCGATCTTTTTGAACTGCATCAAATTTTTGTAAATCCAACCCGTTGTGAATTACATCGATCTTTTTCGCCGAAATTTCGTTTTCGACCAAATAATTCCGTACGGCTTCTGAATTTGCAACGATCGCGTCGGCAACACCGAAAATCCGCTTTTCGATCGCCGTTTGCGCTCTTGAGCGCATTCCGCCGGTTTCGCGTTTGGATGCGATCTTTACTTTTACTTTTGCCAAGCGCGCCGCCGTTATCCCGAAAACATTCGTGTAAAAATCGTGCGTGTGAACAATGTCGATCTTGTTTTCGCGTAGAAATTTGACGCACCTGCGCAGCTGCTTAATAAAATTCAGATCATAAAATGAATCGAGCGGAAACGCCGGAATTTCATCAAAATCGATGGCTTCGGCTTCTTCCCGCAAGACGCCGGCATTGTTCAAAACTGCAAGAAAAATATTGTGGTTTCCTTGCGTTTTTAAAGCTCGCGTCAATTGCAGAGCCTGACGCTCCGAGCCGCCTTGATGAAAGCTGCCGATTAATTGTAAGACGTTTGTTTTCACGGAATTGACCGTTAAATTAAGATTGTTCCGAATTTTTCAGAACATATGTTGACGTGTGTTTTTGCGGCAGCGAAACGCTAAAAACGCTTTCGCTTGTTCTAACGTTGAGCCGATTTCCGAGCCGCCGCGCGCTCGCAAATTTCAGTCGGTTTGGGAAATTTATTACGTCTCTTCCGCCGAGCGAAAAATTTGTGCCATTTACCAAAACGAACTCTTCTGGCAAATCTTCACCGGCGCTCAAACGCGCCCACAAAAATTCAAAATTTGTATTAAAAAATTCAGTTCTGACGATCTGCTCGCCGTCCGTCAAAACGAAAAGGTCGTTATAGTCGCGATATTTTATGACGAAAGCGCGCCCACCGTTGAGTTCGGTTTCGAAAACTTCGGGCGCTTTGATCCCGTTTTCAGCGGGCAGCACAAACGTGAAGAACTCCTGTGTTCCGGTGCCTTTGGAGATAAATCTTAGAAACGGAGCGTTAACGCGTTTGCCGTAGCACGTCGAAATCCAGCTTTCTTTGCGCTGCCAATTTCCGTTGTCGCCGAAAGTAAAAAGCCGAACGCCGCATGCGCTTTCGCTGATGCACAACGTGCCGCCTTCAGCCGATTCGATCACAGGATTTGTGTTGATATTGAAATGATGATTCAAGCCGTAATCGTGACTGCCGTCGGTCTTTACAAGATCCCGGATGATCCAATAATCGTTCTTCAGGAACAACACGCTGCGTTCGTGCGTCGCGGGCGAATCGAGCCGCTCGTAGCCGTCGTGCGAGCCTTCGAAAAAATCAAATCGGTCTTCGGAAATCCATGATTTAGGCTTTGCATTTGCCTTTGTTTCCCATGAAAATTTGCCGCCGGGTTCGGATTGCGATCTGCCGTCGAGCATCAAAGTATTGTGTCCGATCGTCGAGCGGAAAAAATCGCGCAACTCGCTCGATTCGTGATAGGTGTGAGTTCCGGCATCGACCAGAATGCTTTTGCCGGCAACCGCAAGATCGATCGCCAGCGCATCGGCGTGACCGTGCCCGCCGTTTATCGCGCCCAGATCCCCGCAATCGATCAAAAGATAATTGTCCGATGGGTCCCATCCGTCGCGCATTACAAAATATCCGCCGCGCGCGAAAGCTGTCGAGGTTTTTTCGGGCTGAAAATTGCGAAGGGTTTCGAAACTTTGCATGCCGTCAGCGCCCAAAAGCCAAAGCGTTTCTTCGGAGAATTCAGCTGCGACGTATTTATAATCACCGCGTTCGAAAAGCACTGCGCCGGCTGCGAGAACGGCGCGAAAATCATCTGCGGGCGAATTTCCGTGCGGTAAACTTCTTCCGCCGTCATCGTCGCCAATTAATGGCGTCGAGCCATCGGGACGCGTTATATACATCAGAAAATCGAGCATCGACTGGACGCGAGTTGAAAATTTTTCCGCCAGATCCATTTCCGTTTTTTCACCATTCAAAGTTTTCAGAATAACGAAATGCGTGTAAAAATCGGCGGTATAGCGCTGATACCAGGTTGATTGTTCAAAATAAACGCCATCAGGCAAAATTTGCTGTTCGAGTTCAGCAAAGAGAATTTCTTCGCCCATTTTCCGCCATTCTTTCGCGCGCGCGAAAAACGGGAGCTGCGTTCCGAGATAATATAGTCCGAGCGCTTCGCCCGTCAGGTGCGTGTTCGGACTGTAATACGTCGAAAGATACTTCTCGATATGCCTGCCGTGAAGATAAAGAAACTTCAGCGCATTTTGAAAAAGATCGAGCGTGACGGAGCCGGAATCTTTGAAAAAATTGAACGCCCAGATCCACGAAATCGCGCGGAGCGAAACTTCAAGACTGCTGCACCAATTAATTCCCGTTCCGGGCGGATTTTGCTCCATCCAGCTTTCCAACTGGCGCACGAAGCACAGCGCGTAGCGTTCGTCGCCGGTCAGCCAATAAGCAACGCCGAGCGTAAAAAAATGCTGGTGACGATTCAGTTCCCAAATGATTTTTTTATCACCGGTTTCTTCTGTTTCGAGCTCGTCAAATTGCTTCCAATGCTTTTTTGGGGAGTTTTTACCGGAAACCGGCTCGTAATGCCAATCGACCGGAGCGCCGAAATCGAGATTCAAGAATCCGAGCAGATCAAACTTTCCTTCGATCATACGATCGGCTTTTTCGATAAAAAACCGCGCGCTTTTCTCGCCGAAATTATGGCGAAAATGCTCGAGGGTTCTGTCCTTTTCGGCAAACGCTGGAAAAAATGCATGATCGGCGTTGTCGCGGAATTTATCGAATAAAACTTGCGTCGTTACCGAATCGCCGATTATTTGGGATTTATCGATCAACCTGAAAAACTCGTCATCGTTCGGAAGCTTGCCGCTCAATCCCATCTGCTCGGAATAAACGGCAAAAGCCTGTTCGCTGCGGGCGCGAAGCTCCGACCAGCTTTTACCCTTTATCTTTTTGATTTTATCTATCGGATTTGGCATCGCTTTTACTGACATAATACAAGCTTTTCACGAGTATGCTTAATAATATTTTTCGTTTCGTCTTCGTCCATTAATGTTCGCAAGCGATAATCGCGAAATTCGCCGGGATTTCCTTTTTTACCGTCGATTGCCGCGGCGACCATGTTGAACGCCTCGCGTGCTGTTGCGAAATGAGTCTTGTACTGTGAAGTTTTTTCTCCGTTTTCTATGATCTTGTCAAAAAATCTTTGCGCTTGCTCTCCAATGCAAGCCTGTTGGTCGCGGTCGAAAAATCCGTGACAATAGAGCTTAATGAAGATCCAATCGGATCGACCTTTGACCGTAACGTTTGCCGAAATCCATCGCTTTAATCGCGCAGCGTCCGTCGGCTGGTTTGAAACAAGCGCTCCGTCGTCGATTCGCGGAACCGGAAAACCACCGATTCGGCGCGTCCAATTAAAGACGAGCGGTCCGGTAAATATAAGTGGCAATTGCGGTTTATTTCCAAAAACCTCGACCGCGCGACCCGTGCGATGAGGCACTTTTTGCGTCAGCGGCAAGCCGCATTCGTAAATTTGATTCAGCATTCGAACTTGCGATTGATCCGGCGCCGATGGCAGTGTCATATCGGCGTAACAGCCCGTTTCGCGCAAGATCTGCATTTCTTCGTCGACACCGCAAAATCTGCCGCCGCACGAATTCGCCAAAGCCAGATTGCCGTGAACAAACGCGTATTTCGGCTGGGGATCATCAACAAAGCGCGATAAAAGCTTGTGTTCTGTGGCTAGAACGTCGCGAAACTCAACCAAACTTTTCGTGAGATTCTTCGCGGTATCCGGTTTTTCAACGCCGTGGTGCAGATGAATTTCCGTCTCGCCCAAACCTTCCGACTGCATTTCAGCGAGCTTTTCAAGAAGTTGAAAATCGTACTGCTCTGCCGGAAAAAAATTTGTGTGCCGGAATTTTGTTCCGTCCACATCGCGCACGGCTTCGCCCGTTTTGCGCGCGAGTTTGTAATATTTGTCCAAACGCCTTCGCTGGTTGTCTATATCGAGCAAGCCGTTTTCGCTCCAGCTCGGTTCAAAGTGATTTGCAACGGTGAAAATTAAGTGCTTTTTCTCGAACGCAAATCGCTCCAAAAACGATTTTCCGCGCAAAAACGGATACCGGGCGAGCCACGGCAAGTTCCATTTCAATTTTGTCAGAAAATTCGTTTCGTTTGATTTCATCTTAATTTTTTACAATTACGAACGACGGCGTCGCGGCGTTCGTGTCCGGCAAAAAGCCCGTGATTCTCAGATCGTTTCGCCGACATTCGTTCTCAATAAACCGCCGCGTTTGATAAATTTCCTTTCCGCGCCAAAATCCTTTTCGTAATTCCTTTCCTGTAAGCGAATGAAAAACTCCGCCGGCGAGGCAGATCAGCGGATATGCGAACCGTTTCACGTTCAGCGATCTAATTCCATGCATCAACATCCGAAAATAAAACGGCGGAGCGTGTGTTTTCAGCAAAAACACGCCTTGAGGACGCAGCACGCGCGAAATTTCCCCGATCGTTGCGCGATTATTCATATATGGAAGCGCAACACGGCAAAGGACGACATCGAAACTTTCGTTCCGAAAAGGCATTTTTTCGCCAAAGGATCGCGCAAATGCAGTTCGATTCTTTCCATTAAAGATATTTCGCGTCACCGCGCCTAGTTCCGACGCCGCGTCAATTCCGACGCAAAAAGCCGACGTGTTTTCCAGAAACGGCAAGAGCTCCAGACCGGCGCCGCAGCCAACGTCCAAAACGCGCTCGGGATTTTTGTCCTTAACCGCGTCGACCAGCAAATATCGGCTCGCCCCGTCACGTCGCGCGAAATTTTCCATCGCAAGCTGCGCGTATTCCCGGTAATTACTAAGCGTCGTCATCGTTAAAAACTAGCTATCCAAATATCGCCGATTCCAAAGTTCAAACATAAACAAGATCCAAAGCGAATACGAATGATCGCGGCGTTTGGCGGCGTGTTCCTCGAGCAAAAGTTTCACGTATTTCGCGTCAAAATACCCGCGCTCGATGGTTTTTCGCTCGGTTAAAGTTTCGCGAATGCGCTCGCGCAG
Organism: Pyrinomonadaceae bacterium; assembly: GCA_041747435.1. Lineage (GTDB taxonomy): Bacteria > Acidobacteriota > Blastocatellia > Pyrinomonadales > Pyrinomonadaceae > JBGTFE01. The sequence goes on along the minus strand of JBGTFE010000058.1, from coordinate 17,618 downwards.
CTGCAAGTTTATCCATTCATTTATCGGAACGCCAAAGCCTTGTTTCGGACGGTTTAAAATTTCCTCAGGAACGATCGAGCGTACTGCGTTTCTGAAGATCGACTTCGTTTCGAGTCCTTTCAATTTTAGCGCGGTCGGAATTTGCGTTACGAATTCGATCAGTTTGTGGTCAAGCAAAGGCACGCGTGCTTCGAGCGAGTTTGCCATGCTCATCCGGTCAACTTTCGTTAAAATATCCGCCGGCAGATAGGTTTTGCTGTCGAGGTATAAAAGGCTGTCTAGCCTGTTTCCGGTCGAAACGCTTTCGGCGATCTTGCGAAAAACCGTTTCACCTTTACCGAAATCTCCATTTTGACGCGTCAAAAAGTCGCTCGCGTATAGCGATCGTTTTCCGAGCGTTCCAAAATGTGAAATGCTGTCGATATAGCGGTCGATCGCATCGAGCGAAATATTGTAAAGATAATTTTTCCCTTTTGCGCCGTGCGGCAAGCTCGCGCTCAGAGGCTTCAGTAAATTTCGCCGGATCGTTTGCGGAAGCTTTTCCAAACCGCTTCTTTTCGAGTCTGTAACATAACGCGTGTAGCCCGCGAAAAGTTCATCGCCGCCGTCGCCGGAAAGAATGACCGTTACAAAATCGCGCGCCATTTTCGAAACCATAAACGTCGGAAGCGCTGAAGGATCGGCAAACGGCTCGTCAAAATGCCAAACTAATTCGTCAACGATGTCGACAAGATCTGGCGTTACGATAAATTCGTGATGGTCGGTTTTGAAATGTTCCGCGGCGATTCGCGCATATTTTAATTCATCGAACGTGTCTTCATTAAATCCGATCGAGAACGTCTTTACCGGTTTTTCCGAAATCTGCGACATCATTCCGACAATTGTTGACGAATCGACGCCGCCTGAAAGGAAGGCTCCGAGCGGAACTTCCGAGATGAGGCGAATCTCAACCGATTCCTTGATCAATTCGCGCAATTTTTCTGCGTATTCATCCTCGGTTTTTATGTTTTCAGGCTTTGCGTATCGAAAATCCCAATACTTTTCCGTTCGAATCTTTCCGTCTTTGAAAAGTAAAAAATGTCCGGGCGCGAGTTTTTGGACATTCTTGAAAATGCAGAATTCTTCCGGCACGTAGCCGAAGGTCAAATAGGCGTCGAGCGCCGAATGATCGATCTTTTTTGAAACTTCACCGTGCGTGAGCAGGACTTTCAACTCCGAACCGAAAACAAAATTTCCCTTTTCCGTCAACGTATAAAAAAGCGGCTTTTTACCGACTCTATCTCTTGCGATAAAAAGACTTTCGTTTCGCGCGTTCCAAATCGCAAACGCAAACATCCCGCGCAATTTTTCGAGGCAATCGGCTCCGAATTCTTCGTATGCGCGCAAAACGGTTTCGGTGTCGGAATTAGTTTTGAAGCGATGTCCGCGCGATTCGAGCTCTTTTTTTAGCTCGCGATAATTATAAATTTCTCCGTTGAAAACGATAACGAGCGAACCGTCGGCGTTCGAGATCGGCTGCTGACCGGTTTTCAGATCGATGATCGAAAGGCGACGCATTCCGAGCGCGGCTCGTCCGCTAACCGCGATTCCCTGCTCGTCCGGTCCGCGATACTCGATGACGCGGCACATTTTGTCGAGCAAAATTTCGCGCTCAGGCTTGGGCGCGCTTTCGTCTTTAGAAATAAATCCTGCAATTCCGCACATCTTAATTTTGGATCTGGGATTGCGGATTTTGGATTGGCTTTTTCCTGAAAATTCGCCGCAATCGGTTAAATAAACTTCTAATAAAGTGTTTTTCTTCGGTTTCGATAATATCGAAGTAATAAGTTGCGCCGAGATAAATAGCGGCGAAAACCAAACCTGTAACCAAAAGTGTAAGGCTGCCACCGATAAAATCCGTTACGGCTAATTTTGGCGCGGAAAACATCGCGGCGGCAACGCGTTCACCGTAATGAAAAACAAAATCCTTGATCTCGTAATAAAATAGATTTGTTACAAATCCCGCGATCAGTGTTATCAGCGCCGTTTTTCCGACATTCCTCAGCAGCGGCAGATCTTTTCTACCGGCACCCAATTTGCGAATGATCGCGGTTTCGGCGATCAGTTTTTCAAGCAGCGAAAAAACCACGACGATCGCTATCATCCCGCTCAAGCCAAAATGCCAAATGCCCCAATACAACGCTCCGCACAACGCGATCAAAATAAAAGCGCGTAAAACCAGCAAGAATCTGCCGAGTTCTTTGTAAGCGCGGACGATTGGATCGGTGAGCAGTATCTGCATCGGCAAAAGCGTAAGATTTATCAGAAAAACTGGCACACTTGCCGCGTAATTATGCGTGAAAAGGGTGAAAATGAATGTTTCCGCGGTGATGAATAAAAAGATGTAGATCGGGAAAAAGAAAAACGCAAGTTTCTGCATCGCGCGCGCCGTCAGGCGAATCATTTCTTTTTTGTCGTCTTTGAGCTGCAGCTCGGTCATTCGCGGGATCAAAACCGAGATCACCGATTCCGAAAGCATCGCGATCAAAGGTAACTGAAAGCAGCCAAAGGCATAGATCGCGTATTCGGCTTCTTGAAACCGGTAGCCGACAAAATAATGATGAATGTCAGTTTGCAGCGTCCATAAAATGCCGGCGAGTCCGAAAGGAATCGCATAAACCGCCTGTTCGCGGAAAAAAGCAAGATCGAACGTACCCCAAAATTTTGGAAATCGGTGATTGAGGTAGATCAACAAAATTGCCGTTTGCACCGCGCCCTGGATCATCGCCGCGTAGATAAATGCGTCAACTGTAGTAAACACGATCACAGCGCTGGTCATCAGCAAAGTTTTGCTGAATTGCGCAAAAATGATAAAAGCCGTTGCAAGACGCGTTTCCTGATTCGCGATCGCGACAACTTCCAAAAATGTCGAAAAGATCCAGATCCAAACGACAATGCCGATTCTCGGCGCGAGCAGCGTCATATCCTCGCTTTGAAAAATATTTCCCAAAAACTGCGGGTAAAGAAAAAGTGCGAGGCACGCCAAACCGCCGATGATAAAGTTGAAAATGAGGATATTGAAAACAGCGGCGCCGCGTTTTTCCGGATCGCGATTCAGGAAATAATACGCGCTCATCGAAAATCCGAGCGGCAAAATCGCGATGGCGTTTATGATGACCTGAAACGACAGTCGATAAACGCCGACCTGGTGCTGATCCAAAAGCCGGACGACGAGCAACGGAAGCAAAAAGGAAAAAACAAAGCCGATCGTTTTGGCAAACATCAGCCATGCGCCCTGCGTTTTTAGCGAATCTTTTTGTCCGTTTTGTGTCTTCATTTATTTGACGAGAGAATGTGTGGCGTGCGTGTCGTACCAGCCGGGAAGCGGTCGGCGAACGACGCGTTCGAGCTGCGCGATAAATTTTTTGCCTTTTTCCGTTTGAGTCAGATAAGAGTAGTCACCGAAAAGCCAGTAAAGCGTGAAAATTTTTCGATATTCTTTCAACGTCTCGTCTTTGGTTTTCCATTTTCCGTTCAGATCTTCACCGAAAACGCCGGACGCGCCTTCTTCAAACGTGTAGAGCGATCTTCCGTCGGGCGATTCGATAGCCGTCTGAAAATTATGAACGTCTTGCTGAACCGCTTTAAATCGGTCGTATCCGAGCTTTTCAAGAAGCTCGAATTCTTCCTCGAGCTTACGGAAAACTATTTTTTCCGAGCGAATTGAAAGATAATCCGGCTTGTTCTCAAATTCGAGCAGCGCTCGGAGGCAAATTGTTTCCGAACCGACGATATCCGCCTTCAGATAAAACGGAATGCCGTATTTTTTGAGCGCTTTTTTGAAGTCGACGGCATCAACCTCGATCGTTTCGTTGCTCGTGCCCATCACTTCGTTTCGGCAAGCCCAGTCTTCGGATGTACTTCCCCAAAACGAAGATTCGCTGTTGCGGAAAAATCTTATTTTTTCCGAACTTCCATTTTGCGAGACATCTTCCGTTATCGCGCCTTCGACTATCGTCAATCGCCCGGTTTTTATCGCATCTGCAAATCGCTTGCGGCAAAAAGCGGCGTTATCCGGATTAGCTTCAAAACCGACGACCTTATAACCGCATCTGAGATAATAGTCCGTGTCCTGCCCGCGATGCATTCCGACGTCGTAAATTAGATTTTTTTGTATTGCCGTTGAGCCGTTAAGATTCATTTTATTTAACGCCTCCCGGAACGAGATCGATGTCGCCCGCTCTTCGCGCGTGATAGATCTTCAAAAGAATCTGCGGTGCGAAACTTATCAGCCGAATAATGATTTTTAACCGAAATGAACGGCGATATTCATTCGCTTTTTCAAACGCTTTGCGCGCCGCCGCAAAATCTTCCTTCAAGAGAAACGATTTTCCGCGCTCGATCTCGAGCTCGGCTTCGAGTCTTTCAAGATGCTTTTTCACGATCCGCTCCTGCGATTCGTTGAGCTCGATCGTATCCGAAATACGGTGATAAACATTGATCTCGCGCACGACGCGCTGAACCGAATCACCCGAAAGACTGTTAACGCGAACGCGATACTTCAACAAAGCTTTTTTCTGATAACCGATGCGCGCGCCTTGATGCGACATTCGCAGCCAAAGATGAAAATCCTGCGCGCGGACGTCTTTCGGTTCAAACATCCCGGCATTTTCGACCGCTTCCCGACGCGCAACCGAACCAGACAAGATCACATTGCAGCGCAGATCGAGCAGGCTTTCAAAATCGACTTCGCCCGATGACGGCGAATCCTGCATATAGGTTCTGCCTTCGAGCGCGGCGTTGCCGAAAAGATAAGCGTCGGAATAAACCAGGTCGAGATCTTCCGTTTCCAGAAACTTTACTTGTGATTCAAGATAATCCGGCAGCCAAATATCGTCGCCGTCCAAAAAGGCGAGAAGCGAGCCGCGCGAATGTTCGATCGCGACATTCCGCGCCGGACCGACGCCGCGATTTTCTTGTTTCAGATAAATTATTTCGTCAAAATATTTTTCCAAAACGCGCTCGAAATTTTCAGTATCGGGCGAGCCATCATTGATAACAACAACTTCAAAATCCCTAAAAGTCTGAGCAAAAACCGAATCCAAGGCTTCGGCGATGTATTCGGCAATATTGTATGCCGGAATTATCACGCTCACTTTCGGCGCGTGCGCTGTGACGTTTCGTCCGATCCGTCCGCAGATCTGATTTCGAGATGCGATTTGATCCATTGCTGATATAAAGGGTCAATTTTGTGCCGCTTCCTTTTCGCGAATCGGTTCCCAGCGTGCGTAACGCTCGCCGCGCAGAAATTTGTAGAAGCCGATCAAAGATGCCAGATTTGCCAAAACGAAGTAATGCGGAATCGCCAAAATACCCAAAGACCTTCCGCTTTTTTCGAGTGCCCAGGCAATCAATGCAAACGAATAAAATCCGACCTGAATTGCCAATTCAAACTCGAAAAATCCGGATTCGAAAGCCAGCAGCAAAGACGAAACAAACATCAAAAACAAAAATATCGGCACAGCATATCGCAGGACTTTGTGAGAAATTAACTCGATCGCGTAAAATCCGCTGCGAAAAGGATTTAACATTTCGCGATTGCGCCATAGATCGGTGAACGTTTGCGAAATAACGCGCACGCGCATTTGCATTTCTTTGCCCGTCAGTCGGTTGGTTTCTTCCGTGCAAACTGCGTTTGGCTCGTAAACCGAGCGCAAACCTTGTTTGAAAACAACGGTGCAGATCAAAAAATCAGAACACGCTTCCGCGTACATCGCCCTGTAAGCGGAACGTCTGACCGCATATAAACAACCTGACGCACCGATCAGCGAACATGCGCTGCTTTCACTTTTTTTCAAAAAAGTTTCGTAACTCCAATAACTTTTTGCGCCTTTTCCGACAGCCGATTCCGATTCGTCAACATAGATCAATCTACCGGCGACGCATCCGACCGATTCATCCGCAAAATTCGGCAGCATCACGCGCAAAACGTCTGTTTGATACATCGTCGTCGCATCCGAAAACAAAATTATTTCGCCGGATGCTTTTTCGACGGCTTTGTTTTGCGTGAAAGTTTTGCCCATTCTGCCTTCCTGCCGAAAGAGCCGAACACCTTTTGCCCCAAATTCTTTGACGATCTCGTCGGTCTTATCGGTCGAACCGTCCGAGGCGACGAGAATTTCAAGATCGCCGTCATAATCGATCTGCAGAGTGTTTTCCAGTTTTGCGCGAATCGCCTTTTCTTCGTTATAAGCCGTGATCAAAACCGTAACCGCCGGCGTGATCTCGGATCTTCTAACTTCGCGCGGTCGTGCGATGCTGACTAAATAAACCAGCAGCGGATAGCCGGCGTAAACATAGATCAGCGCGGCGACGCTCGTCCAAAAAATTGTCTGCAAGATCAGATCCATCTAAGCCTTTTTCCATGCCCAAAGCGGCTCGTTTTTTACTTCATCCGTCAAATTATTTTCGATCCGGTAAATTCTTCGAAACGCGACTGCGTACGCTATCAAATAGTAGATAAACCAGTTATATGCGACAGAAACGAAAAACGATGAAACCATATAACCGACGATCGAAGCCTGCAAACCGATTGCCAAATAATAAAACCAATCGTGCTCATCTTTCTTAAATAGTGTCCGCTCGATCGCGCGCAGTTTTCTAAATGGACTTATCATAAAGATCAAATAAGCCAGCAACCCTAAAAGTCCGAGCTCGGCGGAAACTTGCGTATACGCGTTGTGCGTTACAAGATTTCGAACACCGACGATCGGAAAATTTCCGATACCGATTCCCCACGGATTTCGCAAAGTCACAATGATCGAACGCTCCAGCAATTCGCGTCTCTGATCGCTTGATCCGACCGGATCAGCCGCCAAACCAAAGATCGACAAGATCCGCACCCCATAATTTCCCGGCGCGAGCAAAACGAAGATCGTGCCGAAGACAATTGACGCCAGACTTACATTTAAACGATTTTTACGCGCCAATTTCCAGATTAAAACGCCGATTGCCGAAATCAGTCCGAGAAATCCGCCGCGTGAAAACGTCACGGTGTTCGCCGCGACAAAAAGCGCCGCCATAACAAAATAGATCCACCGTGCAGCTTTATTCCGGCTGGCGATTCCGAGACAGACGGCAAGCGGCACCATCGTTACAAGATGCAAAGCAAGATCGTTCGGATTTCCGAAAAGTCCTTTTACATCGACCGCGACGCGATAACCTTCTGCGTTGAGCTCGCCGTTTATATACATGCTCAGCGCAATGTAGCTCAGATAAACGCCGACCGCGAGCGAAAGCCACATCAAACCGGTCAAGCGCTGGCGTGTGCGCAGCACGTTTACCATCACGATGAACATCAGCGCGGCTTTTACAAAAGTTTCGTTAAACGTGTCCCAGGCGGTGTTCGGATCTTTGGCGATCGGCATCGTCAGCATCGCTAAGGCAGCCATCACCAAGATACATTTCACTTCCGTTGAAAGCGTCGTGAACGATCCTTCCGTGGAAAATTGTGTCGGTATAAAGACAATCAGGGTTACGATCGCGATTATAAAAGCCGACGACGAAAGAAATGAAAGTTCCGGAATTAGTTCGTACGGGCGAAAAAGCACGACGACCGAAAAAAGATAAAGCCCGACATAGCTTAAAGTATGCCCGTTTCGCATCAACCAATGATCGTCGTTGAGCAGCTCGCGATCTTTTTGCGCTCGCTTGTCTTCCTTTTTTTTCTTTTTTTCTTCGGCAAAAGTTAGTTTTTTGGCGGGATTTTTTCCGTTTTGCTTTAAAATGGGTTTTTCCGCCGAAACCGTTTTAGGTTCTGGCGGAATTCTGGTTTTTTCGCGCGGCTTTTTTGGACCGGTTAAGCTTTTTTGTTTTGCCGATTTGCGGTCACCGGAATTTGCGCCGCGATCTTTTGCGGGCAAGTTGAGTGATTCGTAATCATGACTTTTGGTGCGTTTGGCGGGCATTCGTACGGCATTGTGCTCTTTTTGAAAGGAGAGAAAAAATGAAGATTAGGCGGCGACTTCTTCTCTTTCGACCGCGATCATCGAATGCACTTTGCGGCGCAAAGCCTTTTCAAAATGACGCGCCTCGTTGACGCCGTTAAAGGAAAGCGACTGCAAATTCGATTCGATGCGCTTCCGGTAATCGGAAACTAGCGAATCGGAAACGCCCAGCATTTCGGCGACTTCGAGCTGCGTTCCGCTGTCGGAGATCAAATAGCAATGCCATAAAACGCTGATCATTCGGTTATATTGCTTCGCTTTTCCACGCACGCTTTTTTCTAAATTTTTCAGAAAGTTCTCGACAAATCCTGCGGCAGCGAGTTCAGCCTCGCGGCGCAAAACATTTTCCTCTGGATCTTCGCGCGAATCAGCCGGATCGTATTCGTATTTGTTGTCGTCATCGTCGTTTGCCGAGCCGCCGATCGGCACAAGATAAATATCCATAACCGGTAAACGCGACATTACGAACGAACGGAGCGAACGCACATCGACCGGCGAATCGACCGCTTTGAATACTTTTATGATCAACTTTTCCAGATCGACATTGCTAATGACGATCTGCGCGTCGCCTGTGCAGCCGACCATGCGAGTATCGCGGCTGTGAAACGAAACGACTTTTACGCGCTCTTCCATTTCCTGGACGTTTCGGCGAGTTTTGTTGTTCGCCCATTCGGCAAGTCCGTAAAGACGGTCTGCGAGACGCCGATGAACGTCGGGATTGTCAAAATTGTCGAAACGCTTGAACGTCTTGCCAGTTTGGATCAAAGTCGAAACTCGTCGCGCCAGACGATAGCTTTCGGGATAACGTTTCCGAAGTTCGGCGGTAAGAAGATTCGTCAGCTCGATTTGCGAAATTTCCGCCTCGATCTCCGCATCAGTCATTTCCGTGTCCAGATAATGCTGAAATCGTTCCTTGCTCAAAAGAGCGACGAAAAGCTCTTGCGTTAAATCTGTGTAGGCGTTGTATTTACCTTCTTCGATGAGGAATCCGGCACGCTTTGAAGCTCTTACCAACGGATGCGATGAAACTATTCTATGCAATTCCGTCCAGATCTGATTTACGTCCGAGGCTTTAAGACTTTCCGTCCATTTTCCGATTTTGATCTGCCTGTTTTGAATGGTTTTTGGTACACGTCCCTGATTTTTCATTGAACTCATAAAGTTATCTTTCCGATTGATTTGTGATTTTTGTTGCCTCGTAAAAAGCCTTTTGCGCGCAGATTTTTTGTTGAAATCCCTTCCCGATTGAGATTTTCTTCCGCAAAGGCAAAAGCTTTTTACGCTTTCCGCAATTAAGATTGGTAGAAACTTCGTTTGTAAATTAACCGCCGAGCTCTGCAGTTAATTTTGGCGGGTAGTTGATAAGATTTTCTGTCTCATACCAACCTACACATAAAATGTTATCAATTATTTTCGAATTGAGCAACAGTTTTTTATTTCTTTTAGTTTTGTTTAACATTGGTGCTAAAGGATTGTTTATAAATGATTTATGAGAATGCACTTTATTGCACGGAATATTGTTTTGAATTTTATGCGAATTAGTTTTGGAAAGAAAAGCGCATTACAGATTTATTTTTTTTGTAACGAGAGTTTTTTCTACCTTGCCGGTTTTGAGGTGAGGACTCGGAAATTCGTGTTCGAGCCTTGTTTATATGTTTTCGTTAAAAATGGTTACTTTTTGCAAAAACGCAAATTGTCCCCCATCACAAAAACTGCTGTCGTTTCAAAACGGCGATATTTCCGAAAAAGAAGCGCGGCGAATCCGCAAACATCTTTCGGCGTGTGAGTTTTGTTTGTCCGAGATAGAATTTTACTCACATTATCCGCAGGCGGAAGAAAAGATCGCCGCGGTCGAAATTCCCGTTCCGCTTTACGAACTTGCCGACGCGCTTTTGAGCAATAAGCACAAGGATTTTTCTTTATTAAATAAACTTCTGAACGAAAACGACGGCTTAATTTTGGAAAAAGCCTGAGTTAGCTTCCGCAAATTTCGTCGATCGCCTCTTCGTATTTTTCATCGATCACATTTCGCTTGATCTTGAGCGTCGGCGTCATTTCGCCTTTATCGATGGAAAACTCGCGCGGGAGAAGATAGATTCGTTTAACTCTTTCGTAGTCGTTGGTTTCGCGCGTAAACTCGATCGCATCGCGTTGAACTCGTTTGACGACCAGCGGATTCTCGCAAAGCTCTTCGCGCGAGCCTTCCGCCTCGATCTTTTCTTCCTTTAAAAGCTGCTTCAAAGTTTCCCAATCGGGAACGATCAGCGCGCCGACCTGTTTTCTGCCGGAACCGACGACGACTGCCTGCGAAACGAGCGGCGATTGCTTCAAAAGGCTTTCGACCTGAAGCGGCGCGACATATTTTCCGTTCGACAATTTGAACAGATCTTTCAAACGATCGGTGACGTAAAAATGTCCGTCCTGATCTTCATAACCGACGTCGCCCGTATGATAAAAGCCTTCCGCATCGAGCGCTTTCGCGGTTTCTTCGGACTTGTTGTAATAGCCGCGCATAACATTCGCACCGCGGATCAGAATTTCGCCGTCCTTCTCCGCAATTTTCATTTCGATGCCTTCAAACGGCGTTCCGATCGAGCCGACCTTGTTGTCGTCCGGGCGATTTGCGCAGACGATGCAAGCTTCGGTCATGCCGTAACCTTGCAGGATCGGAATTCCCGCTCCCCAGAACGCGTACGATAATTTTTTTGAAAGCGGAGCGCCGCCCGAAACAAAAAATCTCAAGCTTCCGCCGACTCCCGCGCGCCATTTTGAAAACACCAGCCGGCTTGCGATCGCGTGTTTTGCCGCGAGGATCGGCGAAACGGATTCGTGCAGATCCTTCGCCGTCCAATACTCCTGCCCGACGTCCAATGCCCAATCGAAAAGCGACGTTTTCCAGCCGCCCGCCGCTTTCCCTTTTTTGACGATCTTGTGATAAACCTGCTCGAACAGACGCGGAACGGCGGTCATTATCGTCGGTTTTGTCTCGGCGAGATGCGATGCAATCTGATCGAATGAAGCGCAGTAATGTATCGATACGCCGTTTGAGCAAAGCACGTAAAAAACGGTTCGTTCAAAAATATGCGAAAGCGGCAAAACGGCTAAAGAACGATCGCTTGCTTTGATAGGCAAACCTTTCGATATCGAAACAATATTCGAAACAAAATTCTCGTGCGTGAGCATCACGCCTTTTGGCTCGCCGGTCGTGCCGGACGTGTAAATTATCGTGGCGAGATCGTCTGAATTAATTTCCTCAAGAAAATGTTCAAAGCTTTTCGCGTCGATCTGGTCCAATTCCTCGCCGCGTTTTTCTATTTCGGCAAGCGTCATCGCGCGGTTGTCGTGTTCGGGCTTGGCATCTTCGTCAAAAAAGATAAGCTTCTCGATCGTCTCGACCGATTCGATGGCTTTTTCGGCATGTTTGAACAATTTTTCGCCCGAGACAAAAAGCATTTTCGCGCCGGAATCTTCAAGAATGTATCGAATTTGCTCGACCGCCTGCGTTGTGTAAATTGGCACAACGACGGCGCGAATCGCCAAAACCGCCAGATCGACAAGCGACCATTCGGGACGATTTTCCGAAATTATCGCGATGCGCATCCCCGCTTTTACGCCCAGATCGGAAAGCCCGAGCGCAAAACGCTTTATCTTTTCAATAGCCTCGGCGCCGGAAATTTGTTTCCACGCCGATTCGAATTTATAGCTCAGCGCGTCGCTCTTATCATTGCGGCGAAATGATTCGATACAAAAATGCGGAAGCGTCTGCGGGATGGAATCAAAGCCGATCAAATTTTCTGCTGTCATTATTAAAGTTGTAATTCAAAGACGCGAGCGTAAGCAAGGACGGATCGCTCAACTTTCGATTTACCGGGCATTATATTCGCGCGCCGGTGCTGATCACCTAACTCCAATAATTTCTATCGAGCGAGCGGTAATTTATCGCTTCGCTGATGTGAACGGTTTGGATATTTTCGCTTCCTTCGAGATCGCCGATCGTGCGCGAAACTTTTAAGATGCGGTCGTGCGCGCGGGCGGAAAGTCCTTGCCGGAGCATTGCGCGTTCGAGCAGGTTTTCGCTTTCGGCGTCGAGCGCGCAGAATTTGCGGATGTGTCCGGGCAGCATTGCCGAGTTTGAAAAAACTCCTTCGCCTTCGAATCGCTTTAATTGAATTTCGCGAGCTTTTATCACTCTCGCGCGAATCACGTCGGAGCTGTCGCCTTCGGGAACGCCGCGACCCCGAAGTTCTTTGAAATGAACCGCCGGAACGTCGATGTGAATGTCGATGCGGTCTAAAAGCGGACCGGAAATTTTGCCGACGTAGCGCTGAATTTGAAGCGGCGAACATTTGCATTCGCGGCGCGAGCCGAAATAACCGCACGGGCACGGATTCATCGAAGCAACGAGCGTAAAATCCGCAGGAAACGTGAGCGAAGTCGCGGCGCGGCTGATCGTAACTTCTGTGTCTTCCATCGGCTGGCGGAGAACTTCAAGAGTGCTTCGGTCGAATTCGGGAAGCTCGTCGAGAAACAAAACGCCCAAGTGAGCGAGTGAAACCTCACCGGGTTTCGGGATCGAGCCGCCGCCGATCAACCCGGCTTGCGAAACGGTGTGATGCGGCGACTTAAATGGTCTTTCGATTATCAAACCCGATTTTCCGGTCAAGCCGGCGACCGAATGAATCTTTGTAATTTCGAGCGCTTCTTCAAATTCAAGCGGCGGCAGAATGGTCGGCAAGCGCTTTGCAAGCATTGTTTTGCCCGAACCGGGCGAGCCGATCATCAAAATATTGTGTCCGCCGGCGCTCGCGACCTCGAGCGCGCGTTTTGCGCTTTGCTGCCCGCGAACTTCGTTAAAATCGATGCGGTATTTATTTTCTTTGACTTTAAGCTCGCTGATGTCGAGCACGAGCGGCGGAATAAATGTTTCTTGTCCGTTCAAAAGGCTTTGGCTGATCAAAACCGCTTCGCGCAGATCGCGAACGGGAAAAACGTTGACGCCTTTTACGACGGCGGCTTCGGTCGCATTTTCCTCGGGCAAAATAAGATTTTCGATGCCGTTTTCCCGACAGCGCAGTGCGATCGAGAGCGCGCCGCGAACCGGACGAACGCGCCCGTCAAGCGAAAGCTCGCCGACGCTCAATGTGTTTTCCAAATTTTCGAAATTTCCGAGATCGCCGTTTGCGCCCAGTATTCCGAGCGCAATCGGAAGATCGAAACTCGCGCCCTCTTTACGCACGTCAGCCGGCGCAAGATTTATCGTCACTTTGTGAAAAGGAAAAAAGAAAGAGCTGTTTGTTATCGCGGCGCGGATACGCTCGCGCGATTCGCGAACGGCGGTGTCCGGCAAACCGACGATCGTAACGGACGAAGGCGTGTCGGCTTCGCCGCGCACGGGCTGCAGATTAACTTCGATGTCGACGATGAGCGCGTCAATGCCGTAAACGGCGGCAGACTGCGTTAGGAAGAGCATAAACGTTTCCTGACAGATTTTTTGAGAACATCTGTTTTATACCAAAAAATGGACAAAAAGTCAGATATTTTCGCAGAAAAATCGTGCTTTTTCCGATTAATTGTCAAAAAAACATTTACCTTTCGCAGTACTTGTCATAAAATTAGGTAGCTCAAGCAACTTAGGTTTGGAGGTAACTCATCATAAGCACGGAAGAAGTAATAAAATCCGATAGTAATTTATTAGGAGCAACTATGGACTTAGCCTCGGCTCTTGAGCAAGACGTTGCAATTCAGGTTGAGGAAAGCGCGAGCGCTTCTTTAATTCAAACCTTTCAGGCGGCGGAACCGGAAATTGTCGCTGCCGACTCGCCGGATTTTGCGTTGACGCAAAAAGCCGCAAATGGAAATATTTCCGCGTTTGAGCTCCTTTACGAACGCTATAACCGCCGCACTTATTCGCTTTGCCTGCGAATGACAAACAATCAAACTGAAGCCGAAGATCTGACGCAGGAAGTTTTTATACAGCTTTTCCGCAAGATCGGCAGTTTTCGCGGCGATTCGGCATTTTCAACCTGGCTTCATCGTTTGACGGTCAACCAGGTTTTGATGTATTTCCGCAGACGCAGCGTAAAGAACGAAAAGACGTCTGAAAGCGGCGAGATGCCGGAACAAACCGTCTCGGGAACGGAAAATCCGCGCAAAATGCCGGTGCTTGACCGCATCGCTATAAAAAACGCTATCGTCCAGCTTCCGCCGGGTTATCGCAAGGTTTTTGTGCTCCACGACGTCGAGGGCTACGAACACGAGGAAGTCGCCCGCCTGCTCGGAATTTCAGTCGGAACTTCCAAATCGCAATTACATAAAGCGCGATTGAAATTGCGCGGTTTGCTTATCAAGCAAAATGAGGCATAAACGCTGACGAAAAATTAATCTGCCCGAAGGCAACCATAAGGTTTTTCGGGCAATCTATTAATTGAAGTCAAGATTTGGCGGAAAGAATTTTTTCAATTTTTCAAAACAATTCGATGAACTGCGAACAATGTCAAGAATTAATCAGTGCGTTCTTGGACAGAGACCTTGAAGAAAAGGTTTCAACAAATGTCCGAACTCACTTAGCTGCCTGCGAAAAATGCGCAAAAATTTGCGAGGATTTCGCGGCGGTTCTTGATTTTTGTCAGTTTGAAGATTCGATGCCGCCGAATCCGAAAGCGCTTTGGTGTCGTATCAATAATCTGATCGAAACCGAAGTAATTCCTGAAAAAACCAGGGAAGATATCGAAAAGCAAGCAAGCGCCGGCTGGTTTTCGCGATTTTGGAAAAACAGTTGGCAGCTTTCGTTCTCGCAGGTTCTCGCGGCTTTTTTTGGGATCGCCCTTATCAGCTCGCTGCTTACTGTGGTCGGAATTCAAAATTATTCGAAACCTCGCGAAGTCGCGGCTGCCGATTCGGTCGCCGTTCAGCCGACCTTGTTGGACAGTGTTTTGAGCAGGATCGGCTTGATCGAAACGCCGCAGCAGGCGCGCGAACGCCGCATAAAGGAACAACAGCTTGCTATCGAGTATTGGCGCAAACGCGTCGAACAGCGGCGCGGTCAATGGGACGCGGAGCTGCGCGAAGCATTTGACCGTAATTTGAACGAAATAAATCAAGTCGTTTACCAATACGACCGGATCTTGAAGGAAAATCCGCAGGACGAAATATCGAGCGAAATGCTCGATTCAGCCTTGAGCGAGCAGATGGAATTGCTGCGTGAATTTTCCGAGTTGTAATTTTGGTTTTTGTAATGAAATTGAAAAGTTTAACGGGCGCTTATAAAAAAGCTACGATTCTATTTTTGACCGTAGTTTTTTTCTTTGTGTCCGGAATTGAAGTTTCGGCGCAAAAAAAGTTTTCCAAAACTTATCCCGCGAGTAAAAATGTTCGCCTTCAACTAACAAACCGCTCAGGAACGATAACCGTCGAAGGCTGGAATAAAGCGGAAGTCAGCATTTCGGCAACGCTCGAAGCTCCGGCGGCAAACCTAAATCCGCAAAACCTGAGCGGCACGATCTACATCAATCTCGTCAAGGAAAATCAGGGCAGAAACGACGTCGGCAGCGTCAATTTTACGATCAAGGTTCCGTATTCATCATCGGTCGATATCGAAACGCGAATGGGCGATCTGCGCGTCAGCAACATCGGCGGCGGGCTTGTTCGCGCAAAAATTTCGAGCGACGGCGACATCACTCTAACAAATATCAGCGCTAGCAACGTCGACGCCGGAAACGGCATGGGCGACATTTTTTTTGACGGCGAACTCAAAACGGAAGGCATTTACCGTTTTACTTCAATGAAGGGAAACATCAATCTTCGGATTCCGGTAAATTCGTCGTTTCGTCTCGTTGCAACCGCGCCCTCAACGCGAAACATCGCGCTCGGAACATTTTCAAACGCGGGCTTGAATTTTACCGACGGACGGCGTGTTTTTGGCAAAATCGGCGACGGAAGCGCGAGTTTGACGATCACAAACCACAACGGCAACATCGCTTTCCTCAGAAGATGATCATACGCTTTTCGCGGATTTTGATATAATTCTCCCGGCTTTTCTCCAAAACTAAATAATGAAAATAAATATAAAAAAATTCTGTGCCGGCATATTTTTTTGCGCGGCTTTTGTCCTCCTTTTTCATTTTCCGTCTTTTGCTCAAACCGGTAAATTATTGAAACGCACGACTTACAAAACCGAAAAAGTCGATTTCGGCGTCGGCGGCACGATCTCGATCGTAGGCGCGCCAAGCGGTTCGATCGTGATCGAAGGCTGGCAGAAAAACGAGGTTGAAATCTCCGCCGAGATCGAAGTTCAGGCGGAAAACGATGCCGATCTTGCTTTGCTCGCGAATGTAAACACATTTACATTTGAAGTAACAATGGGACGCCTCAGCATTCTCAGTGTTGGAACGAACGACAAAGCTTATTTGAAGCGAAATGCGAAAAAATTCCCAAAAAGATTGCTGACAATGCCGGTCAGGTTCGACTACAAGATCAAGGTTCCGGTATTTTCCGATTTGGAGATCGACGGCGGACGCGGCGATTTTGACCTCGCAAAGGTCGAAGGCGCGATGCGGATAAACTTTCTCGAAACCACCGCGCGTCTAAAGTTTTCAGGCGGCGGAATCGCGGCGACTTTTGGAAGCGGGAGCGTGACCATCGAAATTCTTGCGCGCAGTTGGCGCGGACAGGGCGCAAATATTCAGCTTGGAAAAGGCGTGATGAATCTCTATCTACCTTTAAATCTGAACGCCGAATTTGACGCGAGCATTTTGCGCACCGGCAAAATTGACAACGCATATGACATTTTGAAACCGCGCGACCGAACACAATTCACCGAAAAACTGATCAACGCCAAGGCGGGAAACGGAGGTGCGAAACTAATCTTTACGGTCGGCGACGGTGATCTCAGGATTGAGCCGAACGGACAATTGCCGTAAGGAACACGCGGAAAACGCGAACTGAATAGTGGCTAACGCAAAGGTTTTAGCGACTTCGCATAATATTTCGTAAGAAACTCAACCACGAAACAACACGAAGAAACACGAAAATAGATCAAACTCGTGCGTGTTATTTCTTGTTATTTCGCGGGTACTTCCTCCAATTACATTAAGCCTTTTGCGCCGTGTCATTTTGCATTTGGAATGTGATAGGTTATTTTTTCTTTATCACGTTCCTTTTTTAATTTATGACGATAAAATCTGACATTTGGCTTCGAAAAATGGCGACCGAGCACAATATGATCGACCCGTTTTTGCCGGAACTCGTCCGCGAAATCAACGGAAACCGCATAATTTCTGCCGGGTGCTCGAGCTACGGCTACGATATGCGGCTCGCGGACGACGGCTTTCGCATCTTTTCCTCGGTTCACGCTCTTGAAATCGACCCGAAAAAGTTTGACGAAAGTTTTTCTTTGATCGAGCCGACGCTTCGCGAGTCGGAAGACGGCGCGAAATATTATCTTTTACCGCCAAATCATTACGGTCTCGGCGTTACGGTTGAAACGTTCAAAATGCCGCGAAACGTAACCGGCATCGCGCTCGGAAAATCGACCTACGCGCGCGCCGGGTTGCTTGTGAACACAACGCCGCTTGAAGCCGGCTGGACCGGAAGATTGGTCGTCGAGATAGCAAATCTCGCAAATCTGCCGCTCCG